>NZ_JBHIRR010000006.1:0-127278 GCF_042197325.1 Bartonella sp. AA16NXGY | reverse complement strand
CAAGAGATGCAAAAGATTTTGGCAAAAGCTGCTTAAACCTATGGGGGTGCTCTCTCCTCCCAGCACTCCCACCCATTCCTAACAACTTTCAACACATGCGTGATTCACGCCACGGGTGGATTGTACGCAAATCAAGGAAATAAACCATGGAAAATAAATATGAACTGACTGATGAAACAACTGAGATTGAAGGTAAAACTCTCCACCGCATTCGTGCCTTACGAGACTTTGGTGGTATTAAAGCAGGCAGCCTAGGTGGTCTTATAGAGCATGAAGGCAACTTATCCCATGAGGGCAATTGTTGGATTTGGTATAAGGCTTGTGTTTTTGGAGATGCACGTGTTTATGGCAATGCACTTGTTTTCGATGAAGCAAAAGTTTCCGATAATGCACATGTTTACGAGAGCGCATGCGTTTACGATGAAGCGCGCGTTTACGGTAGGGCAGAAATTTATGGAGAAGCAAAAGTTTACGGTGATGCAGAAGTTTACGGTAGGGCAGAGGTTTACGGTTGTGCATACGTTTCCGATAAGGCAGAAGTTTATGGCAATGCAAAAATTAAAGACGGACATGTAGGCGATAGTGCAAGGATTTATGGTGATGCTAAAATTTATGACAATGCACACGTTTACGGTGAGGCATGCGTTTCCCATAATGCAGAGGTTTATGGTTATGCCAAGGTTTTTGGTGATGCTAAGGTTTACGAAAATGCACAAGTTTACGGTTATGCACATGTTTACGGCAATTCTCGTATTTATGGCAAAGCAGAAGTTTTCGATGAACCATGCATTTACGGTCATGCAGAAATTTACGGTGATGCATATATTTGCGGTGAACCTAGCGTTTTTGATAATGCAGAAGTTTATGGCAATGCACAAGTTTACGAAGAGCCATACATTTACGATAGGGCGCGTGTTTACGGCAATACGCAAGTTTACGGTGATGCGCATGTTTACGGTCATGCAAAAATTTACGGTGAAGCATGTGTATGTTGGAACGACTGGATTGATGACGATAAAAGAATCTCAACTAGAGAAAAAAACAGATGAAAAAATACGAGATCACTGATGAAACAATTGTGTTTGATGGCAAAACCCTTCACCGTATTCGTGCTTTAAGGGATTTTGATGATGTTAAAGCAGATGACCTAGGCGGTTTTATACAAAAAGAAGACAATCTAAGTCATGATGGCAATTGCTGGGTAGGCGATGATGCAAAAGTCTATGGTTATGCCAAGGTTTTTGGTGATGCACATGTTTATGGAAACGCTCGTGTGGATGGTCATGCAAGAGTTTATGACAAAGCCAAGGTTTTTGGTGATGCTTATATTGATAACATTGCTGATATTTACGAAAATGCATGTGTTTTTGGTAGTGCATCTGTTACCGGAGAAACTAATATTTTTGGCAATGCGCAGATTTTTGGACATGCTCGTGTTTTTGCCAGTGCACAAATCTACGAGAATGCACAAGTTTCCGGTGGTGCATTTATTAGTGGAAAAGCTGAAATTTATGGAAATGCTAAAATTTATGACAGTTCATTGATTTCCATCAGAGCAAAAGTTGGGGGAAATGCCAAAATCTATGGTTATGCATTTATTCATGGAAACGCAGAGATCATCAATGATGAAATCATCACAACGGGCGAGAGGCAATAATGGAAAAGAAATACGAACTACTATTCTTATAGTATCTCTATAAGCCGTTTCTAACACCGAAAAACCAACTTTTAAACACCAGCGTGATTCACGCCACGAGTGAATTACATCTAAAATGAAGGGGAATAAACATGCCACACCGCCCACCTACTATCACGCAACCAGCTATTGCTCGTGCTTTAAGAGAAGCTAAAAAACAAGGATGTGAACTCATAGAAATCAAACCTACAGGGGAATTATTAATTCATATCAATAAAACCATAACACCAACAACGACAGATAATACTTATAGCATTGACGATTTTCCACCACTTGAAAACGAGCAAGAAGACTACGAGACCAGCAAAAGTTGCCCCTCTGTCGACGGTATAAAGTTTTAGCCATGCCAAAACGCCGTCCACCGCATCTTGTTCGTGAACGTACACGCCATGGTAAAGTTATATGGTATGTACGTATTGGTCATGGACCACGGTTTCGGATTGAAGGAACCTATGGAACGCAAGAGTTTGTTGACAATTATATGCTGGCTATTAAACAAGCGCAAAATGGCTCCTCCAAAACAAAGAGGCGTACCAGACTCACAGAAGGGTCTTTCGATTGGTTGTTGCATCAGTATTTACAAAGCATGCAATGGCATAATCAATCAGAATCTACTAAAAAAGTTAAATATCGAATTCTGAATAATGTTTCTAAACATATCGGTGATCGTGCATATAAAAGCATAAACAAACAACACATTCTTGAAGCCGTAGACAGAAGGCGAGAGACCCCCGCGGCGGCAAAACATTTTTTGACCTCTTTAAACGGTCTCTTTAATTGGGCGGTTGATAATGCCCTTTTAAATAGAAATCCTGCCTTTAATATAAAAGCACCAAAATCTTTAAACAGTGAGGGATTGCTGCCATGGCTAGAAGAGGACATAGACAAATATTATCACCGTTGGTCACATGGTACACATGAACGCGTCTGGATTGATGTTCTTCTTTATACAGGCTTGCGTCGTGGTGATGCCGTTCGTATCGGCTGGAAAGACGTCAAAGATAATATCATTTATCTCAAAACAGAAAAGAGCCAATTTAAAACAGATGTTTTTCTTCCTATTTTACCAGAACTAGAGGAAACCCTTAAAATTGGTCCCATAGGTGATCAAACATTCATTTGTGGTAAAGGTGGAAATAAGCTTGTCAAAGAAAGTTTTGGCAACCTCTTTCGTGAAGCATGTAATGCGGCGGGTATTAAAAAATCAGCGCACGGATTGCAAAAATTAGCAGCAACACGTGCAGCCAATGCTGGTGCGACAGTTTCGCAAATGAAAGCGCTTTTTGGCTGGACAGAAGATAAAATGGCATCTCTTTATACCAAAACAGCCGATAGAAAACGCCTTGCAATAGAAGCCATTAAAAAACTTCAAAAAGGTTAGAGCAACGGGCGGAAGCTAAAAAACTAAAGCCCCGTCAAAATTATAAACGAAATCAAAGCGACGTTTGATGTGCTTCAGAAACCAGAGGAGAAATAGGTGGTTGTGTCTGTTGCATTGTTTGCCATAAATTATAATTTGTTTGCATATCCAGCCAAAATTTCGCTTTACTAAAACCAGCTAGTTCTAATTTCACTGCAAGTTCGGTACTCATAGAGGCATGTCCGTTAATCACTCTTGATAGAGAAGCTCTTGTCATATGGAGATGATTAGCTAACTTTTGTATTGTTATCCCCATTTCGTCTAAGAAAGCTACTTTTAGAACTTCGCCCGGATGTGCGGGGTTATGCATCATTATTTTCGTTCCTTTCATCAATGGTAATCTTGATAATCAACAAGCTCCACATCTGTTCCTATAAAGCGAAAAGTAACACGCCAATTTCCATTCACCCATATAGAATAGTATCCTGTAAGTTCACCTTTAAGAGGATGCATTTTAAAGGCAGGTGCTTTCAACATTTCGGGCGTGGTAGCACTTGTTAAAGCCGTTAAGATAACGCGTAATTTCTTTACGTGATCTGGTCGAATAGCTTTTGTGGAACCTGTTGTATAAAATAATTTTAAGCCCTTATGTCTGAAACTCACAATTGCCATTAGCACCCCTTATCGTATACTATTACTATACGATTTATAAAAATAAGAGTCAAGTAAGATACTGGAAAATCTGATTACATATTTGGATAAAATGATTGAGAATAAGCTATAAAAAAGTTCGGGATAGACATAAAAATAAGTTAATAAAATCAATGGAATTAAAATTCCCTTACCTTTATATAAGTTATTGATTGCATATAAATGTAGCATTCCCACTCTGCTCATCATTTGCATAGACTGGATTGGTACCAGCGATAATATCAGCTCCAACACCATGGATGCTACCTTTGTGGGCTTGCATATTAACAGCGCGTCCTGCTTCTATTGTACCTGTTACCGCGGTAGAAGTCTGAACAGAGGCTTCTGCCTTCTCTGTCTTAAAGCCCACGGTTACGCTAGCAGAAACATCAGCAATATCACGAATAGACTGTTTAAGGTTTCCACCCTTCATCTCATTATAAAGACCTTTGCCTTTGCTATAGAGATCATAGCCTTTTAGACCAGCAATAAGACCATTGCCGATTTTGTGTTTTGTATCCCCATGACCAAAACGTTTGGCTGCATCCTTTACATCTTTTACTGTACCAAGAATACCCACATTGACAGAGCCTGTCACACCAGCAAAAGACTTTTCATGCTTTTCTTTTGCGTTAGAGGTATCATAGCTTTCTGATAGGGTGATATTATTGCCGGCATCAATGTTGACATCACGATCCGCCGAAACAATGGCTGCTTGTAAATTCACATCATTGTCAGCAGTAATCTGCACATCTTGGCGTGCCGTGATGTGTGATTGTGTGGAAGTGGTTTCCCATTGATCGCCCGTATCTTTGGCGCTTGCAATTCCAACACCTACAGAAACACCGCTGTTGCTCTTTTCAAACTGAATGCCAAAGCCTGTACGTTCTTCCTTTGAGCTTGAGGAATGGCTATTATGACCAGGTGAAACATTCACATCACGAGCTGCGGTAAGATTAACATTTTCCCCTGCAAGGTCAGAGCCAACAATTTTCACATCTTTTTTCTTGGCAGTGATGTTGATATTGCCATCCGCATTGAGAGAAGAACCTTGATGCTCAAAACTCTCTTCATTTTCTGTCTTTCCCTCACTCCCGTATATCGACACAAAGCCCTTGCCTGATCCCACACCAAAACCCGTTTCATGGGTCTCTGAATGGCTTTTATGATGATCTGTCATGCCATCAATCGTCACACTTTCTCCGCTCACATTGATATCTTGACCGGAAAGCAGATGAGAAGCCGTGATTGTGGTCTCTTTGTCTGATTGCGTGATAATGTCGCCCGTTGCCCCAAGGATAGAGGAGACCGTTGTGGTATGCGATTGAGATGTATCGGACGATTCCTCATGCAAAAAGCCACTTGAAGACGATTGTGCTTGCTGATCCAAGTGTTCTTGGGCGCCTTTGATAGTAATCTTTCCCCCAGAGTGAATGGTAATATCCGCTTGTTTTTGATCTCCCAGTGCTTTCTCTCCTGACGTTTCCTCTGCCTTACCGGCTATGAGCGTCGAGGCGACAACTTCCGTGTTATTTCCTGAGTCAATGGCAATGCCTTCACCCCCTGTTATGCTCGACCCCACAACTTGGCGCACATCCATCTTGTTATGCTCAGATTTGCTGCTACTAAACACCCCACCGTCTTTATGGTACGACATCTCATAATGTAAGCTATCCTCTGCATTATTGATGAGAATATCGTTGCTGGCTTTCAGCCCCACCTTGCCATCAGCCGCAATGGAACTACCTGTGACGCTAAGATCATGCGGTTTGCCATCCTGCCCTGCAATGACAGTGGTGTCACCTCCCGATTTTATCGAAGAGCCAACGGCATGAGAGGCTTGCATATCCACTTTCGTGTTTTTGGTGCGAAGATGATACTCCATCTCATCGTTTCTTACCCCTATTGTTACCTCCCCTTGGGCGCCAAGAGCAACATTGCCCTTGGCATCTATATCGGAAGCAGCCATATGGATATCTTTTCCAGAGAGAACAGTGGTCTCTTTTCCAGAACTTAAATGAGAGCCATTGTGCACGGCGACATGAAAGGTTTGATCCCCGCGATGACTATTGGTACTGTTGCGTGTGGCATCAATAGAAACATTGCTCTCAGCTTGCAAGAGAAGTTTATCCTTTGTTTGAACATCAGAGCCTAAAATATTCAAATCTTTTCCAAAGACATAAGTGAGATTGATGTACTTTGAAAAATATTTATTTAAAAAAAATGTGTGAATACACAACAACAAGTATATTCCGTTTAGGGCGTTCTGTTTTGCATGAGGAGTATGATCCCATTAAAAATGAAGAGATTAAGAGGAATAAAATAGAGAGATAATAAAATAAAGGCCCCGTTAAACGAGGCCTTAGTATTTTTTGTGCTGATAATTTCATTTTTACGAAATTAGAATTTGTAAGCGACACCTACACGGAAGTCATTGGTTTTGTAGTTGAATTCACGTGTATCGTTGGCGAATTTCTTTTTACCAAAATCGGAGTAACGGTATTCAGCACGTAAAAGAACGTTGTCTGTCATTGCAAAGTCAACTCCACCACCAATAGTGAAACCAAGCATTGTCTTCGTGTCATCAGCCCAAGTGCCACCAGTCAAATCTATGGCTTGCTTAGCCCCTGCCTCTGGCACTTTTCCATCCCCGTCAGCTTTCTGCTCAACTTTAGCTCTCTCTCCTTTTCCTGCAACGGATTGAATGCCCTGCACCTGCGCATAGGCAATACCACCAGCAACATAAGGCATAATACGGTCAACAGCAGCAAAACCGATACGGACACGTGTCGCACCAGACCATTTTTCTTTGTAACTGTGCGTTTCTGTTACCTTGTCACCGTTTTCAAACCGTTGCTGACCTTTTAATTCAACCTTAGCTTTTTCAAGGGCATCATTAAAATTTGCTGCATCTTTTTCAGTAAGAGTCAATTCACGGGCTTTTTTTGATTCTTCACGGTCTGCCCAAACTGCATCGGTTTCAACACCGAGAACGAGACCATTTCCGAGGTCTACGTTAGATCCGGCATAAATGCCACCCATGAAACCAGAAGGACTAGGTGTGTTATCTTTTTTGAAAAGTTCTTTGTCTGCTCCTGGAATAGTTACTTTAGTTTTACTCGAAAAGTTGCCAACTTGACCACCAAGATAAAAACCTGTCCAAGAAAACGAAGGGGCTGCTGCGATAACTGCTGGGGCTGTTTCACGAGAGATGATAATATCAGCAGCTTGTGCTGCAGAAACTGAAATTAAAGCGGCAATAGAAGTTGCTATTAAAGATTTTGTATTCATAATTTTGCTCCTAAATTAACTATAAAACGACCTTACAAGATTATAAATAGAAAAGCTGTAGTAAAAATGTCACAATCACACAAATAAACCCCAGAAAACAGCGGTTTTGTAAAAGTCAAGATCTCTTGAGAATTTAACTTTTTATTAATACTTTTTATTCATAATTGCACTTTTGATGAAATTAGAACTTGTAAGCGATACTTACACGAAAGTCATTGGTTGTGTAGCCTAGTTTAAGGTAATCCTTTTTATATTCCTTCTTACCAAAGTCTGAGTACCGGTACTCCGCACGAAGCAGAACATGATCTGTCATCGCGAAATCTATACCACCACCAAGGGTGAAACCCTCCATCGTTTTTATTTTATCAAATACTGTAGCAGAAACTTCTTTACTTGGCTTACCCATTTGCCAATTTTTTTGTTCCTGAAACTTTACCAACACCCTGTATTTGCGCATAAGCAATACCATCAGCCACATAAGGCATAATACTGTCAGCGATGGAAAAACCAACACGAACCCGTGTTGCACCAGACCATTTTCTTTGAAACCAATGCAATACACTGCTGTGTCACCCTTTTGAAACTTTTCATCTTCATCTAATGTGACACCAGCATCTTTAAATTTATCATTAAAATCATCAATCACAAGAATCTTTGAGACCGTCTTCGTCTCTCCTCGGTCTGCCCAGACTGCATCGGTTTCAACACCTAGAATGAGGACATTTTCAAGATCTATGTTGGAACCTAAAATAAATACCACCTATGAAACCGGAAGACTTAGGTAGTGCATCTTTATCTAAAGTTTTTTCTTTTGTCTCTAAATCAAATACATCAACTTTGACTTGAAAAGTTGCCAACTTGACTACCAAGATAAAAATCTATACAAGAAAATGAAGGGGCTGTGATAACTGCTGGAGCTTTTTCACGAAGAATGATAAAATCAGAAGATTTTGCCACAGAAGCTGCTGCCATAGCGATAACAAAAGTTGTTACTAAAGATTTTATATTCGTAAACTTTGCTCCTCATTTATTTACGAGCACAGTATTATACGACTAAAAAAACGCTGTAGTAAAATGATACAATCATAGGAAACGAAAGTTGACGCAAGATAAAGTCATTTCATAACTTCACGTTTCATAAGAATTTTCATAAGAAATTGTAAGTTACAAGTATGTGTAAATTATTGATTTTATGGCATAATTGTTATCTGTCATTTATAAAAATCTTTTTAAGAAAATCTAAATAATATCTTTTACTCCCCTAATAAATATAGGGTATGTGATAATATAACAACAGAAAAGAATAGAGGCCCTGTCTTTGACAGAGCCTCTTGGAAGTTTATTTCGTTGTTTACGAAATTAGAATTTGTAAGCAACACCTACACGGAAATCATTGGTTTTGTATGCTAATTTATCCCCGTCCTTTACAAATGCTTTTTTACCATAGTCTGAGTAACGATATTCTGCACGCAATAAAACATTGTCTGTCATTGCAAAATCAATACCACCACCTACAGTGAAACCAACCATCGTTTTCGTTTCATCAAACACTTTAGCAGAAGCAATTTCGGCACCATCAGCTGTCGCTGCCTTAAGAGAATCAACCACTTGCAGCTGCGTATAAGCAATACCACCAGCAACATAAGGCATAATGCGATCAACGGCTGCAAAACCAACACGAACGCGTGTTGCACCAGACCATTTTTCTTTTATAGAGGTGCCCTCTACACGTTTGTCAGTCGCCACGATACCAGCAATAGTTTTTCCTGTAGCAGGTGTAGCTTTCGCTGCTATAAGCTCATCTTTGAAAGCATCAAGGCCAATTGCTCCAATGACTGCTGAATGCGCTTTTGAATCTTCGCGGTCAGCCCAGACTGCATCGGTTTCAACACCTAGAATGAGGCCATTACCAAGATCTACGTTGGAACCTACATAAATACCACCCATGAAACCGGAAGGCTTAGGTGTCCAGTCTTTATCTGTAATTTTCTTTTTTGTTTCTGAATCAACTACATCAACTTTACCTGAAAAGTTACCAACTTGACCACCGATATAAAAGCCTGTCCAAGAAAATGAAGGGGCTGCTGCGATGACTGCTGGGGCTGTTTCACGAGGGATGATAACATCAGCAGCTTGCGCTGCAGAAGCTGCTGCTATAGCGATAACAGAAGTTGTTACTAAAGATTTTATATTCATAAACTTTGCTCCTAATTTATTTATGAGCACAGTGCTACAAGATTACAGAAAGAAAAGCTGTAGTAAAAATGATACAGTCACAGAAAATGGAGGGCACATCCCAGACAAAATCGCTTCATAGCTTGATTTTGTACGAGAAACCTAAAGATATATATATAAATAACTTATTGGTTTTTAAATGTAATTCTTGTTTATTGTCTATGATTTTTTTAAGAAAACCTGAATAATATCTTTTCACATCCACAATAAATTATGTATTGTGTGATAATATGGCAACAGAAAATAACAGAGGCTCTGTCAAAGACAGAGCCTCTGTTATTTAACTTATCATCTGTTAAAATTTGTAAGCAACACCAACACGGAAATCATTGGTTTTGTAAGAAGTCTCATATTTATCATTTGAGAATTTCTTTTTCCCAAAATCTGAGTAACGATATTCCGCACGTACAATAATATTATTGGTCATTGCTAAATCAACACCAGCACCAAGGGTGTAACCAACAAGGGTCTTTGTTTCATCAGACAGAGTACCAGAAGCGATTACTTTGTCTGAATCTTTATCTGTTATTGAAATCAACGCACTATCTTGAAGCTGTGTATAAGCGATACCACCAGCAACATAAGGCATAATGCGTTCAGCTGCAAAACCAATACGCACGCGCGTTGCACCAGCCCACTTTTCTTTAAAAGTGAAACTGTGGGTTCGTTTAGCACCAGGTTTAAGCGCATCTTTACCAATATTAATTGCAGCGTCTTTTAATACCTTGTTAATATAATTGATGTGTTCTGGGGCAATGACATATGTTTTTCCTGTCTTCGTGTCATCTTTATTAGACCACATGATATCTGTATCAACACCTAGAATAAGGCCATTACCAAGATCAACGTTGGAACCTGCATAAAGCCCCCCCATGAAACCAGATAGTTTAGGCAAAAGGTCATCAGGCGCTGGAATCTTGTTTCCATTACTGAGAATATCCATTTTCGTTTTACCCGAAAAACCACCAATCTGGCCCCCAACATAAAAACCTGTCCAAGAAAAAGTTGGAGCAACAATAACGGGAGCAACAGGTGTTGGTCTTGGGGGAACAATAACATCTGCTGCTTGTGCTGCTGAAGCTGAAACAAAAGCGAAAGCAGAAGCTGTTATTAACCATTTCATATTCATATTTTCTCTCCATAGCTGAATATTTATTTGAACACACCGTTTCATATAGAGCACCATCTTCAGATATCTGTAGCAAAAATGATACACTTATAAAAAAAACAAAAAGCCAATCAAAGTACCCTTAATTGCTTGATCTGTAATAAATGAGAATAAAACTATGCCCATGCACAAATGGTCTCTTTTCCTCACGTTTTCTCTCCTTTATCATTTTGATAAAAAAACTGCGTCACAGTACCCTCCGTGTAAAGCGTGTGCTATTGACATAAAAATATAATATATTGATTTATAATGAAAAAATATCTTTTATATTAATTCGTCTGCAATATTGACGATGCTCTTATCTTAAGCTTTTTTATATTAAAGAAACCAAAACCATCCCTCTGCACCTCACAAACAAGCAAGTGTGTGAATAAATAAAACTATTTAAAAGCTAAAATGCTTCCTATTAATACTCTCAATATTGTAATAGTGAAGACCGTTACAATATTGAGGGCAGCTAAATCTAACTGTTCCATTTAAATTCATACAAACAACGTTTTTAGCTTCATCCTTCGCATAACCAAATGTGAATAGCACTTTGATTATTTTTTCATCATTGTAAAGAACGCTTGTAGCGCACATGAAAAAGATCTCCACTACCCTATGGACTGCAACAAGATTACATGCAATTTCATCACGCTTGCTCTTTGTTTTTATTTAGGCATTTATTCCTTTTTGACATATTTACCATTTTTTTCTTCTCTCAACCTTATAGTAAAGTCTTTTTCAGAGATTCAGCCTTATTTGTAGGCTATCATTTCATACTCCTTTACAAGACGAAATTGAAAAAAATACCTAAAGACAGACAACCGGTATGATAAACATTAAAACTTATATAGAAATCTCCTTAAAGCTGAAAAAATGAGAAATCTTTCTGAAAGTTTTCAACCCACCCCTTGCTTTAAAAATCATGAATTTGGCAGAAAAAATATCCCTCTTTTTCAACTTCAAAGCATATATTATACTTCTTGATGTTGTTTTTTCACTTTTTAAAAACTCATTGGACCTCGTGCAAATAGGTTTGGCCGTCCTTTTTTCCCTAGTCTTCTTTTAGGATAATGATCTCTTTTTTTACCAGAATGTAACACAGGTACTAACTTAGCTGCTGTTATGCTTTCGCTGTTATTTGTGCAAGAAAGTTCTATCTGAAAAACTTCAGATAATAACTTGCGAAGCTGTTCACCAGTAAAAAAACCTATTGGAGGAACAGCCGAAGATGCTCTCTGTATAAGGTTTTGAGACGCTAAAAAACTTGCACCTTGAGCCATAGAGATTGAAGCAAAAGTAGCAAAAGCTGTAATAAAATATTTTATGTTCATAAATTTAACCTCATCAAATATTCATAATGGATTTTATCTAGTGCCTTCATTGCAAATTTCCAGAAAAAATAGCATGTTTATAGATAAAAAGTGAGAATCTTTAAAAATAAAGCTTTGGAGCATTTTAATTTTAAAATAAAAGAAAATTGCCCTGCTCTGCCAACATAGAAATTACTTATTGAGTAATAAATAAAGGCACGAAGTATCGTCTGAAAATAATAAACTATACGAACTTCATATAATATACTGATTTATAATGATAATTTATCGTTATTCATATTGACTGAGAATTCTAAATACCATAAGATTCTCTCATTCCAAATCTTTTTCATGTTGAATCAATCAAAACCATTTGTTTGCACGTTACAAGTTGGGAGAGCTGTGTGGATAAAAAACACTAAAAAAAAGACTAAAAATGCCTCTTATGAACCGTCTCAAGTGCTAAAGACTTACACAACATTGGGAATTGGCACAGTTGTGTGGATGGTAGCGGCTTGTTACTCCATAAGCATAAAGATGGTAGTGTTCAATAGATTTTATATTGGTATTGGAAGCTTTATTGTTATATCTTTTATGAGCGCCACCGTAAAATGAACTTGGGTGTCGGTTTCTTTACAAAAAGCACATGAATTAGCAACACAAATATATTCCGTTTAGAGCGTTCTGTTTTACACGAAGAACGTAAATCCATTAAAAACATGAGAAACAAAAGTATGGGGCAATGCGTAATCTCTATTATTTAACAGACATTGCTTTAAATACTTTTGAAAGTCGTAAAGCAGAATTAAAAATGATGGTAAAGATGAGATTGGTTTTTTACATTTACACATTCATATTCTCCTCCAATTAGGCTGTATACCGGTTTCAGAGATTTAAGTCTTCCAACCTACCGTATGTTTCCAGCCTCTCCTCAAAATTGCTTTGTTTCAAATAAAAGCTGTTACAAAAATAAAAAATATGAATTCGCAAAAGTACTTTTATTGCCTAAACTTCAAATGAAATAGCACTTAAGAATTTATTATAATTCTTATCAGAAAAGATGAGAGGATAAACGCCCATAATGTACAAGCATTTTATCCTCTCACATCAATAATTAACTCCATTAAAAGCCAATTTTAAAGTTAGCTATGCGCAAAAATATCAACTTCCGCCCATCCTAAAAGATCAAGCCTAGCTCTCATAGGCAAAAATTGAAAGCATGCCTTGGCAACATTTTCTCGCTCTTCACGTCTTAAACGTTCTTCAAATATAACCTTTAAACGATGTAAATATAACACATCCGACGCAGCATATTCAATTTGTGCCTGTGATAACGTTTCTGCCGCCCAATCCGAAGATTGTTGCTGTTTAGAAATATTCACATTCAGCAATTCATTACAAATTTCTTTCAAGCCATGACGATCCGTATAAGTGCGCGTGAGTTTCGAAGCAATCTTTGTACAAAAAATAGCCTCTGGCATAACACCAAATGTATGCGCTAAAATAGCAAGATCAAAACGCCCAAAATGAAATATTTTGGTTATTGCGTTATCCTCAAGCAATTTTATCAAATTTGGTGCACTCTTTTGTTCTTTAGCAATCTGAATAACGTCAGCAGTACCATCTCCAGAAGAAAGCTGAACAACGCATAAACGATCACGATAGGGTTGTAATCCTAAAGTCTCGGTATCAATCGCAATGGCATCAGTTTTATAATTGTCTAAGTTTGGTAAATCACCTTGATGAACGCGAATCTCAGCCATTTACCCTCCTACTTGCTAAAGCAGCAAGAATACGCGCCCAAGACCGCTGCCCCTTATGAAACGATTTTAAATTATATTTTTCATTAGGAGAATGAATACGGTCATCAGCCAGTCCAAAACCAACCAAAAGAGTTTCCATACCAAGAATTGACCGAAAATCTGCTACAATTGGGATCGAGCCCCCCATGGCTGTCAAAACAGCAGGCACTTCCCACTCTTGTGATAAAGCATCCTTCGCCTCCTTGATAAAAGATGAATCATCAGAAATCTGAAGTGCCGGAGAAGAACCGTGATTCTTAAATTCAACCTTACAATCAGCAGGAATTGAGCTACGTACATAATCACGCAACGCTTGGCGTATTTTCTCTGGATCTTGCTTATGCACCAAACGACACGATACTTTTGCACTCGCTTGAGAAGCAATAACCGTTTTCATCCCTTCCCCTTCATAGCCGCCACTAATACCATTAATTTCCATGGTAGGACGTGCCCATACAAGCTCTAAAATGCTCCGCCCTTTTTCACCAGCTGGAACGGAAAGTCCTATAGGACCAAGAAAATTTTCAGCAGTACAATTAAGTGCATTCCATGATTGTAAAATTTGTGGAGGTGTTTCTTCTACGCCATCATAAAAACCAGGAAGTGTTGCCCTATTATTTTCATCGTGAAGTCCTGCTAAGATTTTCGTTAAAATACGAATGGGGTTAGCTGCTACTCCTCCAAAATAACCAGAATGTAAATCACGATTCGCTGCTGTGATAATAATCTCTTCTGCCATAATTCCCCGAAGAGAAAGAGCAATAGATGGTGTATCCGCATCCCACATTGACGTGTCACAAACCAATGCATAATCTGCCTTAAGTTCATCTGTATTTGCTTTTAAAAAAGGAATAAGGGAAGGAGAAGCACATTCTTCTTCTCCCTCAAATAAAACAGTAACTTTAATAGGAAGCTGCCCTGTTTCTTTCTTAAATGCACGACATGCTTCAATAAAAGTCATCAACTGACCTTTGTCATCTGAAGCTCCACGAGCACAAATAACTTTCTCTCCATCTCTCTCTTTTAAAGAAGGTGTAAATGGATCATCCTCCCATAAACTCAATGGATCAACAGGTTGAACATCATAATGTCCGTAAAACAGCACATGCAAACAATCATCTGAAGGTCCAGGATGATGCCCAACAACCATTGGATGCCCCGGCGTATCACGGCGTGAAGCCTCAAAACCGATGCTTTTTAAATCCTCCACTAACCAATCAGCTGCTTTACGACATGCATCCTTGTAAGCCGAGTCTGTAGAAATCGATTGAAAACGTAAAAGAGAAAAAAGGCGTTCAAGGCTCTTCTCTATATTTCCATCAAGATGTGTTAGTACTTTATTCAGCATAAAAAAAACCTTTCAAGCCTTGTGTAATTATATTATAGATGCGATGACTTTAAGCCTCTTGTAAGATTTTGCAAGACACCTTATTCATTTTTGACATTGTGAGCAGTAAAAACTTGAACGTCCAGCCTGTAAAATGCGCATAATAGGCGCTCCACATTCCAAACATTGCTTGCCTTCTCGTCCATAAACTGAAAAAGCATGCTGAAAATAACCAAGCGAACCATCTATATGCATATAATCACGTAAAGAAGAGCCACCAGACAAAATGGCTTCAGAAATCACATTGCGTATATTTTGTGCTAAAGAATCTGCAAATTCACGTGCACGTGCCGTTTTTGATGCTAATGTAAATGCACCACGTTGTGGAGACAAACGACTCCGCCAAAGTGCTTCACAAACATAAATATTCCCAAGACCTGCAACAATAGACTGATCAAGTAAAACACCCTTGAGAGACATTTTTTTATTAACAAAAGCCTTTTGTAAATAACGACCAGAAAACGAATTACTTATAGGTTCAAGACCTAGCTTATTTAAAAGTGGATGTTCATAAAGCTTATCCGTATCGACTAAAAGCATAAACCCAAAGCGACGCACATCATTATAAATAAGACGATAAACGTCACCATTCTTTGTCTGAATATCCATGACAAAATGATCATGTTTAACTAATTTACTTGACGCTGAACAAGCTTTTCTTAAAAAATCATTCTCTATACGCCATGAACCAGACATTCCTAAATGGCTTAAAATCGTTTCATCCTGAGAAAGATGAAATAATAAATATTTCGCACGCCGACCAAGTTCTATAATTGTTCTGCCAATAAGGCGCTCAGAAAAAGCCTCAGGAAAAGGAAAGCGCAAATCTCTACGATTAAGTTTGACAGATACTATCTTTGCATCAGTTACAACGGACTCAAGTCCACGACGAACTGTCTCTACTTCAGGAAGCTCAGGCATTACTCTTCTTTAATAATTATACACTTTCCAATCGTATCACTGATAAATTGACTTCTTCCCCCCTCAAAAAACGAAGACTTCCTCTACATCTACTAAACAAATTCTTGATGAGTCGATTTTACTTGGATTCCTACTCATGTGAATCATTTAACTAAAGGCTTTATGGACAAACCCTGCCTTGAATATATACCACACACTCTAAAATACTTAACGTATCAATAAAGCTTACATCCCACCCCACCTCAAATGACCGTGTTTTATGGTAACAAAATTAAGCCCATTCACCCTTACGAAATACAGGAACTCTTACACCATCTTGGGTAATGCCATCTATGTCAATTTCACCAGAACCAATCATCCAGTCAATATGAATGACACTTTTATTCCCACCACGTGCTGCAATCTCTTCTGACGTCAATGATGCCCCATCTAAAAAGCATTTGGAATAACACTGCCCTAAAGCAATATGACATGCAGCATTTTCATCAAATAAGGTATTATAAAAAAGGAGGCCACTCTTAGAAATTGGTGAAGAATGGGGCACAAGGGCAACTTCGCCCAACCGGCTTGCACCCTCATCACTTTGCAAAACCTGCTGTAAAACTTCTTGGCCTGTTGATGCACGAGCCTCAACAATACGCCCGGCTTCAAAACGTACTTCAATATTATCAATCAGAGTTCCTTGATAGGAAAGGGGCTTTGTTGAGCGAACGAAACCTTCAACCTTATGAGCATGAGGAGTCGTGAAAACTTCTTCTGTCGGAATATTCGGATTGCAAATAACACCATTTTGAGCAACGGATGCACCACCATGCCATTCATGATCATCTGCCAAACCAACAGTTAAATCAGTCCTTGGCCCTGTAAAGTGTAAGGCAGAAAAACGCTGCTCATTAAGCCAAGATGACCGTTTCTTCAAATGTGCATTATGAACAGTCCACGCCTGCACCGGATCTTCTCCTGTAACACGTGAAGCAGAAAAAATTGCATCGGCTAATTTTTTAATCGCCTCATTAAGTGGTAAAGAAGGAAACATTGCCTCAGCCCATCCTGCTGTTGGATAAGCAACAATCGACCAATTCATAGCAAAATTTGATATTTGCTTGAGTGCCGGCTGGTAAGCTATTGAAGTGGCTTTATTTAAACGTGAAACCTTATCAAAATCCTGATTGGAAAGGAGCAAAGGATTATCACCAACAATCGCTAAACGCGCTGCCCCATTTTCAAAAGCCTTTGCCATTCCCTCATAAAGCCAAGAAGGGGCACAATCAAAACTAGCTGTATGGGCATTTTCAAACCGTGTAAGCGATAACATATCATCACTAAAAATTGGTGTAATGACACCAGCACCAACCTTATAAGCATGATATGCAATACGCCGAACAAAAGGTAACGCTGAAACTGGAGCAGTTAAAACAAGATCCTGCCCCTCTTGTAAATTCAACCCCACTTTCACTGTAATTTCTGCAAGACGATTAAGCATTTCAGGCAAAATTGTCTCATGAATATCAAAGTACATTACCAATACCCTTCTTTAAATAGAATGCGTTCTTTATGTCGTCATATTATAAATTGTTTTTCAGATCCTTTGAGTTCGCTTTCTCTACGTATATTTATGCGTATCATTATCGCTAAAATTCACTTAATTCATAAACCGCAATGGGTATATCATCCTTCTTTGGTCATGAAAAACTTACTAGTTCCTGTGTCGTTTTTCTAACATTGCAACAATTGCATTTAACTGATCAGATGAAGGTAAAACCATAATCGTTTTATTTTCCTCTTTCCTAGCTAGATGTTGAGGTGCATAGGCAGGGATAGGAACTTTATCAAGCTGTACCATAGCAAAAGGCGCAGGATGTGCCATCTTGGACTGTGCTACTTCTGTCGAAGGAGATGTACTTTTCTCTGCCTTTACGCCCCTACTCTCTAAGCCTTCATCTATAAAGCTTGGCGCATGACCAGAACGTTCTTGAGCAAAAGCATAAGCAACATCATAAGGGCGATTATTTGTAGGAACTTGAAGCTCTCCATCACGTGATCGTTTTTCATAAAAAGCATTTCCCCCTGCAACCTGAACATAATGCATGTTTTTATACGGAAAAGACAAACCAGCGGTATGAAAAAACTTAGCGTGTTTAACTTTCTTATCTCGTTCACCCCGTAAAACGGCATCAGCCGCCTCTCTTACACGAGCAACAGATGCTTTCTCCGTCATAGGACGCGTTAAAACACCAGGAGCAAATTGCCTATATTGACCAACAACACCACAAATCGTCTTAGGATAGGCGGTTGAATTAACACGATTCATAACAACCGTTCCAACGGCAATCATTCCTTCACGGCTTGTGCGATTTGATTCAAAATACATCGCTCGCATAAGACATTGACGCTCTGTCAATGGATATGTAACCGCTTTTGTCTTATTATTATTTATTTTTCCAGCATCTAAATGACTTGAAGCACATCCCACAACAACTAACGGCGCTACACAACAGGTAACAAAAACATTCCAACGATTTTTTTTCATCTTATGCAATACATTCCTATAATCTCTGATATATTCAAGTCTTGAAATGAGCTTTAAATGTATCTCTCAATAAAGTACATAGCTAATTGTTACCACTCAGTAAAATTTTAATACAAGAGGTAATCAAAAAGTATCTATGCAAAATAAA
Source organism: Bartonella sp. AA16NXGY (assembly GCF_042197325.1). Lineage (NCBI taxonomy): Bacteria > Pseudomonadati > Pseudomonadota > Alphaproteobacteria > Hyphomicrobiales > Bartonellaceae > Bartonella > Bartonella sp. AA16NXGY. Next base: position 108,752 of record NZ_JBHIRR010000006.1, on the reverse strand, counting down.
AAATAAAAAACTCTTAATTTACAGATCGATATTGTTATTCTTCATGGTTCAATATAGGCTATAATAACCCACACGTTTCAATTACAATAAAGTAACACTATCCACTTCTTCTACATACGAAAAAATAATACAGATATCCCCTTTAATATAAAATTTTAACAAAATGATCTGAAAGGAAATTCCCCTAGAAAACTCCCCTCCTGCCACAATACGAGTGATGATATCATCCAATATACAAATATGTCAAACCAAGAGTTAACAATCTGCCATGCTTCTCTGAAAAAACTCTTTGTTGCTTCTTTGTGCTTTGCCATAAAATGGTTATCTTATTCTTCTTATAGCTGCACTGTAAGAAAATACTCATATATCTACAAACTTATTTTATACATATAAGAAAAATTTTAATCTATTTTCTTCTCACCTACCCCAACTTTATAAGTAAGGTCATCACGAGGACGATCAGAGGACATATGGTAACCCGTTATGATATAATGCAGCATTTCAGCAATATTAGTAACATGATCACCAATTCGTTCAATATTCTTTAAACAAAACAGTAAGTGCGTACAAACCGTAATATTGCGCATATCTTCCATCATATACGTCAAAAGTTCACGAAAAAGAAAAGTATACAAAGCATCAATCTTCTCATCACGCTCACGCACCGCGTCAACACGCTCTAATAGGCGACTCGTATAAGCATTTAAGACTTCTTTTAATTGATTGAGTGCTAAAGCTGTAATTGTTTCAAGCCCATGATAAACAGAAGCAGATTGACGTATTTCTGAAAGTGCAACAGTCCTTTTAGCAATGTTTTTTGCCATATCCCCAATCCGTTCAAGATCAGAAGAAATACGAATGGCTCCAATAATTTCACGCAAATCGACAGCCATCGGTTGGCGTTTGCAAATAATAGCAACCGCTTTTTCATCAATGTCACGTTCTGCTTCATCTAAAAACACATCATCGGCAATCACTGTCGTTGCAAGTTGAAGATCACTACTCACAACCGATGCGACAGAACGTTCAATCATCCTTTCTGCATGGCTCCCCATTTCTGTAATCCTTACTCTTAAATATTTTAGTTCTGCATCATAAGAACGGACAGTATGTTTCATAGACATATCTTACACTCCTCAATTCACCTATCCAAAACGCCCCGTAATATAATCTTGTGTCCGTTGCTCTTTTGGTGAGGTAAAGATCATTTCAGTCGCACCAACTTCTACCAAATGCCCTAAATGAAACATAGCCGTATATTGAGAAACACGTGCGGCCTGTTGCATGGAATGCGTTACGATAACAATTGTATAATTTTGCCGTAACGCATCGATAAGCTCTTCAATCCGTGCTGTTGCAATGGGATCAAGAGCTGAACAGGGCTCATCCATCAAAATAACTTCAGGACTAACCGCAATAGCACGTGCAATACACAAACGCTGTTGTTGTCCCCCTGATAAACTTGTTCCAAGATCATGAAGGCGGTCTTTTACTTCTTCAAACAAACCTGCCTGCCTCAAACTCTTTTCAACGACATCATGCAATTCAGAGCGTGTTTTAACTAAACCATGAATGCGTGGACCATACGCAACATTCTCAAATATAGATTTTGGAAAAGGGCTGGGCTTTTGAAAAACCATTCCAACACGAGCGCGCAATTCTACAACATCAATCCGTGTGTCATAAATATTCTCCCCATCTAAGGTAATAAGACCAGTTGTTTTAGCGCCTTCAATTGTATCATTCATACGGTTAAAACAACGCAAAAAAGTTGACTTTCCGCATCCTGATGGACCAATCAAAGCAGTTACTTGATGTTCAGGAATATCAAGTGTAATACCGTGGAGTGCTTCTTTATCTCCGTAAGAAACCTTCACATCCTGACCGCGCATTTTAATCTTCATTACAAAAATTCACCTTACAAAAATCTTATCAAAGCTGTTGTTTTATTAAAATTACTGGCGGCGTTCAAATCGTCGACGTAAAAAAACCGCAGAAATATTCATGATCGCAAGAAAAATCATCAATACAATAATAGCACCTGATGTCTTTTCAACAAAAGCACGCTCTGCTTCACCCGCCCACATAAAAATTTGAACAGGCAAAGCCGTTGCTGGATCCATGGGGGTCGTAGGAATATTAACAACAAAAGCAACCATTCCAATCAAAAGCAAAGGAGCTGTTTCACCCAAAGCCTGAGCGACTCCAATAATTGTGCCTGTTAAAATGCCAGGCGCAGCTAAAGGAACAACATGATGAAAAATCATTTGTGTTTTTGATGCTCCCAACCCCAAAGCTGCAGAACGAATAGAGAGAGGAACAGCACGCAGAGCAGAACGTGTTGCAATAATGATCGTGGGAAGAGTCATGAGCGCTAAAACAAGACCACCAACAAAAGAGGCTGAACGTGGTAATCCTAAAAAATTAACAAAAAAAGAGAGTCCTAAAAGACCAAACACAATTGAAGGAACAGCTGCAAGATTATTGATATTAACCTCTATAAAATCTGTAAATTTATTTTTGCGTGCATATTCTTCTAAATAAAGAGCCGTTGCTATGCCTATCGGAAGGGAAACTAATAAAACGATGCCTATCATATAAAGAGAACCAATGATCGCAACACCTAATCCCGCAGTCTCAGGACGACTTGAAGCGCCAAATGTAAAAAAACCAATATTAAATGTTTTATAAAGCGTACCATCATGCGCTAAACGCTTTATCCATTCTATTTGTCGATTAGAAACTTTACGGTTTTTTTCTGCTACACGCAGATCAATCTGTCCCTTATAAGCAGAATCAATATCCGCAGATGCCAAAACTTTAACTTTTTGCATTGTGCCAATCAGTTTTGGATTTTTTGTCACCATTTCACGCAGTTGAACACGGACACCATTTGAAAACATACGGTTAACGTCCAAAAGAGAGGCTCGATCATTTTGATTGATATTAAGTTTCTTCGCTAAAGCATTGCGTACAAGAAGTGGATAATTCGCCGTCATGAGCACTTGTGGTTTTGTTTTACGTTGACCACTTGGATCAATGATCTTTTCATCCAAATAAATCGATAATGTCATTTCACTTTGAAAAAAAGCTGTATAACCCTGACTAATGATAGACCATAAAAGCGTAAATAAAAAAAATAAACCAATAAAAATGGCAATCAAACCATAGGCACGAAAACGACGTTCAGCCCAATACCGACGCTTGAGACTAATATTGCGACGAGGAAAAAAATCTTCATTCATTCATATTGTTCCCGATATTTACGCACAATATAAAGAGCTAGAATATTCATCAAAAGTGTCATAACAAAGAGCGTCATCCCTAAGGCAAAAGCCACCAGAGTTTGTGGAGAATTAAACTCAAAATCACCGGTCAATTGATTAACAATCTTAACAGTCATCGTAGTCATTGCTTCGAAAGGATTGAGTGTTAAATTTGCTGCAACACCTGCCGCCAAAACCACAATCATTGTTTCTCCAATTGCACGCGATGCCGTCAACAAAATAGCCCCCATAATCCCTGGAAGCGCTGCTGGTATAACAACTTTTTTAATTGTTTCAGATTGCGTTGCGCCTAAACCATAAGAACCTTCACGTAAAATGCGTGGAACAGCCGTAATAACATCATCCGATAAAGAGGAAACAAAAGGTATCAACATAATTCCCATCACAACTCCAGCAGTCAAAACACTTTGTGCCATAATAAAACTAACCCCGTCTGAGAGAGAAGCAGAGAGATCTCGTAAAAATGGTCCCACAACCTTCAAAGCAAAAAAGCCATAAACAATCGTTGGAATGCCAGCAAGAACTTCTAACAATGGCTTCACAATTGCTCGCAATCGCGCAGAAGCATACTCCGCCATATAAAGAGCTGAAAATAGTCCTATAGGTACAGCAAAAAGCATGGCAACAAATGCAATATAAAGCGTACCAGCAAGAAGCGGTATTAGACCAAATTGTCCTACTTCATCGCTGGAACCGCTCGCGGAAAAACGCGGATCCCAAACTGTTCCTAAAAAGAAATTTGAAAAGGATACAGACTGAAAAAAGCTTACTGTCTGAAAAAGCATAGAAAGCGCAATGGCTATTGTTGTCAAGACTGCAACAATAGATGCACAAATCAATCCAATAATAATAAAAGATTCAACCTTATTACGGGCACGTTGATGAGGCGCAATTTGCATCATTCCACAGATAAAACCAAAGGACGCAATAGCAAAAAGAAAAACATAACCTATAAACTTAAGCTTTTCAGAAGAGAATACCCACGACTGTGCTATTTTGAACACATCATCCGATGCTTCATCGGATAAAATCAATCCCTTCGCGAGTAATTGTGCCTGCACTTCCTTATAGGAAGCGGTAGAAAGATTCCCCTCAAAGCGATGAATCTTTTTGACGAGACTTCGAAGTGTCTCCCAAAGTAGATCGTGATTTACAGGCTCTGTTACATGCGCACTATACGCCCCCAGCTCTCGAGAGGCATTATATTCTAAATAAATTGTACTCCCAGCATCCCAAACAATTAAAAAAATAAAAGCTGGAATAACAGTAATCAAAAATGTCCACCAGCCATAATAATACGCACGAGAATGCATTTTATGTTGTCTGTATTCAAGAATGCGTGCTCGCATATAAGAAATACAAAAGCCACAAAATCCAAAAATCAATAATAGCAAAACAATGAAGGAAATGCGCATTTTATCTTTCAGTTTTTATAAAAAAATAGCACCCAAATTTCCTATCTCAGAAATCCAACAAATTTTCCCTGCAAATTATTTCAATGTCATTACTCGACCAGCAGAAAAATCAGAACGCTGTGCTTGACGTTCCTTTTCAGGAGAAACAATCAAACCATATTCAGCCAAAGGACCCTCTGGACCAATCATTTGATCAGAAAGAAAAAAATCAACATACTCTCGCAAACCTGAAATAATACCTAAATGTGCTTTCTTAATATAGAAAAAAAGCGGACGAGAAACCGGATATTGTCCACTAGAAATCGTCTCAACTGTTGGCGCAAAACCGTTAATATCGGCAACCTTTAGCCTATCAGCATTATTTTGATAAAAAGACAAACCAAAAATACCAACCCCTGTTTTATTAGAAATTAGACGCGCAAATGTTTCAGAATAATCACCATCAATATCAACCGCTTTTCCATCCTTACGTACCGCAATACAAGCAGTGTGTATCTCCTTATCATCCATTCCTAAAGACTTCATCACCTCAACTGCCCCACTCTCTTTACACCCCTCAGTAAGTAATTTTTCCTCAAAAACTTCACGTGTCCCATGCTTCTCCCCAGGAATATACGCTGCTATCGTCCAATCAGGAAGAGCACTATTGACTGCACTCCATTTCAAAACATTATTCGGTTGCAACTTTCCGTCTATAATAATTCGAGCAGCAAGGGCTTTATAAACATCTACTGGCTGTAATTTCCAATCAGGTCCCTTAATATCAGTTGCAAAAACAATGCCATCATACCCAATACGTATTTCCTCAACATCTTTTACACCAGCATCAAAACAAGACTGTAATTCACTCGGTTTCATTGCTCGCGAAGCATTAACAATATCAACAGTGTTCTCCCCAATACCACGGCAGAATTCCTTAATACCAGCTCCTGTTCCTCCCGATTCGATAACAGGAACCTTAAAATGGGGATAAATTTCTCCAAATGTTTCAGCAACAATCTTTTGATAAGGTAAAACTGTAGATGAACCAGTAATCTGTATTTGATCGCGCGCATTGCCTCCATTTGCTGACAGCAGTAGCGCAAAAATCAATCCCACTCCAATTGATAATACTTTGTTCATCTATAAACTCCCTAAAAATTGAAAACAAAGCCTCTTAATTTATATTATACGGTCATTCTAGTTCACATTTGCAACATAACAAATATAAAAAACAACATGGATCATTTTTTTAAAACCATGTTTTTGTCCTCTGTCAAATAAATTCATTTGAACGCTTGAACTCAATAACATCCCAAAACAAATGAGCAACATCCGTACCGCAGAAGCGTTTAATTTCACGAATTCCCGTAGGAGACGTCACATTAATTTCTGTTATATAATCTCCGATCACATCAATCCCCACAAAAAGAAGACCGCGTTCCTTTAAGGCTGGACCAATGCGTTCACAAATTTCATAATCACGTTTTGTTAACTCCACATTTTCCGCGCGACCTCCAGCATGCATATTAGAGCGCACATCTGTTTCTGTCGGAATTCGATTAATAGCTCCAACAGGTGTACCATCAAGCAAAATAATCCTTTTATCTCCTTTTCGTACTGCCTCTAAATAGCGCTGAACAATAAAAGGTTCGTGATAAATTTCTGCAAACATTTCTAACAATGATGCTAAATTGCGATCATCTTGTCTTAAATAAAAAATACCAGCGCCCCCATTCCCATAAAGTGGTTTAACAATAATATCGCCAAATGTCTCTCTAAAAGCTGTTATTTCTTCAATATCTTTGGTAATTAATGTTTCTGGCATCAGATCAGAAAATTCAGTAACAAAAATTTTTTCTGGACTGTTGCGTACCCATGCAGGATCATTCACAACGAGTGTTTTAGGATGAATACGCTCTAACAAATGAGTTGTTGTGATATAATTGAGATTAAAAGGTGGATCTTGGCGTAAAAGAACCACATCCATATCTGTTAATTCCGTACGAACAGGCTTTTCTAATCGATAGTGGCTTCCCTCTTTATCATGTACAATCAATGGCTCTAGTCGTGCAATCACACAACCATCGTATAGAGATAAACGATCTGGTGTATAATGGAAGAGAGAGTGTCCACGTTCTTGGGCTGCTAAAGCGAGTGCAAATGTCGTATCTCCTTGAATCCGAACTGTTGAAATATGATCCATCTGAATGGCAATTTTCATAAATAAATCCTCTCTATCCTAAAAGCAGACTGGTCTATGCATCATAAACTTAGTAAACAATAAAAGAACTATGACAAGAGAAAATTTATGACACAAGAAACAGATATAAAATTAAACAACAAAGAAATCGAACGCTATGCACGCCACATCATTTTGCCTGAGATTGGTGGTGCAGGGCAACAAAAGCTAAAAACAGCACGTGTTCTTGTTGTAGGCGCGGGTGGTCTTGGTGCTCCTGTCTTAACCTATTTGGCTGCCGCAGGTGTTGGAACCCTTGGAATTGTCGATAACGACATCGTTTCACTTTCCAATTTACAACGCCAAGTTATTCATAAAACAAATGCAATCAACAAAAGCAAAACAGACAGTGCTGAAACCACTATAAAAGCAATAAATCCCCATGTTGTAGTTGAAAAACACACCCTACGCTTAGATAAAAGTAATGTGGATAAACTGCTCAATGCTTACCACATCATTGTTGATGGAAGTGATAATTTTACCACACGCTATCTTCTCGCTGATCACGCTGCCCAATGCAAAAAACCTCTAATAAGCGGTGCTGTAGAACGTTTTAATGGCTCATTAACGGTCCTTATGCCGTATAAAGACAATAATCCTCACTATCGCGATTTATTTCCCACCACTCCAGCTCACGGGACTATCCCAACATGCGCTGAAACTGGAATCATCGGTGTTTTACCTGGCGTTATTGGGACCCTACAAGCAATGGAAGTTATTAAAATGATCACAAACATCGGAGAGCCATTAGTAGGAAAGATTCTTCTCTATAATGGATTATTAGCGCAATTTAATATTATTACTTATAAACGCTCAAATTATAAAGAAAATACCATAGTTATTAAGAAGCTTGGAGAATCATGATTATGTCCTCTCTTCCACTAATTTTTAGCACTCTCGCAATATGTATTGAAATACTAATTAATTTTATCGCAAGTCATCGAAACATTGTAACCAATGAAACCTATTAAATTTATCACAAATATGGCAAACCTTTTGTGAAAAAATAATTCTCTATAATGGATTATCAGCATAATTTCATGTCATCGTCTATAAATGGACAGAGACTCGTGGGAACGCAGCTGCTATCAGTATTCTTGTGTAAAAAATTTTCGACGTAGATAAAAATACAATCAGCAGAACTCTATTCAACTATTTTACTATTCACACATAAAAATTGTTTCACATGAAAGTGCTTACTTCAAACCATAACCTATAAATAAATAATTTAAGTCATATTTTAGTGATCGATACTATAAAAGGTCAATGATCTGTCCGTACATCTCTAACCTCAAGAGAAAACGTCTATTCATCGAGCATCATAAAATGCAGCTTAGGATTATTGCACGTATAAGAACAATCAATTGTCTCTGTTCATAAGAAAAATACATGGGACTTGATGTAAAAGTACATAGGGATTGATGTGTATAGAAGGATTGAGATAAACCTCATGGAGAGCTTTAATTACATAATTATTGCATTCAGAAGCAGAAAGCTGCGGCTCATGAATTGATAATCCTTCAGCAATAATTTCACAGACAAGTATATGTAGAAAAAGTGAAGCACACAAATCTTGAAAACCAATCCACAGACGACAGCGTAAAGAGTGCATTTTTATAAAAGATCTCTTTAAAATAAGCGAGTAAATATGCAATGTTAAATATGTTCTGTTTTGCGTGAGGGGCGTTCCCCCCTAACAAAACATCAATAAGAGCTCTTTTTATAAAACTGTGAAACTAAAATTACAAAAAAATCAGACTTCTTTCTAAAATTAACATCTATGGTATAAGTTAATTTGGCTCGTTCGCTTTATTATTATCCATTGGTAAAGGAACAGGATGATCGGATAAACTGCGTAAATAAAGCAAGAGATCGGCACGATCTTGGTCATTTTTAATTCCACGAAAAGACATAATGGTCCCAGGAAAAGCTTCACGTGGAGAATGTAAATAACGATCTAACGTTACAAAATCCCATTTTTGATCAGAATGAGCACGTAATGCCCGTGAATAAGCAAAACCTGCTGCTGATGCCAAAGGGCGGTTAACAATCTCCCAGAGAACTGGACCAACACGCCCTGCTTCATTGCGTCCAGATGTGTGGCATATGGCACATTGGCGAAAAACTTTACGGCCATTTTCAAAATTGCCTTGTTGAAGGCGGCTATTTAGTGATAGGGAAACATCAGGTGCTTTTTGTTTTTCTTGAAATATATCATTCTTGGCAACTGTATGATGATATTGGACTGATGTAGGATGATCGTAAATTATATTGCTGAGTGTGGAAATCCCCACAATAGCGACCAGCACACATAAACAAGCACAAATAAAATAAATAAATCTCGAGCGATTCATAAAAACTCAAATGTTCACGGTTTTATTACCATTTTTAGTTTAAGCTTTTTCTTTATAACACACAATATCATAAATGCATCACAGATGACATTGGGAATCTTACAATGGCTCTTGAACCAATTATTCTTATTCCTGCCCGTATGGGCTCAACCCGTCTTCCTCAAAAAGCTCTCGCTGAAATTGGCGGAAAACCGATGATTGTTCATGTCGTAGAACAAGCCAAAAAAGCTGGAATAGGACGTACAATCGTTGCAACAGATCATAATGATATCGCTAAAGCTGTTGCAGATTATGGGCATGAATATATCATAACACGAGGTGATCATAAGTCTGGATCTGATCGTATTTATGAAGCTTTAGTGCGCATTGATCCTGAACAACGCTACAACGCCATTTTAAATATACAAGGTGACTTACCAACAATCATGCCTCGTGAAATCATTCGTGCGCTACGCCCTTTAGAAAATAGCTTTACTGATATTGCAACCTTGGGTGCCAAAATCATTGAAGAAAATGAAACAAGAGATCCCAATGTTGTCAAAATCATTGGTACACCGCTTTCTCAAAATCGCCTTCGTGCTCTTTATTTTACGCGCGCCAAAGCACCTTATGGAGAGGGTCCTCTTTATCACCATATTGGAATATACGCCTATAGGCGCGAAGCACTTGAGAAATTTGTATCATTCAAACCCTCACCACTTGAGAAACGTGAAAAACTTGAACAATTACGTGCATTAGAAAACAATATGCGTATCGATGTGGAAATAGTCGATACAATTCCCTTAGGTGTAGACACACAACATGATCTCGATAGAGTTTGTGAGATTTTAGCATGAAAATACTTAAAAAAACCAATAAAATTTCTTTCCAAGGAGAATACGGCGCTAATTCCCATATTGCTTGCTCCAATATGTTCCCCAATATGGATGCTGTTCCCTCTGCTACTTTCGAAGACGCCCTTAATTTAGTGGAAAGCGGGAAAGCTGATCTTGCTATGATCCCTATTGAAAATACCCTTGCGGGACGCGTTGCAGACATTCATCATCTTTTACCACAGTCATCTCTTTATATTATTGATGAATATTTTTTACCTATCCATTTTCAACTCATGGTTTTGCCCGGCGTTACACATGACGAAATTAAAACCGTCCACAGCCATACGCATGCCCTTGCACAATGCCGAAAAATCATACGAAACAACGGTTGGAAACCTGTTGTTTCTGCTGACACCGCTGGAGCTGCAAAATTTATTAAAAAAAATGCTAAACGTTCACAGGCTGCCTTAGCACCTTTAATCGCAGCAGAACTCTATGGACTTGATATTCTTGAAAGAGATGTTGAAGATAACCCTCATAATATTACCCGTTTTGTCATCCTTTCACGCTCCAAACGACATGTCCCCAAACCTCAAAATGGCGAAAAAATCATCACCAGTCTTCTTTTTCGAGTGCGCAATGTCCCCGCTGCTCTCTATAAAGCTATGGGAGGATTTGCAACGAATGGTATCAATATGACAAAATTAGAAAGCTATCAAATTGGTGGAAATTTCAATGCAACACAGTTCTTTGTTGATATTGAAGGACATCCTGAAGACCCGATGATGAAACTTGCCTTAGAAGAATTATCTTTCTTTTCTGCAGAACTGCGTATTATCGGTACTTATCCAGCACAAAACGATCGAACATCGTATATATAAAAGCAATTAAGCTGCTATCATTTTTTGTTGATATCAAAAAGCATCGTAAAAATTTCATAATGCAACGTATCCTGAAAGAGCTCGTTTTTTTCTACTCAACACCCTTCATAAAAACTGAAGAAGAAAAAACAGCTCGTAACAGAATATATAAATTATTTGCATAATATTTTCTCACAAATTATATCATGATAAAAAGCACTTCAACTTGTATAAAAACCAGTGTAAAAAAACACAGTAACCAAAAATAAAAACGCTTGTACCATCTATTTCCTTTTATATCTTCAAAGAGAGCTTCTTGAGAAAAGTCATTTCCTCTGACAATATTCCAATAAAGATAACGAACTTCTAAATTAGCTCTCAAAACAATTCAAATTATTATACATGATAGAGCATTCAAATTTCTTAGACTGATATCAGTCTGAACATGGTTTAAAACTAGAAAATGCAACTTAGCCCTGATTTTAGCGTTAAGTTTGAGCTTTTATCTTTATAAAAATTGATTTATGATTCACCTCACTTTAGAAAAAGGAGAAGATAATGAAAAAAATCTTCATGCAAGGATTATTAGCCGCAAATATTCTCGCCTACTCTAGTGGTGCGTTTGCTGGCTTTGGTGAGAGAAAATGGAATTTTGGGCTGGATGAAAGTGTTGTGATCATCCCATCCGATACAATCCATCAAGGAGCTGAATACTCTTGTAGTATCTTTGAACCAAAGAAAGTATCCTTTACTTTATCGTACTCTACCCCTTCTGATTTAAACAAATTGAGAATTGCTGTTGATGATGAAAAAAAAATAACCCATGATAAAGAAAAGAAGATCTTTATCCTAAAAAATATAAAATCTCTTCATATAAGTTTTCCTTCGTCAGGACATTATATTTTTAAAAATATTACGAAGAAAAAAGTTGTTGGAACAAATTGTGACACAGGAGATTATGATTAACAATATTTCTATAACATCTAAATTTTAGTAGATTTATTTTTTTTCAGTTATTTTTTTCAAAATACAGCATAATGAGCCATTAAAACTTATCGCTGAAGAGGTGTTTTTATCCTAATATGGCAAACCTTAAGTTGCTCATAAGGTTAGATATTAAGGAACTTTTGCGAAAACTAAAAGACTAAATTTAAATTGTTCTGTATTTTCTACTATCAGAGCTATTTTTTTAATAAGAATATGCTTCTCTCTTCGCAACTGCTTCATTTTAAGTGATATAAAGCACATCGTACCCAAATCACTTAGATAAACGGAAAAGTAAAATTTGCTCTACAGATGCATTCCTCACTGCACTTTAAGTCATACTCATTCAGCTTTTTATAAAAATTATCTCGCTTTTCCCTCCTTATTAAAGAATATATTATTTGAAACTATAAAATGTCGCTTATATCGAATAAGAACCATTTTTATGCTTATAAAATCAGTATCCCCTTATTTCTATAGCGTTGAATGTTGCATCTCCTCTTGTATGAGTACAGCCCCTTAAAAAATATATGAAATCTTTTCTCAAATAATGAAACTTCATATATTGACCCACCTTGTGATGAACATCAATGTTTTTTAATTAAAAGAACAAGCACGCAAAAAAAGAGCGATAACATCTACTCAGTATTTATATATTTATATTATGTTAAAAGAGGTGGTGCTCTTATAAGATATTTAAGATACTGGCTTATCATTATAAAACTTTGATTTTCTTACACTGAATTAAAACCACGAATAAAGTAAGATCCTCCCATCTTAAATCTCATATTGAATCCATTAAAATCGTTTCCTCGAAAGTTACAAATGGGATTGGTGTGTGAGTAAAAACGATTAAAAAAAGGAATAAAAATGCTTCTTATAAAGCCTCTCAAGTACAAGGGATCGCAACATTGGGAGTTGTTAAATAGCATGAGGGCTAAAATTTATACTTTGTATTAAGCATAAAGAGGGTAGTGCAACAATAGATTTATAACTCAAGGGAAGCATGTATACTATTATGAGTGGCGTTTGAAATATAGTTAAGAGTATTGAGCAATAGCTCTTTAAAAAGCCTGTGAATGTAAAACATTAAGTTGTTCTGTTTGGGATGTTCTGTTTTGTGTGAGATGAGAAACACCATTAAAGCAATATTTTATAATTCTTTAAATAGCACTCTTCCCCCTAACTTTCGAATGTTAGCCAATTACATGATCTATCTGCTTTATTTGCTTCTTTGACTATTGTAAATTTTTGATGATTCAATTTCGTAGTTTTAGAACAGATGTATCTATCCTAAAACTCTTACATGTTTCAGCGAATGAGAATAATTATACATTCAGACTATCTTAAGCGAAAAAATATTTTCATACCAAATAAATATGAAGAGCTACTGCTATAAAAACTGGTAAATCCACAATCTCTTTGTTGTTTATATGTCAATAAATTAAACGCAAAGGAAAATTCTTCGTCGTTCTTAGGATATTTTTCGTTTCTGATCTTGATTTTTCATTCCAAATCGACAATATGAGCTTGGGAGGTTGGTGGTGGACGAACTACTCGCCAACTGGGTCAGGTCTGGAAAGAAGCAGCCCCAACGAGTTCTGGTACGGGTCATCGTTCCAACCTCCTATTTTGCTGAAGAAATTATTTTTTATGCTGTCTTTTAGCGAGGTATTTTTAATCTTCAGAGCAGCATTTGTATGCAGCAAATAAAGGGGTTTTGTTATTTTTAAACAAATTGTCCCATAAATAATTTGATTAAGAAAAAATCCTTTTATATGAGACTACAGTATTGATCTATGCTTTTGTATTATCAAAATGTACGCATAAAGAACTTCGAAGTTGGAAATACTCATGGAAAATTTACCGGTAGAAACAGCCTATCGTGTTCTTGCTCGTAAATATCGACCAAAAAACTTCTCTGACCTCATTGGTCAGGAAGCTATGGTGCGTACTCTCACCAACGCCTTTGAAAAAGGTCGTATTGCACAAGCGTGGATGTTAACAGGGATTCGTGGCGTAGGTAAAACCACAACAGCACGTATTTTGGCACGTGCGCTTAATTATAAAACAAAAGATATTGATCAACCAACAACCGTATTGGACTCTCTTGGAGAACATTGCACACAAATTATCGAAGGACGCCATATTGATGTTATAGAAATGGATGCCGCTTCTCATACGGGCATTGATGATATTCGTGAAATTATTGAACAAATACGCTATCGTCCTGTTTCTGCACGCTATAAGGTTTATATTATAGATGAAGTACATATGCTCTCAACACAAGCCTTTAATGGTTTATTGAAAACTCTTGAAGAACCACCGTCCCATGTGAAATTTATTTTTGCCACAACAGAAATTCGCAAAGTTCCTATTACAATTCTTTCGCGTTGCCAACGTTTTGATTTACGACGTATTGAATCAAAAGCTTTGAGTGCACATTTGCGTCAAATTGCGAAATATGAAAAGGTGGAAGTAGAAGATCAAGCACTCTCTATGATTGCCCGTGCTGCAGAAGGATCAGCACGTGATGCATTATCCATTTTTGATCAAGCAATCGCCCATAGCAATGGCAATGTTAATGCTATTGCGGTGCGTACAATGTTAGGATTAGCGGATCAAGCACGTATCATTGATCTTTTTGAATTTATTATGAAGGGCGATGTTGTCAATGCGTTACATGAATTACGCAGTCAATATGAAGCAGGTGCTGATCCTCTTACTATATTGACAGAACTAGCCGATTTTAATCATCTGGTCACACGTTTACGTTTTACACCAGAAATAGTGGAAGATTTCTCTCTAACTGAAGAACAACGTTTAAGAAGTTTAGACTTTTCAAAAAAACTTTCCGTTCCTATTTTATCCCGAAACTGGCAAATGTTACTCAAAGGTTTACAGGAAGTTAATCAAACTGCACGTCCTCTTCAAGCCGCTGAAATGCTTTTAATTCGTCTTGCTCACACGGCTGACTTACCAACTCTTGATGAGGCTTTAAAAAAGCTTACGCAAGAAAAAACGCCTCTCACACTGGTTAAAAACTCTTCTCATCAAGAATCTACAAATGCAAATAATATAACAAAAGAAACAATGGTCGGAGCCCATGCTTCCTCGAGCGTTTCAAATACATTACCCGATCAATCAGATTTAAAAAGCTCTTTGAAAAACCAATTAGATCATTCCTTACAACCGGAAAATTTAGTTAAAAATCAAAACTATGACAAAATCAACGCCCAAGAAGTAACAGAAATTCTAGAAACTTCTCCATCTACTGATCTTTCTGAAAAGATTGTAAATTTATCGCATTCTGTCACGCAAACAACAGAAAAGATTACTGAACCTAAAACTCTCGTGATTAATTCTTTGCACGATATTGTTCAATTAGCCGAACAGCATAATGACACTCCTTTCAAACTCCTTATTAAAGAATTTGTTCATCCTGTTTCTTTTGAAGCTGGGCATATTACCTTAAGACTTTCTGAAAATACCCCACAATTTCTTGCTCATGATATAGAAAAAAAGATATCTCAATGGACAGAAAAACGCTGGACAATAACTTTTGTTAATGAAGGAGGTGGCCCAACCTTACAGGAGGAAAGTATAGCGATTCAAAAGACTCTTTTTTCTAATGCAGAAACAGATCCTGATATTGCGAAAATCCTCAATCATTTCCCAGAAGCAAAAATTGTCGATATTCGACTCAATAAAGAAGAAAATGATCTTGATTTACTCTCCAATACCTTTAAAAATGCTGATATTTTTAAAAATAAAAATGATATCAATGATGAATAAGGATACCTATTCCTATGCGTGAAATGATGAGCATGATGAAAAAAGCCAAAGAAATGCAAGAAAAAATGCAGAAGATTCAGGAGGAAATAGCTAATCTGCAAGCTGTGGGCACTGCAGGGGGTGGTCTCGTCAATATCACTTTAAATGGCAAAAATATTATAACAGCAATTCAAATTGATCCTTCATTACTCAAACCTGAGGAAGGTGAAATTCTTGAAGATCTCATTATGGCAGCTTATAATGAAGCAAGAACAAAAATCGAAGTTGCAATAGAAGAAAGAACCAAAAGTATAACGGCAGGGCTACCACTCCCATCAGGTTTCAAGCTTCCATTTTAATGAAACGGTTTTTTCCCGTGAGACAAAAATATGTCTAAATACATTGCAGGACCTGAGATTGAACGTCTCATTCAGATTTTATCACGGTTACCAGGTCTTGGTCCACGTTCAGCGCGTCGTGCTGCGCTTCATCTTATCAAAAAAAAGGAGACATTGCTGGAGCCTTTGGGAGCGGCTATACAAGCAGCTATCGAAAAAGTCGGTATTTGTTCTGTTTGTGGAAATGTCGATACCATTGATCCTTGTTCAATTTGTACAGATTTGCGCCGCGATGATACAACAATCATCGTTGTTGAGGATATTGCTGATCTGTGGGCCCTTGAGCGCGCAAAAACTTTAGCCGCACGTTATCATGTGTTGGGTGGACGACTCTCCCCCTTAGATGGAATAGGTCCTGACGAACTCAACATTGCCACCTTAATACAGCGTGTTGTACAAAATCCTATTACGGAGATTATTCTTGCTGTCAATGCGACTGTCGAAGGTCAAACAACTGCTCACTATATCACTGATCAGCTTTCTAATTTTCCAGTTAAAATTACGCGACTTGCTCATGGTGTTCCTGTAGGAGGTGAGCTTGATTATCTTGATGATGGAACTTTAGCAGCAGCTGTACAAGCAAGAACAAATCTTTAAAACTTTTTCTTCTTAACCTTTAGCTCTTTAATGACGGGGGAATATTAAAATGATCAAGAAAAATCTCTCACTTTTAAACGACTTTGGTCCTGGTATTTTAGTATGTTTACTCATATCAGCCTTAGCTTATGGCTTAGAAGTTGTAGAAAAACAGTTTTTCACGGAAGCGTGGCTTGAAAGCCTTGTTTTGGCAATTCTTCTAGGATCAATTATCCGTAGTTGTTTTTCTTTGCCAACATATTTTCAAAAAGGTATCACCTTTTGTGCAAAAACACTTCTCGAAATTGCTATCGTTCTTCTAGGAGCAAGCATTAGCATTAACGCAGTCCTTTCAGCTGGCTGGAATTTGCTTGCTAGTATCATATTCGTGATATTCGTAACGATTATCCTGAGCTTTGCCATCGGCCGACTTTTCGGGCTTTCTACACATTTGGCAATGCTGGTCGCTTGTGGGAATGCTATTTGTGGCAATTCAGCTATTGTCGCCGTTGCACCTGTTATAAAAGCAAAACATGACGATGTAGCCGCGTCAATTGCCTTCACTGCTCTTTTAGGAATTCTTATTATTTTATTTCTACCCTTTTTACATCCATCTCTGAATTTGTCATTTAGCCAATATGGTGTGCTTGCTGGCATGGTTGTGTATGCTGTACCACAGGTTTTAGCAGCAACAGCACCTATCTCTTTTCTAAGTGTTCAAATTGCAACAATTGTCAAATTAGTACGGGTTCTCATGTTAGGCCCTGTTATTTTTACTCTATCAATCATTTATCGCCGATCAGCAGAAACACGCTTGCGTTTACATACCCTCGTCCCATGGTTTATCATTGGCTTTATTATCATGATGCTTGTTCGCTCAAGTGGTCTTATCCCTGAAAAGGCTATCAATCCCATCAAATTTATTGCCCAGTTGTTTACTGTTATCTCAATGGCTGCACTAGGATTAGGTGTTGATATCCGATCACTAAAAAAAGCAGGATGGCGCGTCATTTTGGCTTCAACCTGCTCCATAATTATTCTCGGTATTTGTAGCCTTATTATGATACAATTGAATGATTTAAATCATATAACATTTTAAAATGTGCATTGATTATTATTTTTTCAACGTAGTATGCAATCAACCCAAAGTCCTCATTATTATTAAAATCAGTTCTTTCATAAACCAGAAAAAGTTCTAAAATATTGCTCATTATTCTATACAAAAAATTGAAAGAGCTGATATTTAAGTGAAAACTGTCAATTTTGCTTTTCAGTCCATAATGATTTGCAACGGGGTAGTATCAAAATACGTAACTCATACAAAACAATACCATTTCTTTCATCTGCTCTCATTACGCTGAGGTTTTTATACAAAGACTGATAAAATATATTCTTATTTGGAAAAAATGTGAGATCATGACTTTTCCTCTTTTAAATTACTTTTACTTACTATGTAATACAAGTGGCATCAACGTACTATTTGATAGCTTAAAAGTTGTGACAACCCTTACATTTAAATGATTCGTGAAAGGAGTTTTGATTCATACGCTAACTCCGCTTGTAATATACAAGCTAATAAATTTAATTGTTTCACCATAAGTAAATTTAAAATAAGAGAATCTTACAATACTCAAGGTACTCATTCAAAAAGTGATAAAAATAAGGATTAAATTAACATCTCGTTCTATCTCATAAAAAGATATTGTTGCTTATTGGCACTAGTAACTTTCTTACAAATGAAATATACGATAATGAAAAGATTAAAAATACAGCAGGACTTTTATTTATCGTTTTATTCAACTAAAATATTTTTATGCTTATCCTTGCTATAGATACTGCTTCAATTTATTGTGCTGTTGCGCTTATTCGTCATAAATCTGTTATTGCGCGTATCAATGAACGCATGAACAAAGGACATGCCGAAAAAATTATTGGGCAGATTACACAAATAATGAAACAAGCCAATATGACGCTTGATCAAGTTGAGCGTATTGCTGTCAATATTGGACCTGGATCATTTACTGGTGTACGTGTCGGTGTTGCAACAGCACGCGCTTTGGCATTAGCACTTGAAATACCAGCTGTTGGAGTGAGTGCTCTTGAAGCGTTAGCAGCACAAGTCATAAACAGTAAAAGTACAGTATCGGCAATTACTGTTGTCATTGAAGCAGGGAGAGGAATGTTCTACCATCAAAATTTTCATAATGATCTCACACCTTTGGGAGAGCCGGGATTAAAAACAATTGAAAATATCCTCGAAAATTTGCCCAAAAAAACCCGACTGACTGGCCCAGCTGCTGATGTCGTTATGGAACATATTAAAAACCATAAAATACACGAAAAAATTGTCCTAGAAAAAATCCCCTGCGAAGCGGCCGATATTGTAAACTATGCTTATCTTGCTGCAAACAAACAATCAAAAAATTCACCTCGCCCACTCTATCTACGCAGCGCTGATGCAAAACAACAAACCAATTTTGCTTTACCACAAAAAAAATAATGCCCAAATTTTCATTGACAAAAAAGAATTTTGGAATTGCTCCGCTACAAGTTAATGATAGTGCTTCTCTTCATCAAATTCATCAGCATTGTTTTACCCCTTCTTGGGAAAAACAAGCTTTTGATAATTTCTTAACAGATCACTCTATCTTCGGATACAAAGCTTTTCTCATTGATCACTCTGATCAAATTTTAGGCTTTTGCCTATGCCGTCTCATCCTTGATGAAGCAGAAATCATCACAATTGCTGTTCATCCTCATTATCGTCAAAAAGGAATTGGTACCTTTCTTATCGATCGTACAGTTCACCATCTTCACGACAAGGGCGCTATAAAATTATTCTTGGAAGTAGAAGCCACAAATCTTTCTGCTTTGAACCTTTATCAACGCTTTGAATTTCAAAAAATTTCTGAACGTCTTGCCTATTACGCGTCAAAAAATGGTCGTGGTGATGCAATTATCATGCAAAAAACTTTTAAGCAAATAGATTGAGATTTGTGTAAAAAACATTTAGACAAGCACTATGAATAAAGTAAATCCTAAAAATACGCCTCCTGTTGCTCCTAAAAAGGTTTTTATCAAAACCTATGGATGTCAAATGAACGTTTATGATAGCCAACGGATGACTGATAGCCTCAGTTCGCAAGGCTATGTGACAACACAAATTCCCAATGATGCCGATCTTATTCTTGTTAATACCTGTCATATTCGTGAAAAAGCAGCAGAAAAACTTTATTCTGATCTTGGTCGTTTGCGCGTTATGCGTCAAGAGCGCACACCTGATAAACCCCTGATGGTTGGTGTAACAGGTTGTGTTGCACAAGCTGAGGGAAGTGAAATCTTGCGCCGTGCGCCAACAGTGGATCTTGTTATTGGTCCGCAAATGTATCATCGCTTGCCAGAATTGTTAGAAAAAGCCAAACAAGGGAAAAAAATTATCGAAACAGACTATGCTGTTGAAGATAAATTTGCTCATTTGCCGCCCCATAATAAACATGCAGTAAGAAAACGAGGTGTTAGCGCATTTTTAACAGTACAGGAAGGTTGCGATAAATTTTGCACTTTTTGTGTTGTTCCTTACACACGCGGTGCTGAAATATCACGGTCTGTCGAGCAAATTACCGAGGAAGCCCTTCAACTCATCGAAGCGGGTGTCAAAGAAATTACGCTGCTTGGACAAAATGTCAATGGTTGGCATGGACAAAGTGCTGATGGCAAAACTTGGCGTCTTGGCGATCTTCTTTATCATCTTGCAAAACTCGATGGTTTAAAGCGTTTGCGTTACACAACCAGCCACCCGCGTGATATGGATGATAGCCTTATCGCCGCACATCGAGATCTTGATATGTTAATGCCTTACCTCCATCTGCCTGTTCAATCAGGTTCAGATCGCATCTTAAAAGCCATGAATCGCCAACACAAAAGTTCTCATTATCTTCATCTTATCGAAAAAATTCGGACGGCACGACCCGATATTGCCTTTTCAGGTGATTTTATTGTAGGGTTTCCAGGAGAAACAGATGAAGACTTTGAAGAAACCATTAAACTTATTCAACAAGTACAGTACAGTTCAGCTTATTCTTTTAAATATTCCCCCCGTCCTGGAACAGTGGGAGCCACAATGAAAAATCATGTTGATGAATCTGTAAAAGATGCCCGACTTCAACATTTACAAGCCCTTCTCCTTGAGCAACAAAATGCGTTTTTGCGTTCTAAAATTGATCAAAAAACGAACGTTCTCATCGAAAAACCTGGACGTCACTCAGGGCAAATGGTAGGGCGTTCCCCTTGGCTTTTACCTGTTGTTGTCGATACAGAAGCCTCTACAGGTAGCGTGATAGAAATTCATATTAAAAATGCAAGCTCAAACAGTTTTGTTGGTGAAGTGACAAATAGATAAACATGCCTCTAATACCTTGTTCAAAAATAAATATTTTGGAAAACTCTTTTATTTTAAAAGCAAATGATTACATCTAAAGCGTGCACTTTTTGTAAAAATTGTCTTTTATAAAGTTTACTTAACAAAATGTGCAATATTTATGTAAATATGGAGAATAGGCTGAAAGCTTCAACCGAAAAAATAAAGCGTATTAAAGAAAAAGTAAATATGTCCCTTGAAAAGGCTGATACCTTGAAACAAACAAGCGCTTCAGATGTGAGCCAAGTTGTTTTGATTTTCGAAAATAATAAATATGCAAAAGCAGTTTTTGGTAAATTTGACGAAAATCTCGCTTATATCGAAAAAAAACTCGAACTTAGTATTCATCCGCGTGGTAATGAAGTCTTAATCCGTGGAAATATTTCTGTTATAAAACGTGCGCAATATGCATTGCAGCAGCTTTATGAACGTGCCAAAACACATCAAGAGCTCACTTTATCAGATATAAAAGGAGCGATTGCTATGGCAAATATACCAAAGAAGCAGAAAGAAGACACAATAACACACAAATCTGCAACGAAACGTATAGCAGCTCGGTTGAGTACCCATAAAAAAATAATTCATGCAAGAACTCCAACACAAGACGCTTACATAAGTGCTATGGAGCATACTGAACTTGTGTTTGGTGTAGGACCAGCAGGAACAGGAAAAACGTATCTTGCTGTTGCTCATGCTGCAATGCTTCTAGAACGTGGTATCATTGAGCGAATTATTCTCTCACGTCCGGCTGTTGAAGCTGGAGAACATCTTGGTTTTCTTCCCGGTGATCTCAAAGAAAAAGTCGACCCATATTTACGACCACTTTATGATGCTCTTTATGATATGATGCCCGCTGAAAAAATAGAACGCATTTTAGCCTCTGGTGTCATAGAAATTGCTCCTCTCGCCTTTATGCGCGGACGAACACTTGCCCATGCTGCTGTTATTCTTGATGAGGCACAAAATACTACGCCCATGCAAATGAAAATGTTCCTCACACGTCTTGGAGAAGGAACACGTATGATTGTTACCGGTGACGTAAGCCAAATTGATTTGCCTACAGGGCAAAAATCAGGTCTCATTGAAGCAATTCGCATTCTTTCAAATGTAGAAAATATTGCAATTGTGCATTTTGATGAAAAAGATGTTGTACGCCACCCACTTGTTGCTGCTATCGTTCGTGCTTATGATCGTGATTCCGAAATACAAAATAAAAAAAAATCATTCGCATGCGATGCATTAAAAAATGAATTTGATTCATCATGATTATTATTGATATAATGATTAAAAGCGCAGGGTGGAATGATGAGAAAATGCTTTATAATATCACTGAAAAAGCATTAATGGCAACTATGCATCATGTTTCATTGGAAAATGTTGTAAGCGAGATTAGCCTGCTTTTTACGGATGATGAACATATGGCACAAATCAATGCACAATGGCGCAACAAAAACAAATCTACTAATGTATTATCCTTTCCTGCTTTTCCACTTAAAGCTGGAAATCGACCTGGTCCCATACTCGGTGATATTATTATTGCCCGAGAAACTGTTGTTTTCGAAGCAGAGAAAGAAGGAAAAACATTTCAAGACCATTTAATACATATGATTGTTCATGGTATCTTGCATCTGCTTGGTTATGACCATGAAACTGATGATGAAGCATATAAAATGGAAAAGCTCGAAAGAGAAATTCTTCAAAAGCTTTCCATAAAAGATCCTTACGCATAATTGTCTATCAATGATAAAATTTAACTTTTAAAATCAATATTACCAGCATACCATTTAAAGCCTCTTATTTATCTATTATAAAAAAGAAAGTCTAGAAGATTTCAAAACCATGGCAAACAAAATAAATGCACAAAATAATAATCAAGCATCTTCTAATAATGAAAAAGACCCCTCTCAGCAGACGAATCATACAGAAAAATATTCCCTGATGAATCATTTGTTTTCATTCTTACGGGGTCGAAATTGTGCATCTACGTCACTGCGCGATGATCTTACCGTTGCACTCACGACTAACAATGAAAAAGATGCCGCCCTCTTCTCACCTGAAGAACGTACTATGCTGCATAACATTTTACGCTTACGTGAAGCACGCGTGGATGATGTTATGATACCTCGTTCTGAAATCGAAGCATTAGAAATAAACACCTCTCTTGGAGAAACCCTTAAATGTTTTGCAAAAATTGGTCATTCTCGTATCCCCGTTTATGCTGAAACTTTAGATGATCCGCGCGGCATGATCCATATCCGCGATATTCTTAACTACATCACTCGCTTTATTATCAACCCAACAAAAACCGAACAAAAATCCGATTTGCTTCAATTAAACCATACAGACTTGCATACTCCAATCGGTGAATTGGATTTGATCCGAACAGTTCTCTTTGTTCCCAGTTCTATGCTTGCAAGCAAATTATTAACACGGATGCAAACTACACGAACTCAAATGGCTTTAGTTATTGATGAACATGGAGGAACAGATGGTCTCGTTTCAATGGAAGATATTGTTGAGTTAGTCGTTGGGGATATCGAAGATGAACATGATAATGTCGACAATGCTATCGTACGTGAACCAAATAATAAATGGCTCGTTGATGCAAGAACTGAACTAGAAGATGTGGAGAAAGCTCTTGGTCCTGATTTTATCGTAGGGGAATATGGTGATGAAGTTGATACTATTGGTGGTTTGATCGTCTCAATTCTTGATCGCATTCCTGCTAAAGGTGAAATTGTCGAAGCTGTACCTGGCTATAGATTTCGTATTTTAGAAGCTGATAAACGCCGGATTAAACGATTGCGCATTTTTCGCATTCCCAAAAATGAGAATCTTGAGAACAATGCCATCCCTAAAGAATAGTCCAGCATTTTTAAGCAATTTCATCGTTTTTTTGTTCTCTGTTACAGGCTGGAAGCGCCAAGCATGGATATTTCTGTGTGGTGCTCTTACTTCTTTTGCACTTCCACCCTTTTATTTAACACCTCTTTGCTTTTTAACTTTCCCTCTCTTTATTGTTTTACTTGACTCAATACGGGCCACCAAAAACAATAAAAAACATTTTTTTACTTACGCTTTAAGCTGTGGAACCTTTGGTTTTAGTTATTTTATTTGCGGCCTTTGGTGGCTATGCAATGCTTTGTTAACAGATCCAGATTCTTTTGGTTGGGCAGTCCCATTAGCCATTTTATTCCCTCCACTCTACCTTTCTCTTTATTGGTTTTTTTCTGGTTTCATTGTCGGTTTATTATGGACAAAAGGAATAGCACGCTTTTTTGTTTTAGCCTTTGCATTAGGATTATCCGAGTGGTTGCGTGCGTTTTTATTCACAGGATTTCCATGGAATTCTCTTGGCTATACAGCCATGCCAACCCCAATGTTCATGCAATCTGATGCAATCGTAGGACTTTACGGAATGAATATTCTTGCTGTCTTAGCCTACAGTTTGCCAACTGTTTTATTAACGGATGAAAAAAAGAAAGTGGCACTTTCTCTTTGCTTATCACTTATATTCATTCACTGTGGTTTTGGGTTTTATCGTCTTCATACTATAGAAAACACAACTGAAGATCAAAAAAGTGCTTATTGGGTGCGCATTGTTCAACCGTCCATCCAACAAAATATAAAATTGCGTGATAATACACGAGAATCTATGTTGGAAGCACATATGAAGCTAAGTGCAACGCCAACAACCGATCAAAATTCAGAACCCGATTTTATCGTATGGCCTGAAGCTTCCGTTCCTTACCTTCTCTATGATAATTCATCTATCACAATGCGCATTGCCTCTCTTTTAAAACCTAAACAATGGGCTATTGTTGGAGCAATACGCGCCAGCAATGATCTACCTCATTCCCAAACACAATATTTTAATACAATTGCAGTCATTAATGCTCAAGGTAATATTTTAAATACTTCCGATAAACTTCATTTGGTTCCTTTTGGTGAGTATCTTCCTTATCAGAATTTATTGAAAAAAATTGGATTGCGTACCCTTGCTGATAATATTGGTGGATATAGTGCTGCAAGTGTGCGCAAAATTGTTACAATGCCAAACGGATTTTCTTATCTACCCTTAATTTGTTATGAAGCAATATTTCCCCATGAAATGACTTTTAAAGGCTCCCCACCTCAAGCAATTATTAATATTACAAATGATGCATGGTTTGGTGTAACACCTGGACCCTATCAACATCTTCAACAAGCACAGCTTCGTGCCGTTGAACTGGGAATCCCCCTCATACGGGCCGCCAATAATGGCATATCAGCTGTTATTGATTCTTATGGACGAATCGTTGTAGCTCTTCGACAAAATGCTGTGGGCATTATTGATTCACAAGTTCCATCATCCATTACCCCTATAGGAAGCAATGAATACAGAACTTTCTCTACTTTTATCTTATTCATCCTTATGCTATTGTGTCGTATTGGTTTTGGTTTTACAAAACAGCTTAAATGATTCAAGTGCCCTTTGTACGGTATTGTGTTGTGTGTACCAGTGATATTGGGAAAAAATATTACATATTGTTTTAATTATATGATAAATCAACTGCGCATAAATATGATGTTGGTTTAGAAGAAAAATGCTGGAAATAAAGAGTTGCATTATGACCGAAACTAGAAAAAAACCTGACCCTATAGATATCTATGTTGGAACTCGTATCCGTTTACGTCGTAATATTTTAGGACTCACTCAAGAGAAACTAGGTGAAAAATTAGGAATTACTTTTCAGCAAATCCAAAAATATGAAAAAGGAACAAACCGTATTGGTGCCAGCCGTCTTCAAGCGATAGCGGAAATTATGGATGTTCCTGTTTCTTACTTTTTTGATAAAGGTATTACCTCCCAACAAGTAGAGGGTTTTGCTGAAAGTGAACACAATTTTATAGACTTTTGTTCTAGCAGCGAAGGGATTCAGCTCATGCGCGCTTTTACAAATATATCTGATGCTAAAGTGCGTCGAAAAATTATTGACTTGGCAAAAGCACTTTCTGAGGAAGATTTGACAAATAAGTTATAAATTAAAATTATATCTTTTCTCTTTTATTCATATACATTTGCATTGACTATTTGCTGTAGAATTAGCAAATGGTGACGACTTTAGTAAGCAATTGATTAAATCGTTGGTTTTCTTTTTTGAAGGAGTTCCTATGCCGCATCAAGATTATCTTTTTACGAGCGAATCGGTATCGGAAGGACATCCTGATAAAATTTGTGATCGTATTTCCGATGAAATCGTTGATATGATCTATAAAGAAGCTGAAAAGACTGGTACTGATCCATGGTTAGTACGCGTTGCCTGTGAAACTCTCGTCAGTGTCAACCGTGTTGTTATCGCTGGTGAAGTACGTGTTCCCGATACGCTATTAAAAAAAGATAAAAATAAAGAATTCATCTATGATGAAACTAGCTTTCCACTCATTAATCCTACACGTTTTCGTACAGCAGCGCGCCGTGCTATTCGTACCATTGGCTATGAACAAGCAGGCTTCCATTGGAAAACTGTTAAAATTGATGTTCTTTTGCGCCCACAATCAGCTGATATAGCAAGAGGGGTTGATAATGCTACGGATCGGCATGGTGAAGAAGGAGCGGGTGATCAAGGTATCATGTTTGGATATGCTTGCCGTGAAACACCTGATCTCATGCCTGCGCCAATTTATTATGCGCATAAAATTCTCAAACTTCTTGCCGCAGCTCGTCATAAAGGAGAGGGAGAAACTGGAAAATTAGGACCAGATGCTAAAAGCCAAATAACCATACGTTATAAAAATGGAAAACCGATAGAGGTCACATCCATTGTTCTTTCAACGCAGCACCTTGATGAAAGCTGGGATTCCAATAAAGTACGTACAGTGGTTGAACCTTACATTCGCCAAGCTTTACATGACATTCCCATTGCAGCTCAATGTAGTTGGTATATTAACCCAACAGGAAAATTTGTCATTGGAGGCCCTCAAAGCGATGCCGGATTAACGGGACGCAAAATTATTGTGGATACTTACGGAGGTGCAGCACCCCATGGAGGCGGTGCTTTTTCAGGAAAAGATACAACAAAAGTTGATCGTTCTGCTGCCTATGCGGCACGCTATCTGGCTAAGAATATTGTTGCTGCTCATTTAGCAGAGAGATGCACCATTCAACTCTCCTATGCAATTGGTATTGCACAACCTTTATCTATTTATCTTAATCTTCATGGAACAGGAAAAGTCGATGAAAAGGTTATTGAAGAAGCCATCCGCAAAATAATGGACCTTTCACCTACCGGCATTCGAAAACATCTTGACCTCAATAAACCTATTTATGCGAAAACAGCTGCCTATGGTCACTTTGGTCGTAAACCAAAACACGATGGTTCGTTTTCATGGGAAAAAACTGATCTCGTGAAAACGCTTCAAACAATGATCCAAATCCCATGATTAAACATAATATACGTAAGAGTGAAGCATTTTTTGGACGCCGACAAGGAAAACAACTTCGAGACAGTCAGCTTACACGTATACAAATGCTTCTCCCCAGTTTGAATATTGATTTAAATGTCCCTCCTCCCTTAAACCTTACATCCTTATTTTCAAGCAAAGTAAGAGAAATTCGACTTGAAATCGGTTTTGGTGGAGGTGAACATTTACTTCATGAAATGGCATATTTTCCAAAAACCGGTTTTATCGGCGTCGAGCCCTTTATCAATGGCATGGCAAAAATATTGTCGTCTCTTGAACAGCATCAAAACCATCAAAATCGTCTTCGCCTCTATAATGATGATGCTACACGCCTTCTTGATTGGCTCCCTGATAACTCGCTTGATGGAATAGACCTCTTCTATCCTGATCCTTGGCCGAAAAAAAAACACTGGAAACGACGCTTCATCAATATAAAAAATCTTAACCGTTTTGCTCGTGTTCTTAAAATAGGAAAATTTTTTCGCTTTGCTAGCGATATAGACAGTTATGTAAACTGGACTTTGTACCATTGTGCACAACATGATCACTTTGAATGGAAAGCAGAAAGCCCTCAAGACTGGAAACTCCCTTATCCACTATGGAGCGGAACCCGCTATGAAGCAAAAGCTTTACGCGAAGGACGAACGCCTGCCTATCTTACCTTTATCAAGAAATAAATGATCAAGCGCTTTTCTCATAAACAACTTGAAAAATTTTGAATTTAAGAGTATTAATAGTTAAATTCTTGGTCTTATGATGAAGAGTGGGCCGTTGGACCCGCTCTTTTTTAATATCATAAAACTGATGAAACCAACTTGGATAAAATGTATGAACGAAGCTGAAAAAATAAGCAATCTTGACGAACCGCGCCTGTTTGAAGAAGATGGTATCGAAGCACAGGTTGCTGCTCTTGTCATACCATTGTTTAAACCTTTAGGTTTTCGTTTGGTTCGTGTAAAACTTCTTGGTCAAAATGGTTTAACACTTCAAATTATGGTTGAACGTGCCGATGGTTCTATGACCATAGAAGATTGTGAAACTGTTAGTCGAACTGTTTCTCCCCTCCTTGATGTACAAAATGTTATTGAACGCAAATATCATTTAGAAATCTCATCACCTGGAATTGATCGTCCATTGGTAAGAAAATCTGATTTTTTTCATTGGCAAGGGCATCTTGCAAAAATTGAAACCAAAATAACAATTGATGGGCGCCGAAAATTTCGTGGGACACTTACAAATATCACGCAAGATGGATTTATTTTAAACACTGATAAAGCTGCTTATGGAGAAGCCATGTATACCCCTATTTCCTTTTGTGATATCATAAATGCGCATTTAGTGCTTACCGATGAGCTTATTCGCGATGCATTGAAACAAAATAAAGATTTAAGTCAACAATTCATTGCCGAAGAGAACGCTAACGACTCTATACAGACGCTCAATTTCAAAAAATAATATCACTGGGAAATACCCATCGTGTGGCACAAAGAAGGAGAAAATTGATGGCTACAAGCGCTAACAGGCTTGAGATTCTGCAAATTGCAGATGCTGTTGCACGTGAAAAGTCAATCGACCGTGAAATTGTCATTTCTGCGATGGCTGATGCTATTCAAAAAGCAGCACGTTCTCGTTATGGTCAAGAAACCAATATTCGTGCTGAAATCAATTCTAAAACAGGTGAAATTAAATTACAGCGCCTGCTTAAAATCGTTGATGTCGTTGAAGACTATACAACGGAAATTACTTTGTCTGATGCTCTCAAACGTCAAGCAGAAGCAAAAATTGGTGATTTTTTTGCTGATCTTTTACCTCCTATGGATTTTGGACGTATCGCAGCACAATCTGCTAAACAGGTTATTGTACAAAAAGTACGCGATGCAGAGCGCGATCAGCAATATGAAGAATTCAAAAATAAAGTTGGTGAAATTATTTCTGGTACAGTTAAGCGTGTGGAATATGGTAACGTCATCGTTGATCTAGGGCGCGGTGAAGCTATTGTTCGCCGTGATGAATTAATTCCTCGTGAATCATTCCGCTATGGAGATCGCATTCGTGCTTTTGTCAATGATGTACACCGTGAAACGCGTGGTCCGCAAATTTTCCTTTCACGCACACATCCCCAATTTATGGTAAAACTTTTCACTATGGAAGTACCAGAAATTTATGATGGTATTATAGAAATCAAATCTGTTGCTCGTGATCCAGGTTCACGGGCTAAAATCGCCGTTGTTTCACGTGATGGTTCCATTGATCCTGTTGGAGCATGCGTTGGAATGCGAGGAAGTCGTGTACAAGCTGTTGTTGCTGAATTACAAGGCGAAAAAATTGATATTATTCCTTGGTCGCCTGATGCGGCAACATTTGTCGTTAATGCACTGCAACCTGCTGAAGTTTCTAAAATCATCCTTGATGAAGATGCTGAACGGATTGAAGTTATTGTGCCAGATGATCAACTTAGCCTTGCTATTGGACGACGTGGGCAAAATGTTCGCTTGGCTTCGCAACTAACAGGATGGAACATTGATATTTTAACGGAAAAGGAAGAATCTGAAAATCGTCAAAAAGAATTTACTGAACGAAGTAAATTGTTTATGGAAGCCTTAGAGGTTGACGAAATGATCGGACAGGTTATGGCATCAGAGGGTTTTTCTTCTATTGAAGAAATCGCCTATATTGATCTTGAAGAAATCGCTTCTATTGATGGTTTTGACCATGATACCGCCGCTGAAATCCAAAGTCGTGCCCGCGAATATCTTGATCATCAAGAAAAAGAACTCGATGAAAAACGCAAAAAGCTCGGAGTTTCTGACGAATTGCGAACACTTCCTGGAATGACAAGTGCTATGTTGGTTGCTGTAGGTGAGGATGGTGTAAAAACAATAGAAGACTTTGCTGGCTATGCCGTTGATGATTTAGCTGGTTGGAGAGAACGTAAAGAAGGTCAAACACAGAATTTTTCTGGTATTTTAACCCCTTTTGACATTACACGCGCAGATGCAGAAGCTATGGTTTTAGCCGCACGTGTACAAGCAGGCTGGATAGACCAAGCTGATCTTGTTACAGAAAATCCTGTAGAAGATGGAAATTCTACAGAAAATGAAAAAATAGATGATTTGGATGTGGATACACTTTAAATGAATGAACGGACTTGCATTGTGACCCGAAAAAATGCTTCAGCACAAACGCTGATCCGTTTTGTTATTGGACCCAACAACCAAATTGTTCCTGATCTTAAAGCGAATTTACCAGGGCGTGGCGTTTGGATTTCTGCCCATCACGCTGTTATTGAGAAAGCAATCAAACAGAAAGCTTTTCATAGAAATTTTAAAACAGATGTTGAGGTTGCACCAAATCTTGTGCATGTTGTTGATACGCTTTTACTAAAAGCCGCTCTTTCAAGCCTTTCCATGGCACGAAAAGCGGGAGCAATTGTTATGGGAGCAACAAAGGTTGACGCTGCTATCCGCTCTGGTAAAGTTATTCTTGTACTTCATGCTAAAGAAACAACAGAAGATGGGAAACGAAAAATTGCACAGGCCATCCATTCAATACAACAACAAACAAATCGGACTATAAAAACCATATCTTTATTTACAAGTGATGAAATGCGAGTGGCTTTTGGCTCTAATCCTGTAATGCACGCGGCCTTACTGGACACACAAGCTGCTGAAGGATTTCTCAAAACAACATGTAAATTGATCAGCTATCGTGACGACAAGCATAGTAAGTCTAGTGAGATGACGGCCCAAGCCGTGAAGGAAGTACAATGAGTGAAAATAACAACGACAAAACAACCGTCAAGAAGACACTAACTCTCAAGAGGTCTGTCTTGGAAACGAGTACGGTTAAACAAAATTTTAGTCATGGCCGTACGAAGGCTGTCGTTGTCGAAACCAAACGGCGTAAAATTACGCGACCTGATGAAAAAGCTGAAACCCTACAGCCCATTACAAAGCCGCATGTGGCCCCCCAGCGTTCTAAACCGCGTTTTGAGGGAAAAAAGCCTCAAGAATCTGTGACCAAAAGCAATCTTTCATCAACTGAAATGGAAGCGAGACTTCGCGCGTTAGAAGAAGCACATATCCAAGAAAAAATAACGCGAGAACAAGCCGAAGAAGAGGCAAGACGCGCTAAAGAGCGTGAAGAAATTTTACAGCAAGAAATTAAAGAAAAAGAAATACATCTCCAACAAGAAGAAGAAATATCGCCAGTACAGACTCCACCTGTTCCCCCTCTCATTGAACAGACAGATATTCCTATTGCGCCTAAAAACACAACCGTGATTGAAAAACGCAAAATAGATGACAATAAAGAGGAAGAACGGCATAGTCGACGTGCTAATCCTGCTAAATCAGAAATACGTGTACCAAAAGTTGTCAAAGGAGCTGATGAGCGGCGACGCGGAAAGCTAACTCTGAATAGTGCACTGGATGAAGAAGGAAACGCACGTGGGCGCTCAATGGCTGCAATGCGGCGTAGACAGGAGAAGTTTAAGCGTGCACAAAATCAAGAACCAAGAGAAAAAATTTCTCGCGAAGTTGTTCTTCCTGAAACGATTACCATTCAAGAGCTCGCACAACGTATGACGGAGCGTTCTGTTGATGTGATTAAATTCTTGATGAAACAAGGACAAATGATGAAACCTGGCGATGTTATTGATGCAGATGTTGCCGAACTCATCGCTGTTGAATTTGGCCATACTGTTAAACGTGTTTTAGAATCTGACGTAGAAGAAGGTATCTTTAATATAAAAGATAATCCTCAAAACATGCAGCAGCGTCCCCCTGTTGTAACCATTATGGGCCATGTTGACCACGGAAAAACTTCTCTTTTGGATGCTATTCGTAAAGCAAATGTTGTTTCTGGCGAAGCAGGAGGTATTACGCAGCATATTGGTGCCTATCAAGTAGAACAGAACGGTCAAAAAATTACCTTTATTGATACACCAGGACATGCTGCATTTACGGCTATGCGTGCACGTGGAGCTCGTGTTACTGATATTGCTGTTCTCGTTGTAGCCGCTGATGATAGTGTTATGCCCCAAACGATTGAATCAATCAATCATGCGAAAGTCGCTGGTGTACCTATCATTGTTGCTATCAACAAAATTGATAAACCAGCTGCGAATGCACAAAAAGTACGTACAGAACTTCTACAACATGAAGTGTTTGTTGAAACTATGGGCGGTGAAACTTTGGACGTTGAAGTTTCTGCTAAAACTGGTCAAAATCTTGATAAACTTCTCGAAGCTATCCTTCTTCAGGCTGAAATGCTTGATCTGAAAGCAGATCCTCAACGAACTGCAGAGGGCGTTATCATTGAAGCCAAATTGGATCGCGGACGTGGATCTGTGGCAACAGTTCTTGTTCAAAAAGGTACATTACACCCTTCTGATATTATAGTTGCTGGAAATGAATGGGGTCGTGTGCGTGCTTTGATTGACGACCATGGCCGCCATGTCAAAGAAGCCGTTCCCTCTACACCGATTGAAATTTTAGGAATGCAAGGAACACCACAAGCCGGAGACCGTTTTGCTGTTGTCACACATGAAGCAAAAGCACGTGAAATTTCTGAATATCGTCAACGATTAGCACGTGATAAAGCTGTTGCGCGGCAAACTGGTTCGCGTGGTTCTCTTGAACAGATGATGACAAAATTGCAAACGACTGGTGTTAAGGAGTTTTCTCTTATTATAAAAGGGGATGTGCAAGGATCAATTGAAGCAATTGCTTCAGCATTGGAAAAACTCGGAAATGACGAGGTTCGTGCGCGTATTGTACATTCTGGTGCTGGAGGAATTACCGAAAGTGATATTTCTCTTGCAGAAGCTTCTAACTCTGCTGTAATTGGCTTTAATGTTCGAGCCAATAAGCAGGCACGTGATTTTGCTAAAACACAAGGAATTGAAATTCGTTATTACAACATCATTTATGATCTTGTTGACGATATCAAGGCTGCTATGTCTGGATTACTCTCACCAGAACAGCGTGAAACTTTCCTTGGTAATGCTGAAATTCTAGAAGTCTTTAACATTACAAAAATTGGAAAAGTTGCAGGATGTCGTGTTACAGAAGGTAAAATAGAACGAGGAGCCGGTGTTCGCCTTATCCGCGATAATATCGTTATTCACGAAGGAAAGCTGAAAACACTCAAACGCTTTAAGGATGAAGTCAATGAAGTGCAAAGTGGTCAAGAATGTGGGATAGCCTTTGAAAATTATGAAGACATGCGTGCAGGAGACATCATTGAGACCTTCCGTATCGAACATATTAATCGCACATTATAAAATAATCCAATAACTTTACTCTGTTGTGAAATGAGAAAAGTTATTAGGTTTTATACACAATATCTCTTTTTCCTTATCTAAATGGTCAAAAAAGAGATCTTGTAGCAAGGATAAAACTTTGATGAAAAATGCAGGGCCATCACAACGGCAACTTAGAGTAGCAGAGCAAGTACGTCATGCAATAGCGCATATATTACAGCGTGATATTTTGCTTGATGATATCTTAAAAGATATTGTTATTTCTGTCTCTGAAGTACGCATGTCACCAGATTTAAAAATTGCTACTTGCTTTGTATCACCTCTCAGCACTCTTAAAAATGCTTCTCATACCGATGTTGTTGATACCCTCAATAAACATAGTCGTTTTCTCCGTGGAGAAATCAGTCATGCGTTGCGACAAATGAAATATATGCCAGAACTGCGTTTCCGACTTGATAATAGTTTTGATAATTTTTCAAAAATTGATGCCCTCCTTCGCTCGCCTGAGGTTGCACGCGATCTTCACCATAGTGATACAGATGAGGATTAAAGATATGGCGCGGCAACACAAGAAAAAAGGGCGTCCTGTTTCTGGCTGGGTCATATTTGATAAACCAAAAGGAATGAAATCAACAGAAGCTGTCTCACAAATCAAATGGCTCTTCCATGCTCAAAAGGCAGGACATGCGGGTACACTTGATCCTCTTGCTTCTGGTCTCCTTCCCATTGCATTGGGCGAAGCAACCAAAACCGTCCCTTACGTGATGCAAGGCAAAAAAACTTACCGTTTTCATATTGCTTGGGGGCAAGAGCGCTCAACAGATGATTTAGAAGGAGAAATAACGAAAACTTCTCTCATACGTCCAACACAAAAAGAAATACTTGCTCTTCTTCCTCAATATACAGGTGTTATTTTGCAAACACCTCCACAATTTTCAGCAATCAAAATTGCTGGAAATCGTGCCTATGATTTAGCGCGTGAAGGGGAAGTTGTTGACATTCCGCCCCGTGAAGTGGAAATAGAAACTTTCAAGTTATTAGAAATGCCTACCAAAGAGCATTCTATCTTTGAAATAACCTGCGGAAAAGGAACTTATGTGCGCTCTTTAGCACGCGATATGGGACGTGATCTCGGTTGCTATGGGCATATTGCTGATTTAAGACGTATTGCCGTCGCACCTTTTGATGAAGAAGATCTCATTACATGGGAGGAACTAAAAGCGGCCATTCCGCCAAATAAAAACACTACAGATGAGAATAATCGTTCTTTTGAAAAAAACTTCTCAACACTCGATGGGCTCTTAATTGACACAAGCGCCGCATTGGATTGCCTCCCTCACTATATCCTTAATGAAACTCAAGCACAGAGAATTATAAGAGGCCATTCTATCCTCTTGAATCATCACAAAGCACCTCTTGATGAAGAGGAAATTTGTGTCCTCTATAAGGAACAACTTCTTGCTATTGGCACTCTCGACAAAGGTCTATTTAAACCAAAGCGGATTTTCACAATTTAATCGATTCTTTTCCCAACCACCTTTTGCGGAAAGATATTTTTCTCTATCAATTAAGAAAAATATGGTGCTTTTCATTGTCTATATTTACCGTATTCATATCAAAATTTAAGTCAGTGCTATAAGCTAACACCACCACACACTTTTTCCTCTTAATGTCGCAATAATCCTTGCATTTAAAGGATTCATAAAAGGCTTTTTATTTCTTTTTCAATCGTTTTTTACTCATACTTTAGTCCTCGTTTATAATGTACAAGCAAAGATATGGACTGATTTACTCTAAATAGATTTGAAACGAGAAAAGCTTAAGATTTTCAGAATCTATCACTCAACATGAAAAATGAAAAATAACCATTATAAATCAATTCATTAAATATTGAAACAGCAATTTTTTTATGATTACGCTAACAAATTGATCGAAATAATATTAATATATGTAATATTTACAAAAACTGTTTTAACCCTAAGGGAGATGATCAGAGGAAACTTTTAAAAGCATCTCATTGGCTTGAGGTATTGTTTGGCGTTCAATCATACGGTGCACTCTTATACCGTTAGGAGCACAATTTAAATGACGCAGACGCTTATTGACTTCTGCATCCGCTTTTGTGCGACGATGATTATGGCGTAAATAATCTACCCATGTTGGCATATGATAAGCCTCTGTCCAATATTCAGGTCTTTCAAGATCTCGTAAAAGAACCCACTGACGCGCACCATCACGTAATCGAATATGGCGTCGACGCGTCATCACTTTGAGAAACTCTTCAAGATCATTTTCATGAATTTTATAATCGATCATTATCATAATCGGGCCACTTCTTGCTTTGAGGTCGAGTAATAATTCCGGCTCTCTAAAATGATCAAGAGGATTTAAATCTATCTGAGGAATTTCTTGAATTCTAAATTTTACCCCTGCAAGAGCACCAAAAATCAAGAATAAAGAACAAACGCTCAAAGCAATTGTTGGAGAATAACCATCAGCTAAACCTCCCCAGATTGCACTTCCAATAGCCATCCCCCCGGCAGATGCCGTTTGATAAAGAGCTAAAGAACGTGCAACAACCCAGCGTGGTGTAGAGAGTTGTACAGATGTATTAAACAATGATAAGGCCAAAACCCAACATAACCCTGCAGGAAATAAAGCAATATGGCTTATAATCAGTGAACGACTGATTCCCAATAAAAAGCAAGAAAAGGCGAAACCAATAAATGCACTTGCAATAATTGTTTCTGAACGAAAATGATGCCGTACAACTGCATTAATAATACCTGCTGTCATGGCTCCTAACCCAAAACAACCGAGCAATGTACCATAAAGAAGGGCACTTCCTCCAAGAACTTTATGCGCAACAATTGGCAAAAGTGCTAAAATAGAAGTTGCTCCTATACCAAAAAGGAACGCTCGAACCATAATACTTAAGAGATTAGGTGACATCGCAACATAACGCAAACCATCTGAGACAGCTCCTAACAGCCTTTCTCGTGGCAATGAGCTGTTTTCATAATTCGACTTCCAGAAAAACAACGCACCAATAAGAGGAATATAGCTTATAGCATTAAACAAAAAAGCAGCCGATGCCCCTAAAGTTGCAATGATGGCACCACCAATCGCAGGACCAACACTCCGCATCAAATTAAAGCCGACACTATTCAAACTAACAGCAGCAGGAATATTTTCCCTGCTCACAATATCTCCTATCGTTGCTTGCCAAGAAGGATTATAAAAAGCTGTGCCACATCCAATCAAAAACGTAAAACATAACAAAAGCCAAGGTGTTAGAAATCCCATATAGGCTAAAACAGATAAACTCATCGATATGACCATCATCATAATCTGTACACACAACATAATTTGACGCCGATTAAAATTATCAGCTAATGCCCCTGCCATCAAAGAAAACATAACAAGTGGTAATGTTGTGGCACTTTGAACTAGCCCAACCATGGAATGCGAAGAACTAATCAACGCCATTAACCACCCTGCTCCAACAGCTTGTATCAGCCCCCCTAAATTAGAAATAAGAGTAGATGACCATAAATTTCGAAATACCGAATTACGAAAAAGTTTTAATGTTGAAATGCTCTGCATCTTTTCCCTCCAACGCTATTTATCACTTTTGTTACCACTCACACACACTCATAATCTTTGTATCAAAAGGATGCATAATTGTTTAAAACACTTCTCGTAAAACTCTATTTAAATCAATATTTCAAAACAAAAGCTTTTATTTAAAGAAAGACTTCAAAATGCTGTCAAGGACTAGTATTTTAACCTTCTTTCCTATATAAGAACGAAAATAGGTAAGAGTCTTCGACTTTTCCTGTTTTCTCACAGACCCTTGCTGAACGACATCTCGGCTATGGGTGGCTTTATGTTTCTTCGTTTTTGGAAAGGATAATACGATGTCGATTACAGCTGAACGTAAAAAAGCTCTTGTCGCAGAATACGCAAACAAAGTTGGTGATACAGGATCACCAGAAGTGCAAATTGCTGTACTTTCTGAACGTATTTCTAATTTAACAAACCACTTTAAATCTCACAAAAAAGATAATCATTCTCGTCGTGGTCTTTTGAAGATGGTATCTCAACGTCGGCGTCTTCTTGATTATCTTAAAGGAGTTGACCAAAATCGTTATCAGACACTTATAAAGAAGTTAGGTTTGCGTCGCTAAAAGAAAAATGGAAGTGATATTTAAAAAACACCCATTTTTTCAACGTGTTGCTTTTAATTAAAAATTTTAAAAACTGATAAGTTATTATGGGATAGAACTGCTCATCGTTTCGCATTTAAGCAGTTTACTTCTCTTTTCTTGCAACAAAGATAAAAAGTATGTTGTCCACCCCAGATCTTGGAAGTATGCTACGCAAAACCAGAATGTGAGCAATCAAAGATTTAAACACTGGTCATTAAGGATAAAAAATGTTCAAAACGCACAAGATAGAAATTGAATGGGCCGGGCGTCCGCTCACCCTTGAAACAGGGAAAATAGCGCGTCAAGCTGATGGTGCAGTGATTGCTACCTATGGAGAAACGATTGTCTTAGCTACCGTTGTATCGGCCAAAATCCCAAAACCAGACCAGGACTTTTTTCCACTCACCGTTAATTATCAAGAAAAATCCTATGCTGTTGGTCGAATACCTGGGGGCTATTTAAAACGTGAAAGTCGGCCAAGTGAAAATGAAACTTTGGTTTCACGTTTGATTGATCGCCCAATTCGTCCCCTTTTCGTTGAGGGATATAAAAATGATACACAAGTTATTGTTTCCGTTATACAGCATGATCTCGAAAACAATCCCGATATCCTTGCGATGATTGCATCTTCTGCGGCATTGACCCTGTCAGGTGTTCCTTTCATGGGGCCTATAGCCGGTGCCCGCGTTGGCTATTGTAATGGACAATATATTCTTAATCCTCATATCGATGAAATGCCTGAATCAAAACTTGATCTTGTTGTTGCTGGAACAGAAAGTGCTGTTTTGATGGTTGAATCAGAAGCACAAGAATTACCGGAAGATATCATGTTGGGGGCCGTAATGTTTGGTCACAAAGGCCTTCAACCTGTCCTTGATGCCATTATAAAGCTTGCTGAAGTTGCTGCAAAAGATCCTCGTGATTTTGTTCCTGAAGATCTTTCTGAGCTTGAAAAAGCGATGCAGAAAATGGCAGAACAGGATATACGAAAGGCTTACACAATTACTGATAAGCAAGAACGTTATGCTGCAATTGATGCACTAAAGACAGAAATCCTCAATAAATTTATGCCAGAACCAGAAAAAGACTGTCAATTTAGTGCAGATCAAATTGCAACCGTATTTAAACAGTTGCAAGCAAAAATTGTTCGCGGAAACATTCTTGATACCCAAAAGCGGATTGATGGACGCAATCTTTCTACCGTACGCCCTATCCAATCAGAAGTAAGTATTTTACCCCGCACACATGGATCAGCACTCTTTACCCGCGGAGAAACACAAGCGATTGTCGTTGCAACATTGGGAACTGGTGAAGATGAACAATATGTTGATTCTTTGACAGGAATGTATAAGGAAACATTCCTTCTCCATTACAATTTTCCACCATTTTCAGTGGGTGAAACGGGACGCCTTGGTTCTCCAGGTCGTCGTGAAATTGGACATGGCAAATTGGCATGGCGGGCAATTCACCCCATGTTACCAACGAAAGAATCTTTTCCTTATACCATTCGTGCTGTCTCAGAAATCACTGAATCCAATGGCTCTTCTTCTATGGCAACGGTTTGTGGAACCTCACTTGCTCTTATGGATGCTGGTGTTCCTCTAGCACGCCCTGTTGCTGGTATTGCTATGGGCTTGATTAAAGAAGGAGAACGCTTTGCTGTTCTTTCTGATATTTTAGGGGATGAAGATCATCTTGGAGATATGGATTTTAAAGTCGCAGGAACAGAAAATGGTATTACTGCCTTGCAAATGGATATCAAAATTGATGGTATTACCGAAGAGATTATGAAAATCGCGCTTGAACAAGCCAAAGGTGGACGAATCCATATCCTTAATGAGATGGCGAAAGCTTTAACCAGTGCACGTGCTGAGCTGAGTGAATTTTCTCCACGAATCGAAGTTATGAATATTTCTGTCGATAAAATCCGTGATGTTATCGGCTCTGGTGGTAAAGTTATTCGGGAAATCGTGGAACAAACTGGAGCAAAAATTAATATTGAAGATGATGGTACCATTAAAATTGCTTCTGCTGATGCTAAAACCATTGAAGCAGCAAAACGTTGGATCCATTCTATTGTCGATGAGCCTGAAGTTGGTGCTATCTACCAAGGAACAGTTGTAAAAACTGCAGAATTTGGTGCATTTATAAACTTCTTTGGTTCTCGTGATGGACTCGTTCATATCTCTCAGCTTGCATCAGAACGCGTCACCAAAACAACAGATATTGTAAAAGAAGGTGACAAAGTTTGGGTTAAATTAATGGGCTTTGATGAGCGTGGAAAAGTTCGGTTATCAATGAAGGTCGTTGATCAAACAACCGGAAAGGAAATCACCAGTGATAAAGCGATGAATGAAGAAAAGTGCGTGGATGAAAAAAAACAACCTGAAAATAAGCGCCGCCGTAAGAAAGAAGAGTAAGTTTTTCCTCTTATCGTATCATGAAATGCCATCCCAACATTGGAGTGGCATTTTTCTTTGAAAGAGTCATATGTGTTATTATTTTTGCCTTTTGAAAATCATGAACTCCCGTATCCTGATCCAAACCAGTGTTGGCTAAGTTTTGGTTTAACAGAAATCCCAGCTCCAGAATGGGCACAAAATTTAAAAGTTATTACGCCTTGGCGACCAGATTTTTTAAAATTTGTCGATACTCAATTTCACTGCTCTCCTCAAATAGATAAAACTTTCAGCTATGATGGTGCATTTTTACATTTGAGCAAATATCGTGGTTTGAACCAAAATTGTTTTCTTGATTTATTAGAATGCGTTAAACCCAATAGATGGATTGTAATTAGTGGGGATAAAACTGCTGGTGCTGCTTCAATGATGAAATGGGTCAAAACAATTGTTCCCATCACCAATAAATTGTCTAAAAATCATGGTCTTGTATTTTGGTTGCAAGTTCCTCAACAAATTGAGAGACATAACATTGCGCAATTGCGCTCACCACCGCTCACTTTTGGTAAATTTCAAACCACTTCTGGTATGTTCTCACACGGACGTATTGATCCAGGATCTGCTGCGCTTGCTTCTTATATGCTCAAAATTATTTCTGGAAAAACGGCTGATTTTGGTGCTGGATGGGGTTATCTTTCTCACGTTGCGCTTGAAAGAAGTGAAAAACTCACCGCTCTCGACCTTTATGAAGCAGACTACAATGCTTTGAGAGCAGCAAAACAGCACCTTAAATCCATAACAGCTCCTTTTCCAATTCATTTTTATTGGCATGACCTTGTACATGAGCCTGTCACAAATCTGTATGATACAATTATTTCAAATCCACCGTTTCACACACAACAAACAACAGATATTTCATTAGGAAAAAATTTTATTATAAATGCTGCAAAGTGCTTAAAGCCAAGCGGCAGTCTGCTTTTTGTTGCAAACCGCCACCTGCCTTATGAAACATTATTAAAAAATATTTTCCGCACAGTGTTGATACATGAACAAGCCCATGGTTTCAAAATTATCGAAGCACGCAGATAAACAGAACAAGCAATAACTTTCAAAGAATAAAACGTGAAAGATCGATATCAGCAGCAAGCTCGCCAATAGATTTTCTCACGTAAGCAGCATCAATTTTAAACGATGTTCCAGCTTTATCAGGTGCAGTGAAAGAAATCTCATCCAAAACGCGCTCCATCACTGTTTGCAAACGACGTGCCCCTATATTTTCAATCCTTGCATTTAAATCTACAGCAATATCTGCTAAAGCATCAATTGCATCATCGGTAATTTCCAAATGAACCTCTTCTGTTGCCATAAGAGCAATATATTGTTTAATCAAACTAGCTTCTGGTTCCGTTAGAATGCGCCGTAAATCTTCCCTTGTTAAAGGGTTCAGCTCCACACGGATGGGCAAACGTCCTTGAAGTTCCGGTAATAAATCAGATGGCTTGGAAACATGAAATGCACCTGAGGCAATAAAAAGAATATGATCTGTTTTGATTTGCCCATATTTTGTAGCAATTGTTGTTCCTTCAACCAAAGGCAAAAGATCCCGTTGAACGCCCTCACGCGAAACCGCAACACTTGCTCCACCATCCCTAGTTGCAATTTTATCAATTTCGTCGATAAAAACAATACCGTCATTTTCAGCAACACGAAGCGCCTCTTGAATAATTTGCTCCTGATCAAGGAGTTTTTCAGATTCATCATCAATGAGCGGTTT
The DNA here is from genome assembly GCF_042197325.1 of Bartonella sp. AA16NXGY. NCBI lineage: Bacteria > Pseudomonadati > Pseudomonadota > Alphaproteobacteria > Hyphomicrobiales > Bartonellaceae > Bartonella > Bartonella sp. AA16NXGY. The sequence continues at coordinate 66,558 of NZ_JBHIRR010000006.1, read as the reverse complement.
AAAAGAATCCTTTACTGTCGTCTTACGGACTTTTGTACGACTGCCCATTTTGCCCAAAATATCTGATAAATTCATAATACCCATTTGTGCCCCAGGCATACCAGGAATATCAAAGGTTGAAGCACTATTGCTATTATTATCGGCGACTTCAATTTCAATCTCTTTCTCATCCAATTCACCTTCACGCAATTTTTTACGAAAACTATCACGGGTAGCAGGACTTGCTGTTTTACCAACAAGGGCGTCTAAAACGCGCTCTTCAGCATTCACGTGAGCCTTTTCTTTTATTTCATCCCGTTTCTTTTCACGCACAAGAGAAATGGCAATTTCAACAAGATCTCGAATAATTTGCTCAACATCACGTCCCACATAACCAACTTCAGTAAATTTCGTCGCTTCTACTTTCACAAAAGGTGCTCCAGAAAGTTTTGCTAATCGACGTGCGATTCCTGTTTTACCAACACCTGTTGGCCCTATCATTAAAATATTTTTTGGCATAACTTCTTCACGCATCGGCTCATCAAGCTGTTGCCTACGCCACCGATTGCGCAATGCAATAGCTACAGAGCGTTTGGCATCATTTTGGCCAATAATAAAACGATCAAGTTCAGAAACAGTCTCACGAGGGGAAAATACAACACACATTTAAATAGCTTTCTCTAAAGAAGATAATTCTGCATCCAATGTTTCAATCGTAAAATGATCATTGGTGTAAACACAAATTTTAGCGGCAATAGCCATAGCTTTACGAGCAATAGTTTCTGCATCCAAATCCAAATCCATGAGTGCACGCGCTGCTGAAAGAGCAAAATTTCCTCCAGAGCCAATTGCCATAACCCCATCTTCTGGCTCTAAGACATCACCAAGCCCTGTTAGAGCCAAAGTTACTTTCTTATCAGCCACGAGCATCATTGCTTCGAGACGACGCAAATAGCGATCTGTTCTCCAATCTTTTGCAAGTTCCACACAAGCACGCATAAGCTGATCAGGATATTGTTCAAGCTTTGTTTCCAATCTCTCCAGTAATGTAAAAGCATCTGCCGTAGCACCTGCAAAACCAGCAATAACCACTCCGTTCTTTCCAAGACGACGCACTTTACGTGCATTGCCTTTCATAATTGTCTGTCCAAGAGAGACCTGACCATCACCGGCCATCACGACTTTTCCACCTTTTCGTACCGTAATAATTGTTGTACCATACATTATGTCTGGCTTATGTTCTGTCATAAGGAAACTCCTTAATATTAACTTTACTTTTTAATATTGATTTCTTTTCATACAATGTAAAACTCAATTACTATTGTCCTATTTAAGAACATATACAGCAAAACACAATGATTCAGCATAACTCAATTTGTTGAAAATGGAAAAATGATATCATTGTTGTCAATGTAAATTACTGCTAAATAGCTTTATATAAACAGTTTGTGCTTTTTAGAGGAAAATTATGAAAAAAATAGCCATAGGGACCTTAGGTGGAACAATTGCAATGACTGCTGATAGTTTTGGTCACATGCAACCGACTTTAACTTCAGATAACCTCATAAAAAGTGTTCCTGATTTAAATAACGTTGCTGATATTCATGCACAAACATTGATGCAAATACCAAGTGGATCTTTATCGTTTCAAATGCTTTTTGAAATAATTAAGTGGGCAAAACAACAAATAAACGCTGGTGCAGAAGGTATTGTTTTAACACAAGGGACTGATACTCTGGAAGAAACAGCTTTTTTTCTTTCTCTTTATTGGAAAGAAGCCGAACCACTCATCATAACCGGTGCTATGCGCATGCCTCATGAAGCAGGCGCCGATGGCCCCGCCAACATTTTAGCAGCCACTCGTGTCGCAGCAGCCACACAAAGTCGTAACCGGGGCGTTCTCGTTGTCATAAATGATGCAATTCATTCACCTTATTGGCTCTATAAAAGCCATACCGTCAAAGTCGAAACATTTCAATCAGGTCTTGCAGGTGTTTTAGGAACTATTTTAGAGGGAAAACTTATTTATTTCAATGATCGAAAATTTTTCCCAAAAACGTTTGATCTTCCCCAAAACCATGATCATCAAATTGCACTCCTCTATTCCTCTTTATCATCTGATGCAAAATTAATGAAACTATGCCTTGAAAGTGGGTATTATGCTGGAGTTGTTATTGCTGGTTTTGGTGCAGGACACTGTAGTTTTCAAGAAGCAGACCTTGTACAACAATATGCACAAAAAATACCAATCATTATTGCTAGTCGTTGTTGTAATGGCTCAACAACTCGTATAACTTATGGCTATAAAGGCTCCGAAATCGATATGATTGCTTCTGGTGCTCTCATGTCTGGTTATTTATCAGCCGTAAAAGCGCGTCTACTTTTATGGACTTTTTTGGCGCAAGGGCACTCATTAGCACAAATCCGTGCAAACTGGAATGACTGGACTATAAGTTAATGAAAAATGATCTACTATCTTAAAAGAAGAGAGCATGCAAAACAAAATTTACTTGAAAATGAAGCCGCTCATCTGTCTACTCTTAAATCAATTGCTGCTGCAAAAAATTCTCGACCAATACAAATGATTGATACGACTATACAAAAAATTAATCAGAAAGATAATCTGATCAAATCCGTTTCTGACCGATATTCACCCTATCGCGTTTTTACTGCACAAGAATGGTCAGAGTTTCGTGCAGACACACCTCTTACTTTGACTTTTGATGAAATTAAGCGTTTACGCTCTATTGATGATCCTATTGATCTTAAAGAAGTCCAACGCATTTATCTTTCTTTATCGCGTCTATTATCATGCCATGTTGAAGCAGTACAGGAACTTTTTCACAAACGTCAGCAGTTTCTCCATCAAGAAGAGAGTAGAAAAACGCCCTTTATTATTGGAATTGCTGGTTCTGTAGCTGTAGGAAAATCAACCACGGCTCGCATTCTTCAAGAACTGTTGAAAAGATGGACATCTAGCCTTAAAGTTGATCTAATCACAACGGATGGTTTTCTCTATCCTAACGCAATCTTACAGCAAAAAAATCGAATGAATCGCAAAGGATTTCCTGATTCCTATGACATTAAAAAGTTGCTGTGCTTTCTTTCGGCTATAAAAGCAGGTATCGGAAATGTCCGTGCTCCGCTTTACTCACATATGATCTATGATGTTCTAGAAAATCAGACTATTACCATTGATCGTCCTGATATTTTAATTGTTGAAGGTATTAATGTATTACAGGTCAGTGATCTTCCTAAAGATGGAAAAGCTATTCCTTTCGTATCAGATTTTTTTGATTTTTCAATCTATGTCGATGCTGAAACAGAAGTCATTCGTCACTGGTATTTGGAGCGCTTTAAACGTTTGCGTAAAACAGCTTTTCAAAATCCTGAATCCTATTTTCATCGTTATGCCCATCTCAATGAAAAAGAAGCTTCAAAAATCGCTGAGGATCTTTGGCAAACGATTAATTTAAAAAATTTACAGGAAAATATATTGCCAACACGACCACGGTCCAATCTCATTCTACGAAAGGGAAAAAATCATTTGGTCGAATATGTCGCACTTAGACGACTATAAGGATCTCATAACTATGCAGCACCACCACATTCATTTTACCTCAACACGTATCGATAACAGTTGCCCTATCATCTTGGTAAACCAAAGAACTCTTGCCAACTTATCACTTGATGCGTCAACAACAGCATGGATAAAAGTTAATGACTTTACTGGTAAAGCGGGACAAATACTCTTTATTCCTCACGAAACGGGGCATTTAAAAAAAGTTTTATTTGGAATTGGCAATGGTAACGATCCTTTTATCACAGGAGTTCTTGCTCAAAAACTTCCTGCTGGTCAATGGCATTTAGAAGGTACAACCTCTGATGAAATAAATACCTATCTTGGATTAGCATTCGGTAGCTATCAATTTAATCGCTATCGTCAAAATTCTTCTTTCAAATCATTATCTATCCATGTCAATGAGGCTATTGATCTTAATGAACTCCAACGAATTTATGAAGCTGTCTTTTTCGTCCGTGATCTCATTAATATTCCAGCCAATGATATGAACCCTGATACTCTCGAAAAAGAAGCTCGAAAACTAGGAAAAACCTATGGTGCTCATATCAAAAGTATTTGTGGAGACGATCTCTTAACCCATAACTTTCCGATGATTCATGCTGTAGGACGAGCAGGCAGCACTGCACCACGACTGATTGAGTTACTCTGGGGGCAAGAACATCATCCTAAAATAACGTTGGTGGGCAAAGGCGTAACTTTTGATACTGGAGGCCTCGATATTAAATCAGCCAATAACATGTTGCTTATGAAAAAAGACATGGGGGGTGGAGCAAACGTTTTGGGATTGGCTAAACTTATCATGGATGCAAAATTGCCTTTCCGTTTACGCGTTTTGATTCCAGCTGTAGAAAATGCAATTTCTGCGAATGCTTACCGACCAGGTGATATTCTTAAAAGTCGTAAAGGTTTAAGTGTTGAAGTAGGTAATACAGATGCTGAAGGGCGCCTTGTCCTTGCCGATGCACTCGCCTATGGTGATGAAGAAAGTCCACAATTCATGCTTTGTATGGCTACTTTAACAGGGGCAGCGCGTATAGCATTAGGACCAGATCTTCCCGCATTTTATTGTAATGATTCAATATGGGCACAACAAATTTCTGAATCTGCTCACGCTGTCTTTGATCCTCTTTGGCAAATGCCCCTTTGGAAACCTTACCAAGAGATGTTATCATCACCAATTGCCGATCTTAACAATGTAACTGGAAATAGCTTTGCTGGTTCTATAACGGCTGCTTTATTTCTTAATTCTTTTGTTGAAAAAGCTGAACATTTTGCGCATTTTGACCTTTATGGATGGGTTCCAAAAGAAAAACCAGGATACCCTATTGGTGGATCAGCACAAACTATTCGTGCCCTTTATAATATTTTAAAAAAATGAATTTTGACACAAATATCCACAAAAATGGACAATTTTGCAGCTTAAAGAATAATTGGTCTTACACTGTGTTCTTAGTTTTGTTTGAGGATAAAAACCTTACCAATACAGTTTTCATGAGTTTGTTTAAAGGTAAGGAGTAACAAAATGGAAAGCAAAAAGATGATCTCTAAAGACCCAAGACTTCATGCATTCAGAGATGATCTAGCAGATCAACGTCTTGAAACAGAAATTACAGCTCAACGCTTTGTTCAAGGTGAAAAAAGACGTGTTAATACAGCGGTCGCTGGACTTTTTAAAGAAAATAGTAAAAAAAGTGAAAGACAAACAGAATGCTTATTGGGAGAAGAACTTCTCATTTTTGAACAAGGGGAAACATTGTCGTGGGGACAATCACTCAAAGATGGTTATGTCGGTTATATTGATACAAAAGTTCTTTGTACATCAACCATAAAACAAACACATGTGGTTTCAGTACCACGCACATTTAAATATTTACACGCTGACTTACGTGGACCAATAGTATCCCCATTATCTATGGGAAGCAAAGTCAGTGTTGTTGATGAAATTGAAGTCCGTGACACAATGTATTCTATTCTTGAAAATGGAACAGCAATCATTACGAGCCATCTCAGCCCCATTGGACGCGTATATGAAGATTATGTCACAGTTGCAGAAACCTTTATCCGTACACCTTATCTTTGGGGTGGTGTCAGCGGTTTTGGAATTGATTGTTCGGGACTCATTCAGCTCTCTATGATGATGACCGATCAAATAGTCTTACGTGATACCGATATGCAGCAAGAAACTATAGGCAGTCTTCTTACAGATACTGATAAACTTCAACGAGGTGATTTAATTTTTTGGAAAGATCATGTTGCTATTATGGTCGATCACGCAAATATTATTCACGCAAATGGTTTTTCTATGGACGTTATGATTGAGCCATTGGAAAAAGCAATTACGCGTATCGCTAAAAAAAATCAATATCCTATCGCAAAACGCCGTCCAATTCAAGAAACTTAATACATGCCTCCTATAAAAAATTAATTGAATGTTTTTATTATGCAATAGATTGATTTATAAGGATAATTATCCATCATTCACTCTGCATCAAGCATTCTAAATATCGTAAAATTCTCTTATTTCAAATCTGTTTTTATGTTGAATCAATCAAAATCGCTTGCTTGTTCATCACAAGCGAAATTGATGTATAAGTAAAAATGATTACGAAAAGAAAAATATCCCTTCTGAATGCTCTCAAATGCCAAGAGCTATCATAACTAACATTGGAACCAGCTTACTCCTTCACAAGCGTAAAGATAGTGGCGCTCAATAGATTTTATCTTATAAAGCTCTACCATTATACCATTCACGAGTGCCGGCACGAAATGGGCTTTGGAATATTGCGAGATGCCTCTTTTAAACAACCCCGCAAATATGCAACACAATGGCGTTCTATATTACGTAAGGGATATGCCCCTCTTAATCAAAAGCAACATTTTTTGAAATTTTTCCTATTATCGATATCTTATGAAAGAAATACTCCTAATATCTCTCGGTGCATCCAAGACAATCTCTCAATAATAATCGCGAAAAGTATAAATCCATTATCTACCACCATTTTTATGCTTATGAAGCGTGCAAAGGCATCATTATACACTTTGCCAATTCTCAATGTTGCGATAACCCTTGGCTATTGGAGAGTATTCTTTCAACACGTATTTTATTTCTTTCTTAAATAATTTTATCCACATGACCCGCCCCGCTTGGAACGTGCAAAAGAATGGTTTTGACTAATTTAACATAAAACAGATTTGAAATGAGAAAATTTTTATGACCCTGGACTTTCCCATTCAACATAAAAAATATAAATTATTATTTTAAATCAATATATTGAATTATATTTTCTTCTTATAACACATTAAAGAAGATGATTTTTCAATACCTGAACCAATGGTTTATCAGCATCAGGCATAGGGTATTTATCAAGATCATTAATAAAAACCCATTCTAAATTTTGGCCCTCTCGTCCTTGCGCAACGCCCTCATAATGGTCACAAAGATACAATGGCATTAAGAGATGAAATGTTTTATAGCTATGACTTGCAAATGTTAAAGGGTGTAAATTATTTGGTTGAACATAAATACCAAGCTCTTCCTCTAATTCACGAATCAATGATGCTTCCGGAGTTTCACCTTGCTCAACCTTGCCACCAGGGAACTCCCATAAACCAGCCAATGATTTTCCTTCAGGACGCTGTGTAAGCAAAACACGATTATTCTGATCTAACAGTGCACATGCAACAACAAGAAGAATGGAACTTTTCATACACATATCACTCCCCAATAGGGAACATAAAGATAACTGACTTTTCTATCATATCCCCTCTGCTCCTAAAAGAGCTCACATACCCCATTTGCTCTGAAAAATAATAAACTGTTAAATATAAAGTGCATCCATTAACTTCTGTAATCGCTATTGATCATAACGTACTCTTTTGTTAAATCGCAAGACCAAACCGTCGCCGTACTCTTACCCAAACCGATATCAACACGAATCGTGATGTGCTTACCTTGCATATAAGTACCTATTGTCTCTTCACAATACTCAGGATCTCGTACGCCATTCACGGCCACACGATGCTCACCAAACCAAATCGTCAATAGATCACGATCGACTTCAACACCGGCCTTCCCAACTGCCATAACGACCCGCCCCCAATTCGCATCTTCACCGGCAATAGCCGTTTTTACGAGCGGTGAATTTGCAATTGATAAAGCAATAGTTTTAGCTGCATTATTTGTTGTAGCACCCACCACATTAACCTCAATTAAATGACGAGCACCTTCACCATCACAAACAACTTGTAGTGCAAGTTCATGCAGAAGTGCACTCAATTGTTTCACAAAAACCCCATAACGCGGATCAGATTTACTTGTAAGACATGGAACATGTTCTTTTCCTGTCGCAAACAACATAAGCGTATCTGAAGTTGAGGTATCGCTATCAACAGTAATTGAATTGAAAGAACCCTCAACTGCCTCTGATAACATGGATTGGAGTGCATCCGAAGAAATGGTAGCATCACTAACCACAAATGACAGCATTGTCGCCATATCGGGTGCAATCATACCAGCACCTTTTGCAATTCCATTAATGGTAACACGCTCTCCCCCACAGTCAAAAGTGCGGGTCGCAAGTTTTGGAAATGTGTCCGTTGTCATTATGGCTTTTGCAGCTTCCAACCAATTTCCCTCTTCTGCTGTCTCTGTCATACTTGGTAAAAGATTGACAATACCCGATGCATCCATTGGCTCACCAATAACACCCGTAGAAGCTATAAAAATTTCATCTTCTCTAACCTTTAAAGCGTTCGCTGCTGCACAAATAATTGCATCGGTTGTGTGCTTTCCTTTGCTTCCTGTAAAAGCATTTGCATTTCCAGAATTCACAACAACACCCCTCGCAACCCCATGAGGAAGCGATGCACGACAATGCTCTACAGGGGAAGATGGACATTTTGAACGGGTAAAAACACCGGCCACACTCACTGGCTTATCGAATATGATGAAAAGAAGATCTGTACGATCTTTATATTTAATCCCAGCTTCAGCTGTTGCTATCCGTACACCAGATAATGGAGAAAGCTCTTGGATCTTTTGAGGCGACAAAGGAGAGATTTTCAAAACCACAATATGCTTTCTATAAAAAAATGAAATGATTGCAGATCAATAACCTCTCATAGAAAACTGCTAGGCTTTTTGAACAAAACTAACCTAGCAAATTATCTATTAAAGAGGCTATCTACTTATTTTTACTAGCTATTCCGTATCTTCTTCATCAGATGTCTCATCGGGAAGTAGCGTCCCATTTTGATGAAGCGATTCCATGATTTTTGTAACATTAGGATCAGGGTATTTCACATCTATCTTGCTACGCAAATCAACAATCAGTTCTTGATAGCGCTTTTTTATCAGCTGTGTCCGCAACATCTCTTTAACATCATCAAATGCAGGCGGTTGTTTTACACGACGATCTTCTAATTTAATAATATGCCAACCAAAAGGACTTTCAACGGGTTGTTTTGTGTATTCGCCAACTTTCAAACCAAATGCGGCATCTTCAAAAGGCTTGACCATTTGACCATGGCTAAAATAACCAAGATCACCCCCAACGGCAGCAGAACCATCTGTTGAACTTTTCTTTGCAATCTCTTCAAAATTTTCGCCTTTATTTAAATGCTTAATGATAGCTTCTGCTTCTTTTCTCGTTTTGACCAAAATATGACGCGCTTTAACCTCATCCTCTTTAGGTAAAGCAGCAACTTCTTGCTTATAAAGAGCTTCCAAATCAGTATCCGATATTTTATCAACAATCGCCTGTTTAAAATAAAGCTGTTGAAGAACATTGTCACGCATGACTGCCATACGTTTATCGTAAGCTTCTGTCTTATCAAGACCTTTGCTTCTTGCTGCTTTTGCGAGGGCCTGCATATCTAAATAAGCTTTTAGAACCATCATACGGCGTTGTTCATCAGGAAAACGTGCTAAATTAGGATTTATTTCAAGCGCTAAATCATCCAATTGGCCTGCTGTAATATTTTTCCCATCAATAACCGCCATAACATGAGAAGGAGAAACGGCTTTTTCAGAAGCTTTCTCTAAAGTCTTTAAATCACTCGACGATGAATTCAAACCTTCTTGAGCACTCACCCCTAAACTTGTACTTGCCAATAAAGTTGATGCTAAAAAAAGCGTGATAAAGTTAAATTTCATAAATATACTCCTTAAAAATGAAGGCAGGTTCAAGATTCCAATTCTCTTTACCATAACACTTTAATCTTTAAACATAGAGAAATAAATTAGTAATTTTATTTAAAAAAAGTATAAAATTATCCTTTTATCTCAGTTTCTCCAATCCTATCTAATGCAGATGAAAAACATGATAATAGAGAAAAATGACATATTGTATCTTAAATTACTTTGTATTGTATCAGTTAAATAGCATACTTAAAGTTGACATAAAGCGCTTAGCCTCTTATCTCTACTTTATAATTAGAGTGAAAAATTGCACACCAGCAAGTATAATGGTACCATCTGCATTTCATGATGTCACTAATGATATCAGATAATTTGAAGAAAATGTAGAGTATGGGGAGAGCGTATGAATTACCCAACAAGAGTGACAACAATTAAAAGAAAGGGCCAGAGATGGTCAGTTTAGGTGTTTTTGCCCGTAAGTTTTTTGGTTCAGCTCATGAGCGACATCTCAAAGCACTCCGCCAAAAAGTTGCACAAATTAATGCTTTGGAAGAACAATTCGTAAAATTAAGTGATGAGCAACTTTGCCAAAAAACAGATGCCTTTCGTAAACGTCTTAGTGAAGGTGAGGGTGTTGATTTGCTCTTACCGGAAGCTTTCGCGACTGTTCGTGAAGCCGCAAAACGTGTTTATGACATGCGTCCTTTTGACGTGCAACTTATTGGTGGAATGGTCCTTCACGACTGCGGCATAGCTGAAATGCGTACTGGTGAAGGTAAAACATTAATGGCAACTCTACCAATTTATCTCAATGCATTGGAAGGTAAAGGCGTTCATGTTGTGACAGTAAACGATTATCTCGCCAGTCGTGATGCTGAAACAATGGGGAAAATTTTTAGTTTTCTAGGGCTTACAACAGGCGTGATTCTTCATGATCTTGATAGTGATGCCCGCCGAGAGGCCTATGCATGCGACATCACCTATGCCACAAATAATGAACTAGGTTTTGATTATTTGCGTGATAATATGGCCTTCGATCATAGTCAAATGGTCCAACGTGGACATCATTACGCAATTGTTGATGAAGTTGATTCGATTCTTATTGATGAAGCCCGTACCCCCCTTATTATTTCTGGTCCTCTAGAAGATCGTACTGACTTCTATAACCTTATTGATACATTTATTCCTGCCTTAACTCCAGAAGACTATGAAATAGACGAAAAACAAAAAACAACGACCTTTACCGAAGTTGGTACTGAAAAAATTGAAAAAATGCTCGAACAAGCTGGACATCTTAAAGGTGAGAGTCTTTATGACATAGAAAATGTCGCTATCGTTCATCATGTCAATAATGCTCTAAAAGCTCATAAACTGTTTGCTCGCGATAAAGATTATATTGTTCGCAATGATGAAATCGTTATTATTGACGAATTTACAGGGCGAATGATGCCTGGGCGGCGTTATTCTGAAGGACTTCATCAAGCGTTAGAAGCTAAAGAGCATGTTGCTATTCAACCAGAAAACCAGACACTTGCTTCCATCACTTTCCAAAATTACTTCCGTATGTATAGAAAATTATCTGGCATGACTGGAACTGCAACAACAGAAGCCGAAGAATTCAGAAATATTTATGGTCTTGACGTTGTCGAAGTCCCTACAAATTTGCCAATACAACGTATTGATGAAGATGATGAGATTTATCGAACAGCAGAAGAGAAATATCGGGCAATTGTGCATGATATCCGTCAAGCTCACGAAAAAGAACAGCCTATTCTTGTTGGAACAACCTCTATTGAAAAGTCAGAACAATTGGCAGAGCGTTTGCGAAAAGAAGGCATTACCGATTTTAGAGTCTTAAATGCTCGCTATCACGAACAAGAAGCATATATCATTGCGCAAGCAGGAGTTCCTAGAGCTCTCACCATTGCAACCAACATGGCAGGACGCGGTACGGATATACAGCTTGGTGGTAATGTTGAAATGCGCATCCGACAAGAGTTACAGGATATCCCGGAAGGTCCAGAGCGGACAGCTAAAATTGAAGAAATAAAAAAAGATGTTCAGAAGCTTAAAGAAAAAGCTTTAGCGGCTGGAGGGCTTTACGTTATCGCTACTGAACGTCATGAAAGCCGTCGTATTGATAACCAGCTTCGTGGACGTTCTGGTCGCCAAGGCGATCCTGGTCGCTCAAAATTCTTTCTCTCTCTTCAAGATGATCTTATGCGTATCTTTGGCTCTAACCGTATGGATGGTATGCTGCAAAAACTTGGATTGAAAGAAAATGAAGCTATTATCCATCCATGGATTAATAAAGCCCTTGAAAAAGCACAAAAAAAGGTCGAAGCACGAAACTTTGAAATTCGTAAAAATCTGCTAAAATATGATGATGTCATGAATGATCAACGCAAGGTTATTTTTGAACAGCGTATGGAGGTCATGAATGCAGATGATTTATCAGAAATGATCCTTGAAATGCGTAATGAAGTCGTAGAGGATCTCGTAGAGGCTTATATTCCATCAGGGACATATTCTGAAAAATGGGATGCAAAAACTCTCGAAGAAGAGCTTCAACAACTCTTTAATCTTGAGCTTCCAGTGGAAGAATGGGCAAACGAAGATGGAATTGCCGAGGAGCAAATTCTAGAGCGTGTATCAAATGCTGTTACAAAACTTGAAAATGAGCGTACTGAACGATATTCTCCAGAAGTTATGGCTTATTTTCACAAAGCAGTATTGCTCGAAACTATTGACACGTTATGGCGTGAACATCTGGTGAGTTTAGACCATTTGCGTTCTGTTGTTGGTTTTCGTGGTTATGCGCAGCGGGATCCGCTCAATGAATATAAGACAGAATCATTTGAACTCTTTCAAAGTATGTTGAAAAATTTGCGCCGAATTGTCACTTCTAAGCTTATGCGCTTTGAAATCATTCAACACCCCACAGAACCGGCCATGCCTGAGCAAACTGATGCTGCTTCTTCTGTCTTTAATGATCAAAGTCAAGAAAATGCTCCCACCTTATGGGCACGATCACAAGAAAATAGATTTGTTAATCCACAAGATCGTGACCCTAACGATATAACCACATGGGGAAAAGTTGGACGTAATGAGCGTTGTCCTTGCGGTTCAGAGAAAAAATACAAACACTGTCATGGAGCCTTTGTTTGAAAAGCAAACTATGCAAATGAATAAAAAGCGAAATTATGAGCAAGAATTGCGCACAGCTGGTTTAAGAGTAACACGTCAACGACGAGTTATTCTTGATATTTTGACTGATACAAATGATCATCCTAATGCATTTGAAATTTTTCAGCGTGCAAACAAAATAGATTCGAATATTTCACTCTCAACTGTTTATCGAACCATGAAAATATTAGAAGGAAATGGAACAATTCATCGCCATAGCTTTAGTGGTGGTCCATCTCGTTTTGAGCAAGCAGATGGGCAACATCATGATCATCTCATTGATATAGAAACAGGACAAGTTATCGAGTTTCATTCTGATGTTATTGAAAAGCTGCAAGAGGAAATTGCAAAATCCCTTGGCTATGATATTATTCATCACCGCCTTGAACTTTACGGAAAAAAAAACTCTTAAAAAAGTAATCATATATCATTAGATAAAATACCTCAGGCAAATCAAATTTTATAAAAATTTACCTTTAAAATATAATAGTTTTCATTGGCAAAAAAAAAGAATTGCTTTATTACCCCTCTTTGTATGATGCTATACGGTAATTCATTGCCAATATTATAACAAACAATCATTGCAACAAAATATTATAAAAATTGTATTATGAAAAATTAGGCCAATATTATCATGGTTTCCTTGCCACAAGATCGTATGAGACAGCTTGAAAAGCGCTTTGAAATAATTGAAAGCCAAATGACGACGAATCCAAATGCTGAAACATATGTCAAATTAGCTTCTGAATATGCAGAACTACAACCCGTTATTACCTCTATACGCGCATTAAATGCTCTTTACGAAGAGATTACAGAATTAGAAACGATTATCAACGATAAACAAACAGATATAGAGATGCGTAATCTTGCCCAGGAAGAGCTACCATCGTTATATAAAAAAGTAGAGCAATTTGAAAAAGAACTCCAGATTCTGCTTTTACCTAAAGATGTTGCTGATGAAAAAAACGCTATTGTTGAAATTCGAGCAGGAACGGGTGGCTCAGAAGCAGCACTTTTTTCCGGTGATCTTTTCCGCATGTATGAACGTTATGCCCATGCTCACAATTGGAAAGTAGAAGTTATTTCACTTAGTGAGGGGGAAGTTGGCGGATATAAAGAGATTATTGCTACCATTTCAGGAAAAGGTGTCTTTTCTAAATTGAAATATGAATCAGGGGTTCATCGTGTGCAACGTATCCCAGAAACAGAGACAGGTGGGCGTATCCATACATCTGCTGCTACCGTTGCTGTGCTTCCAGAAGCTGAAGATATTGATATTGATATTCGTCCTGAAGATATTCGTATCGACACAATGCGTGCATCTGGAGCAGGAGGACAGCATGTTAATACAACGGATTCAGCTGTTCGTATCACGCATATTCCAACAGGAATTATGGTCGTACAAGCAGAAAAATCACAACATCAAAACCGAGCACGAGCCCTTCAAATTTTACGGGCACGCTTATTCGATATCGAACGACAAAAAGCGGAAAGTGAACGTTCAGCTTCTCGTAAAAGCCAAGTTGGTTCTGGTGATCGCTCAGAACGTATTCGTACCTATAATTTTCCACAAGGACGTGTCACGGATCACCGTATTAATCTAACCTTGTATAAGCTTGATCGCATTCTAGAGGGAGATCTTGATGAGCTTATTCATGCACTCATCTCAGATCACCAAACAGCACTCCTGATGGAAATGGACAATAATTGAACAAATATTCTTTCAAAAATGTCATCCAACAAACTCAAGAAAAATTGCGCATGAAAGGAATTTCTGAAGCCAATCTCGATGCGAATATACTCATTGAATGGATAACAGGAATAAATGCTGCTGAAAGAGTTTCTAAACCAGATATGCATCTATCTTCTGAGCATATTATACAAATAGAACAGGCTTTACAACGGCGTATTGCAGGCGAACCCGTTTACCGTATTATAGGAGCACGAGAATTTTATGGTATATCTTTTACATTATCTCAAGAGACGTTAGAACCACGCCCTGATACAGAAACGCTGATAGATCTTGTTCTCCCTTTTCTCCAAAAACAGATCGAAAATTCGAGAAGAACAACATTCCTTGATATGGGAACAGGAAGTGGCGCCATTGCCATTGCCATTCTTAAACAAATTCCCCAATCCTATGCAGTCGCTGTCGATATTTCTGAAGATGCCCTTAAAACAGCGACAAAAAATGCAAAAAATGCTGAAGTAGCACACCGCTTCACACCCCTTCTTAGCGACTGGTTTGATTCTGTCACAGATCGCTTTGATTTTATTGTTTCCAATCCACCTTATATCCCCGCAAAAGATATCAAAAAACTTGCAAAAGAAGTGCGCTTACATGATCCATTGCGCGCTCTTGTCGGTGGAAAAGATGGTCTTGATTTTTATCGAAAGCTCGCCCATGAAGCAGCCAACTACTTAAAAGAAAACGGCACTATCGCTGTTGAAATTGGTTACTCTCAAGAAAAAGAAGTTTGCAATTTGTTTGAAACAAATGGCTTCCAATGTTTAGAAATGCGCAAAGACCTCAGTGGAATACCCCGCGCACTTCTATTTGCATGCAAACATTAAAATTCCCAATCATCATCCGTGGTAGCAACCGCCTTGCCAATGACATAAGAAGAACCTGCCCCTGAAAAAAAGTCATGATTTTCGTCAGAGTTTGGTGATAAAGCTGCCAAAATAGCGGGATTAACACGACAAACCTCAGGGGGGAAAAGAGCTTCAAAACCTAAATTCATTAAAGCCTTGTTAGCGTTATAATGAAGAAAAATTTTAACATCTTCTGTCAATCCAAGCGCATCATAAAGATCTTCAGTATATTTGCACTCGATGTTATAAAGATCAAAGAGCAGGTTAAAAGCAAAATCTTTAATTTCTTGTCTTTTGGCTTCATCAAGCTTTGCAAAGCCCAATTGGAATTTATAACCTATATAATAACCATGGACTGCTTCATCACGAATGATTAGTCGAATGAGGTCTGCTGTATTGGTCAACTTAGCGCGACTGGCCCAATACATGGGCAAATAAAAACCAGAATAAAATAAAAAGCTTTCCAGCAAAGTCGAAGCAATTTTTTTCTTAAGTGGATCATTTGCTTCATAACGCTCAAGTACTAATCTAGCCTTTTTCTGCAAATGAATATTTTCTTCTGACCATCTAAACGCATCATCAACTTCTACCGTCGAACAAAGGGTTGAAAAAATAGAGGAATAAGAACGTGCATGAACCGCTTCCATGAAGGCAATATTCGTCAAAACTGCCTCCTCATGCTCTGTTATCGCATCAGCCAGAAGCGAAATGGCTCCTACAGTGTTTTGAATTGTATCAAGAAGCGTTAGTCCTGTAAAAACACGAATCGTTAGCTTGCGTTCTTCATCCGTTAAGCTTGACCATGAGGGAATGTCATTGGAAAGTGGAACCTTCTCAGGTAACCAAAAATTCCCAGTTAAGCGGTTCCATACTTCAAGATCTTTCTCATCATGTAATCTATTCCAATTAACAGCGCACACAACAGGATTTTTGGTTGTAATCTTTGTCATATGATGATCTCCTATAAACTGCACGAAACACAGCCATCTACTTCTGTTCCACTCAATGCTACTTGCCGTAATCGTACATAGTAAATACTTTTTATCCCCTTTTTCCAGGCATAAATTTGTGCGCGATTAATATCACGTGTAGTAGCCGTATCAGGAAAAAATAATGTTAATGAAAGACCTTGATCAACATGCTGTGTTGCCGCAGCATAGGTATCTATAATTTTTTCAGGGCCAATCTCATAAGCATCTTGGTAAAAATTCAAATTCGTATTATCCATATAAGGAGCAGGATAATAAACGCGCCCAATTTTTCCCTCTTTGCGAATTTCGATTTTTGAAGCAATCGGATGAATGGAGGAAGTGGCATGATTAATATAGGAAATAGATCCCGTGGGAGGAACTGCCTGTAGATTGCGATTATAAAGCCCGTACTCAATAACTAATTTTTTGAGTTCCTGCCAATCCTTTTGATCTGGAATAACAATATTATTCCGTGCAAAAAGCTCTTGCACAAGCGCAAATTGCGGTTTCCATTCTTTTTCAATATATTTCTCGAAAAAACGTCCATCTGCATAAGCTGATTTTTCAAACCCTGCAAACATTTCTTGACGTTCGTGCGCAATTAAATTGGAAGCACGTATGGCGTGATATGTCACAATATAAAAATAGATATTGGTAAAATCAATCGCTTCTGGAGACCCATAATAGATCTGCTCACGCGCTAGAAACCCATGCAAATTCATTTGTCCCAAACCAATCGCATGACTTTCAGCATTGCCTTTCGCAATGGAAGGCACACAATCAATATTGCTCATATCCGAAACAGCAGTCAGAGCGCGAACAGCAGATTCCACGGTCTGTCCAAAATCAGGACTTTCCATTGCTTTGGCAATATTCATGGATCCAAGATTACAGGATATATCACTTCCAATCGTGCGATAAGTTAAATCTGTCTCCAGTTCACTCGCCTCACTCACCTGCAAAATTTCTGAACATAAATTGCTCATACTTATGCGCCCAGCTATCGGATTCGATCGATTAGCAGTATCCTCAAATAAAATATAGGGATAACCCGACTCAAATTGAATTTCCGCTAATGTCTGGAAAAAAACGCGTGCACTTATTTTCTTTTTACGAATCTTTGCATTATCAACAAAAGAACGATAATGCTCCGTTAAAGAAATATCGCTAAAGGGCTTACCTGTCACACGCTCGATGTCATACGATGAGAAGAGATACATATCCTCATTATTCCGTGCAAGCTCAAAAGTAATATCAGGAATAACGACACCAAGCGAAAGCGTTTTAATTCTAACTTTTTCATCAGCATTTTCACGCTTTGTATCCAAAAACTTCATAATATCTAAATGATGAGCATGCAAATAAACAGCTCCAGCCCCCTGTCGTGCCCCAAGCTGATTGGCGTAAGAAAAAGAATCTTCCAAGAGTTTCATCACCGGTAAAACACCTGAGGACTGATTTTCTATTTGCTTAATTGGCGCCCCTGCTTCCCGCAAATTCGTTAAACAAAGCGCCACACCTCCACCACGTTTTGAAAGCTGCAAAGCCGAATTAACCGAACGACCTATCGATTCCATATTATCTTCAACACGTAGCAAAAAACACGAAACCAATTCACCTCGTTGTTTTTTCCCAGCATTTAAAAATGTTGGTGTTGCCGGTTGAAAACGTCCTGTAATAATTTCATCCACAAAACTTTCAGCAAGAGCTTTATTCCCTTGTGCCAAATATAAAGCTACAAGACAAACGCGATCTTCATAACGTTCAAGATAACGTTTCCCATCAAAAGTCTTCAGTGTATAGCTGGTATAATACTTAAATGCGCCTAAAAAGGTAGGAAAACGAAATTTAAATGCATAAGCACGTTTAAAAAGCTTTTTAATAAAAGAAAAATCATAAAGCTCAAATAAAGCTTTTTCATAATAACCTTCCTCTATTAAGTAATCTACTTTTTCCTTCAGGTTATGAAAAAAAACTGTATTTTGATTAACATGCTGAAGAAAATATTGCCGCGCAGCAAGCCGATCCATATCAAATTGAATATGACCATTTTCATCATAAAGATTAAGCATTGCATTCAACGCATGATAATCAGTAATCTGATCCGATTTCTGCGATTGTCCTATACCAATTGTTTCCAAAATCTTTCCAATCCCTTTTTTACATAAATAACGTCTTCATCAGTTCCACGCAGCTCAAAACGATAAAGGCAAGGTACACAACATTTTTCAGCAATAATTTTACTTGCTAGATTATAATAGCGACCAAAATTACGATTCCCACCGCCAATAACACCACAAATTAATTTTCGGTTCTCAGCTTCATTAAGAAACTGGACAACGGCTTTCGGCACGGCCCCTCTTCCTTCACCATCTGCATATGTAGGAACAACCAATACATAAGGTTCACCAACCAATGCAGAAGGCTTTCTTTTATCAATTTTGAAGAGTCTTTGCCCAAGCTGCGAGACAAAATGTTCTGTATTACCCGTTGCACTCGAATAATAAACAATAAGCCCCATTAAGCACAAAGACCACTAATCATATCTGGTCTAAAACCAGACCAATGATTTTCACCACAAACAACGACAGGAACCTGACGATACCCCAGAGATTGAACAAAACTGTATGCTTGTTCATCACAGGAAATATCAACAACACGATAATGAATGCCTTTTGCATCAAAAGCGCGGCGTGTAGCATCACATTGGACACAAGATGGTTTGCTATAAATAGTGATCGACATTTTCTTCAACTTTCACAATTCCAAACAATCAACCCTGAAAGGTCAATCTAATAATTTTATAGGTACTCAAGAATAACAAAAAATAGAAATTGTACGCAAAACATGTGGTTATTTTCAAATAATACACAGCTTCCTGAACATAACAGAATTCCTCATCAAATAACTTCAAAAACTATGATGAGAATAAGCGATTATTCTACAACTTAAATGGCAAAGCCCCCTAGTTATAAAACAATCTTTTGCTTGCATTACAATTCCCTCCTGCTGTCTAAAAAACTAATGTTCTAAACTACCGTTTTTCAAGAGCTCTGTTTGCTCTTTTACGGCAAAAATCAATTACAAAAACGAAAGGAAATCCTTCCAAAAGAGACCCTTCAGTAAAAATACTGCTATACCTTTGGCCAATAAACTCTTTACAATAATGGAAATAACTTAGATACCAAACGAAACACACTAACACCCTCTCTTGTGCTTATTTAGAATCACCAATCATTTTGATACTATATATAGTATATACTCTCTCTCTTTCGTCAAGGTGAATTCAATTATTATTTTTAATTTTCCACGATCTTCCCACTAAAATTTTCAGTACTCAAAACTATGTAATAATATAACATTTTGTTGACAAACGTTATATTATTACATAGTTTCCAAAATAATAAGCAACGATGGTAAAAAATATGGATCTGCACTTCAATAAAACAACATTAGGCTATAGGAATAGAATAGCAATAAAGAACTTTTCAGCAAAGTTAAAAGCTGGTTCATTGGTTGCAATAACAGGTGATAATGGCGCTGGAAAATCGACACTGCTAAAAGCCATCGCCGGATTGATTAAACCTCTTAAAGGAAAAATTACAAAACCAAAAAAAAGCCGCATTGCTTATCTTGCTCAGCAATGTAATATAGATCAAACATTTCCAATTGATGTGAAAACGCTTGTAAAAACAGGACTGTGGTCTTTTTGTGGATTATGGAAGAATCAGCGCCCTTATGATTCTAAGATTCAAAATGCTCTTAAAATGGTTGGGCTTACAGAACTCGCACCCCGTTCGCTTGAAACATTATCAGGCGGGCAATTACAACGCGCTCTTTTTGCACGTATCATTGTACAAGATGCCAATATTATTTTACTTGATGAACCTTTCAATGGTGTAGATCATAATACCCAAAAAGACCTTCTTGCTCTGATCACATACTGGCAACAGCAAGGACGCACAATTCTCACCGCACTCCATAACCCTCTCATCGTGCAAGAATTTTTCCCCCAAATGATTCAAATTGATCAACAAAACGCCTTTTATGGAGAAACAACACAGTTTTTAAACAACACCCTTCATCACGTTATGCCACCTCTCACATCCAATTCTTTCCCTATTAGCGCACAAAAACAAAATCTTCTCATCAATGATCCTCTCTTTCTTAGGTTATAAGACGTGTATGCATTTTTTCTTGCCCCCTTTGTTGATTTCCAATTTATGCAAAACGCCCTTATCGGTTCTATTTTTCTGTCTATTAGCGCTTGTCCTGTTGGTGTGTTTTTGATGCTCCGAGGAATGAGCTTGACAGGAGATGCTATCTCTCATGCCATTCTTCCTGGTGTTGCAATTGCTTTTCTGATTTGTGGCTTTTCCCTCATATCTATGACACTTGGTGGTATCTTCGCTGGTCTTATTGTTGCTTTAGCAACCATTTTGATTTCACGAAACAGCTTTCAGAAAGAAGATGCATCCATGACCGTCTTTTATCTTATTGCACTCGCGGCAGGTGTTATTATTATCTCACTGAAAGACTCAACAATTGAGCTGCTTCATCTCTTATTCGGATCGGTTCTTGCACTTGATGCACAAGCCCTTTGGTTAATCACTACTATAATGCTGATTACACTCTGCAGCCTTTGTATTTTTTGGCGTGCACTCGTTTTAGAAAGCTTTGACCCCCTCTTTTTTAAATCACTCTCTCCATTGAGTAAATATATTCATATTTCATTGCTTGGACTTGTGGTGCTGAATCTGGTTGGAGGCTTTCAATCACTAGGAACATTACTTTCCGTTGGTATTATGATGATTCCAGCCATTACAGCCCGTTTTTGGTTTTCACGGCTAGGCCCTATTTGCGCGCTTTCCACTCTTTTTGGAATCATTTCTAGCGTATGTGGTCTCCTGCTTTCTTTTCATCTTTCACTTCCCTCCGGCCCTGCTATCATCATTGCCGCAGGATTTATTTATCTTGTTTCCTGTTTGATAAGTCCACGTGGCTTTATTGTAACATGGTTTCCCCACCTCTTTTATACCTCCTCACTTTAAGGAAAAAAATGTGCCTAAGTTTGCTCAAAAATTTGTTCTTCTTGGAGCTTTATTGCTTGCCCTTTCTCCATTTTCTGCTTCTGCACACAATAAAATCAAAGTTGTTGCGAGCTTTTCTATTCTTGCAGATCTCGTAAAAAATGTAGGAGACAACCATATCTCTATGACCACTTTTGTAGGTCCCAATGCGAATACTCACACTTATGAACCTACCCCCCATGATGCTCAGGCTCTTAGAAATGCTCAAATTATTTTCATCAACGGGCTTCATTTAGAAGGATTTATTGATCGCCTCATTACAGCAAGTGGTACAAAAGCACTTCTTGTCGAAGTTAGCGCTAACATTCCCTCCCTCAAAATGAAAAATCAAGAACATAATGCCCATCACCACCACAGCGTTATTGATCCACACGCTTGGCAAACAATTCCCAATGTCAAAATCTATGTGAAGAATATCGCTGCTGCTTTTTGTAAAATCGATCCACAATCCTGTACCAGCTACAAAAAAAATGCCGAAACCTACATCCAAAAACTTAAAATAGCACAAGATACCCTGAAAACAAAAATTGCTACCATTCCTAAAGATAAACGTATCATTATCACATCTCATGATGCCTTTGGCTATTTTGCCAAGGAATATGGTTTTACTATCCTTGCCCCTCAAAGTGCTTCAACAGAAACTGAAGCAACCGCAGCCGATGTTGCTAAACTTATAAAACAAATTAAAGCGAATAAAGCAACTGCCCTATTCGTTGAAAATATCTCTAATCCCCGTCTCATAAAACAGATTGCAAAAGAAACAGGCTTAACAATTGGTGGAACACTTTATTCTGATGCATTGTCAAACAAAAATGGCCCTGCAGCAACTTATCTCGATATGATGGAACATAATGTGAATACCATCATTGATGCTATCACAAAACATTAAGATCTTCTATAAAAGAGATAAAAAAGAGTTCATAAAATCGTAAGTCTATGATTATGTTACTAATGATGCCCCAACAGCTATAATTGATAACATTGATATGAAATAAAGTTACTTTTACAGAGAAATTTATACTCTATAGATTCTAAGATAGATAAAGTAAGTGGATTTATTGCCTCATGGTGCCCAAACTGTCAGCAGTAGCATTCTATTTTTCAATGCTTTTTTTACAATAACTCTCGACACTTGAAACGATTCATAAGAAGAATTTGGTGTCTCTTTCTTAAAGTATTTTTATCTATCCAACTTCATTTATAACATGCAAGTAGAATTAGTGTATGAATAAAAACCACTTGAAGAAAAAATACCTCTTATGAAGAGTCTCAACACAATAATTGTTGCAATGTTGGAGACTGAAAGAGAGTATGATAATGGCCCCAGCTTGCATTTTTATAAGCATAAAGATGGCGATACACAATGGATTTTATGTTATACTACTTATAAACGACTGCGTGAAAAAATAGTTGGAACAACCTTGCAAGATATTTTTTAAAAAAAGTGCGTAAATTGGCAACCCAATAGCCTTCTGTTTAGGTATTCTGTTTTGTATGAGAGATGCAATTCTATTACGTAAAAAAATGTGTTCGGCAATACTTAATCGCCATTATGTAAGAGACACTGGCTCAGATGTTTTTGAAAATTGCAATACTAAATTAAAAGATGATGCTAAAGACAGAATCTATTTTTTATTTGATGCTTTCATATTCTCCCTAAATTAAGCTGTCTCCTCATTTTAGAAATTACACAAGCAGATAAGCTTATTCTACTTTGGCATACAAAACTGAATACAGCACTGAACCGTCTTCATATTTGTCTCAAACATACTGCTGTATAAAGTTTAGGTTGATTTATAAGCAACAAAAAGCACGCGCTTTATAAGAAAGTAATATCATAAAACCATTAATAAACTGGCAATATATTGAAAAAATATACCAGCTTTTATAGAATGCTTTGTAAAACAATAACATAACTGCCTTTGTCCCTGCTGATTCTTATAGGTATTCGCATCGATCCCTTATGTTATATTCATAAAGATCTGTTTGAGGATGATCTACAGGCAATTTTTAACTCAAGAATATAGAAAAGATCGATGAGATGTTACAGATGTGTTTCATCTGCTTTTATCGCTAAAAGTAATGAAAATTCTAAAACAAGCACGCCTTCTATCTCTCAGTGATTTTTTGCAACTTATCAGATACCCTTGCTGAGAATTGCATAGTGATTTACACGAGAAAAAATAAACTTGCAGCATGCGCGCATAGGTTTCTCTCTAATTTATGTGATTGGTAAAAAAAACAAATGCTTCTTATAGGAGCTCTGAAACTATTTTAGATCATATGGCCAGCGGTAAGATAGAATGCGCCTATTCTCGTAGAGATTATTTAGAACAGCGTCGTATTTTGTGCATCAAATAGACTTCTTATGTTAGGGATCAAAGCTCAGATATGGGGCGCATCCTTCCTTATCTGTAACTCATTTTTTCTCTCTATTTCTCTCATTTACTTTTATAATACACATAAATTATTACATCAAGAAACATATGATAATATGTTGTTTTTTATAACAAAATTATAAATGAGTAAAAATATGGTTAATAAAGATTTATTCTATATTGATATTTTTTTTATAATGAAAATGATGTTTGAAAATTATATTCTTCTTACAGACCGTGAAAATGCAAAATTTCTTCATATAAATGTTTTGACATTCTCAGCGCTATGGGACAATAGATCATTACCAAAACTGTTAAAATTTTGTTTTTAATCCCATCGGTTACAACCTGAGTTTGTAAATGTAATTGAGCAAGTCAAAACACACCATTATCATGACGCAGCATAAAAGAGAGTCGTATCACATCAATTAATGCTTACTTATTATTTGTGCGCTTTCCTGTGTTTTTATTAAAAGTATGAAAATTCTGATGAGCAACAGTGAAACTTAGTTTTTGACCATAGTCGTGTGTCAAGCGTTCTTTTATTTCAATCGTAAAGATGATACCATTCCAACGCGTTAAAACATGGCAACCTGTTCCAATAAGCTTGATAAGCTCAATTTTTGTGTGAAAGACAGGCCCTTTATCTGGATGTTCGCCCAATAAGATTATTTCAGGTCTGAATGCTAAAAGATCAGTTTCTTCACCATAAGAAAATGAATGCCCTAAATGTTGTTCTAAGACATAGCGATCAAGAAAATTCATAGGAGGAGAACCAATAAAA
Source organism: Bartonella sp. AA16NXGY (assembly GCF_042197325.1). Taxonomy (NCBI): domain Bacteria; kingdom Pseudomonadati; phylum Pseudomonadota; class Alphaproteobacteria; order Hyphomicrobiales; family Bartonellaceae; genus Bartonella; species Bartonella sp. AA16NXGY. The sequence goes on along the minus strand of NZ_JBHIRR010000006.1, from coordinate 41,853 downwards.
TCAGCAACAAATGTTGTTGCTGGAGTATCGTAAATTTCCATTGGTGTTCCAATTTGCTCGATAGCTCCTTTATTCAAAACGACTATTCTATCAGCTAATGTCATAGCTTCTAGTTGATCATGGGTAACATAGAGGCTCGTTGTTCCTAATGAACGCTGTAGTGTTTTTATTTCAATACACATTTGCGCCCGTAATTTTGCATCAAGATTTGAAAGAGGTTCATCAAAGAGAAAAACACGGGGTTGACGTACAATCACACGCCCCATTGCAACACGCTGACGTTGTCCTCCTGATAATTGTCGTGGTTTACGATCAAGAAATGGTTCTATCTCCAAAAGCTTTGCAGCATGTGCGATACGTTTTTTAATTTCTTCTTTAGGAGTTTTACGATTTTTAAGACCATATTCTAAATTTCCACGAACTGTCATATGGGGATAAAGGGCATAATTTTGAAAAACCATAGCGATATCACGATCAGCTGGTTCACGATCATTGATACATTCGTTATCAATGCATAATTCACCTGAGGTAACTTGTTCAAGTCCTGCTATAATACGTAATAAGGTCGATTTTCCGCACCCTGAAGGACCGACAAGAACAAGAAGTTCTTTATCGGCAACAGTTAAGTTTAAATCATCAATGACCAGAATGCCGTTGTCATACTGTTTTTTTATATTTGATAACTGGATTATGGCCACAATTACTTCTCCGTTTCAATAAGGCCTTTGATAAAAAGCCGCTGCATGAAGATAACAACAAGAACAGGGGGAACCATGGCAACAACCGATACTGCCATGAGTATATTCCATTGAGGATCATGTTGAAGTGATTCGACAATAAGCTGTTTTAAAATAATAAGGATCGTTTGATGATTTTGATCCGTTGTGATGATAAGAGGCCAGAGATATTGTATCCATCCATAAATGAACATAATGATAAATAAAGCAGCAATATTGCTTTTACTAAGAGGAAGAAGAATATCCTTAAAAAATTTAACTGGACCTGCACCATCAACACGTGCCGCCTCTAAGAGTTCATCTGGAACAGTCAAAAAAAACTGGCGAAATAAAAATGTAGCGGTCGCAGATGCAATAAGTGGAATAATCATTCCACTATAGGTGTTGACCATCCCCAATTTTGCAACAATCTCATAGGTTGGAAGAATACGAACTTCGACAGGGAGCATCAATGTAACAAAAATAAGAACAAAAGCAGTTTTTCGGAAGGGAAAGCGCATGTAAATAATTGCATAAGCAGACAAAAGTGAAATAATAATTTTTCCAACGCTAATCCCAAGAGCCATAATGAATGAATTCATTAAGAGTGGCCAGAGGTTGGGCAAACCCAGCTGTGCAAGGCCATCACCAAAGATTGTTTTATAATTTTCCAGAGCATATTTCCCAGGCAAAAGAGGAAGTGTTCCTGAGTTAAATGCTGCTGAACTATGAGTTGATGCAATGATAGCAACATAAACTGGAAAGCAAATAATGATAATACCAACAATGAGAATAATATGGGTTAGAAATTTCAAAACAGGGCGATTTTCAACCATAATTTGTTTCCTAATATTGTACACGGCGCTCAATCCAGCGAAACTGGATAAACGTTAAGACAATAACCATCAACATCAATATTGTTGATTGTGCTGCTGATGCACCGATTATTTGATTTCTAAAGCCATCGTCATATACTTTATAGACGAGGATGCTCGTTGCACGCGCAGGACCTCCAGAAGTTGTATTATCAATAATACCAAAAGTATCAAACATAACATAATTGACATTGACAATAAGAAGGAAAAACGTCGTTGGTGAAATTTGCGGGAAAACCACTGTCCAAAATCGTTTAAAGGGACCAGCACCATCAATGGCGGCTGCTTCTATTTGAGAACGCGGAACAGATTGAAGACCTGTAAGAAAAAAGAGAAAATTGTAAGAAATTTGTTTCCAACTAGCCGCAATGACAATAAGAATCATTGCTTGAGTGCCATTAATACGATAATTCCATAGCACCCCTATTTTCTCGAGAAAAAAAGGGATAATTCCGATGGTGGGATGAAAGATAAACAGCCACAATATACCTGCCAATACTGGAGCAACAGCATAGGGCCAGAGCAAAAGCATTGTATAAGCCTTTTTTGCACGGATGACACGATCAACACAGACAGCTAAGAGAAGTGATATTGTCATTGAAGCGACAGTAACTGAGATGGAAAATACTGCGGTTGTAAAAAGCGATTGCCGATAAGTAGGATCAGAAAGAACGGTTAGATAATTCTCAAAACCAATAAAGGTTGTTGTAAAGCCAAAAGGGTCTTCACGCTCAAAAGATGATTTTATTGCTTGAGCAGCAGGCCAAAAGAAAAACAAAAAAGTCACAAGAAGCTGAGGAAAAAGCAGTCCGTAAGAAAGTAGACTATTTTTAAAATATGCATGTTTTTCTTGCATTCATAGGGCTCTTTAAATGTAGAGACTTTAAAAAAGTAAACAAAAAGGACTCAACCGTTTTTGTTGAGTCTTTAATGTTTAACAATAAAACGAAATTAATGATTAGATCTTTCAAATTCACGCAAGAGTTTATTTCCACGTTCAACGGTCTCATCTAAACCATCTTTCGGCGTTTTTGAACCACTAAGAACAGCTTCCAACTCTTGATCAAGAATGGCACGAATTTGTGGTAAATTACCAAATCTTATCCCTTTTGAGTTAACTGTTGGTGGATTAAGATTAATCTGTTTGATAGCTATATCCGCACCTGGCGTTTTTTCATAGAAATGTTGTTTTTTGCTCAATTCATAAGTCGCTTTTGTGGTTGGGAGATAACCTGTTTCCTGATGCCATTTTGCTTGATTTTCTGTTTTTGAAAGAAATTTAAGAAAAGCGGCTGCCCCTGCATATTCCTTTGGAGTATGGCCCTTAAACGCCCAAATAGAAGCTCCCCCAATAACTGAATTTTGTGGTGCTCCTTCTGTATCCTTATAGTACGGTAGCATACCAACCCCCACATTAAACTGAGCTTCAGAAACAATTCCAGCATGTGATCCTGAAGATTGCATAAAAATTGCACAATTTTGTGCCATAAACATTGGTGTTGAATCTAATGCACCTGCTGGACCACCATAACGGAAAATACCTTGATCAGACCACTTTTTCAGGTCAGTCCACATACGCACTTGTAAAGGTCCATTAAATGTAAGTTCTGAATCAAGTCCTTTAAAGCCATTTTCCTTCGTTCCAAAAGGAACATTATGCAACGCTGAAAAATTTTCTATACCAATCCATTGAGCGGCATAAGCCATTGTAAAACCACAAGTTGCCGCTTTAGTCTCAAGAATTTTCTTGGAAAAGTTTTCTATATCTTGCCACGTTCTAGGAGGCTGTTCTGGATCAAGCCCTGCTTTTTTAAAGATATCTTTGTTATAATAAAGGATGGGTGTTGAAATATTAAATGGCATAGAGACGATACGTCCCTGTTCATCGGAGTAATAACCACTAATAGCAGGGAAATAATCTGTAGGATCAAATTCTTGTTTTGTATCAGCCATAAGTTGATAAAATGGGTAGATTGCACCTTTTGCAGCCATCATAGTTCCAGTACCAACGTCATAAATTTGAGCAAGTACTGGCTGTTTCTTTCCACGAAATGCTGCAATGAGTGAAATCAATCCCTCTTCATATTCACCGCGAAATGAAGAAACAACTTTATACTCAGATTGACTTGCATTAAAATCGTTAATGAGACTTTCAGTTTGCTTTCCTAATTCACCACTCATAGAATGCCAAAAGCTGATTTTTGTCTGTGCAAAACTTTCTGTCATCCCCGCTGTGGACATTATGATAGCAACCGTGGCCGCTATGGAAAGATAAAAACGACTCATGCTTCACCCTTTCTGAAGTGATGGAATACAAACTACCCCTAAATTTATAGTATTACACATGAACATGCTATGACAGTTTTATTTCAGAAACATATTCTCTCATTTAAACAGGAACCACCTAAAGGTCAAATGAATTTGTTTAAATTTATTTATTTTCTTTTATAAGCTTTCTTATGTATTCACGAAATACGCGTTTGTAACTATCTGAAAAAAGTGAGATGGCTTAAATAAGAAAAGTCACTTGGTAAAAAGATATAGATCGTAAATATCATTTCAATGACTATTTTAATATCTGGATTTACTTTTTTAAAAAGAATTGTTTATTCTTTTATTATTTGTCTTATAACTTTCGGCTTATAACTTTAACACGATGTTGCTACTGAATTTAAAGAAGAGACAAATAGAATTTTTTTAAAATTAAGAAAATCATTTTGAAGCGCTTAATAGTCTCTTTCCCTGTAACAAGATCACACCCCTCACGCAAAACAAAATGACACTGTATAACCAATTTCCATGCTGTTAAAAAATCTTTCAATACATCTACATTTCATGATAGCACCTATAAAATAAGCCCTAAAGCCTCTCCATTAAAGTATATAAGACTTTTTGTATGCCATCATTTTTACACTTCATAAAAGTGCAAAACGACATCATCATGTGCGATCCTAATGCTTCAACAAATCTTGCATTTAAAATACGTTAAATGAATATTTTTATTCTTTTCTCAATCATTTTTTATCCACACACCAACCCTGCTTGTAATGTGCAAACGAATGATTTTGATTGATTCATTGTAAAAATATTTGAAATAAGAGAATCTTACGTATTAAGGTCTCTTACTCACATGAATAAAATATTAATTATGATTATAAATCAATGTATTATTGTCGTATATTAGATAATTTTTCTTCTTTCATTACGCTAACTTTATGAAGATATATAGTTCCTTTTGTGTTGATGTATTTTTACCTTTGTGCACACAATTGCAATGCGAGATCAGGTTGATCTGTCGTAATATAATGTACAGGCATATCAAGCCAATATGATAACCGAGCTTTTCCATTAATTGTCCATACCCCTACAGTAAAACCAGCCTCAAGAGCTGATTCAATAAAGTTCTGTGAAACAATAGAGCCATCTAAACTTAGATCAGAATAACCTAATTGCTTCCATTCAGAAAAATGACGGTACATATCACCTTCGAAATTATCAACACATGGACCAGATGGTATTCCTGCTTCAATAAAAGGACGAAGGATAAAAGGATCAAAACTAATAGCAGAAACCCGTTCTGATAAATTTCGGCTTTTTATTAGCGCAAGCGCTTTTTGGGATAATATTGTTTCGCGCTCCACTTCACCACATGTCTTGATTTCAAGATGCAATGCAACATTCGTTGGTGCTAAAAGATCAAGCACTTCTTCTAATAAGGGAGGTGCTTCTTGGCTTCCTTTTACGCAGAGTTGTTTGCGTGTTTCATTATCAATGTCGTGAATATACCCCTTTTTTCCAACCAATTGGTCTAGACGGAAGTCGTGAAAGACAACCACTTCACCGCTTTTTAGCAAATGAACGTCGCATTCAACTTCATCAACACCTAACGCTATAGCATTATTAAATGCCGAAAGGGTATTTTCAGGATAAAGATGAGCTCCTCCACGGTGTGCAACAATTTTTTTCTCAGACATGCAAAATCCCACACTTCTCAATTTTAAACGATATTGACGTACAGATTGCCAGATAAAAGCTTATATCATATGAAAATACACAATCATTTTTAAATGATTTTTTCTACACTTTTCGAATATCAAACCCTCAGTCATATTTTATTCTTAAAAGACTTATCCTTCATTTTAATTATTCCCATTCAATAGTACTAGGAGGCTTTGAGGTTACATCATATACAACACGATTAATCCCTCTAACTTCGTTAATAATACGTGCTGCTGTCTTACTTAAAAACGCCATATCATAAGGATAAAAATCAGCAGTCATTCCATCTACAGATGTGACGGCGCGAAGAGCACAAACAAATTCATAAGTGCGACCATCCCCCATAACACCAACAGTTTGAACTGGAAGAAGAACAGCAAAAGCTTGCCAAATTTCATCATAAAGACCGGCCTTACGGATTTCCTCAAGATAAATAGCATCTGCTTCGCGTAAAATTTCTAATTTTTCACGTGTTACAGCACCTGGACACCGAATTGCAAGGCCGGGACCTGGAAAAGGATGGCGACCAATAAACTGCTCCGGTAGCCCTAACTCTCGTCCTAGCGAGCGAACCTCATCCTTAAAGAGCTCACGTAACGGTTCTACAAGTTTCATCTTCATCTGTTCTGGTAGCCCACCCACATTATGATGGCTTTTAATGGTTACCGTTTCACCAATAGCAGACACACTCTCAATAACATCTGGATAAAGTGTTCCTTGTGCTAAAAACTCTGCACCTCCTATTTTTTTCGTTTCTTCTTCAAAAACTTCAATAAAAAGGCGACCAATTGTTTTGCGTTTTTTTTCTGGATCTGTCTCACCTTTTAAAGCATTAAGAAACACATCAGCAGCATTAACGTGAATAAGCTCTATATTATAATGATCACGAAAGAGCGTGAGAACTTCTTCAGCTTCATTCTTGCGCATCAGCCCATGGTCTACCAAAATACATGTCAGTTGATCTCCTATAGCTTCATGAAGGAGTACCGCTACAACAGATGAATCCACTCCCCCTGAAAGACCACAAATCACACGACTTTTCCCAACTTTTTGTCGTATCGTAGCAATTGCCTGCTCACGATAAGAAGCCATTGACCAATTGCCTTTAATAGCAGAGATCTTATGAACAAAATTTTGCAAAAGTTTTGTACCATCCGGTGTATGGATAACTTCAGGATGAAACTGTACCGCATAAAAATGTCTTTTTTCATCCGCAATAGCCGCATAGGGAGCTCCTTTTGAGGTTCCTATGACACGAAAACCTTCTGGTAAAGCTGCCACACGGTCACCATGGCTCATCCATACTTGATAACGAGAACCTTTTTCCCACACTCCATCAAAAAGGGCACTCTCTTCTTGAACTTCCAAAAAAGCACGCCCAAATTCACGCTCATGTCCAGCTTCAACCTTTCCTCCAAGCTGAACACACATGACTTGTTCACCATAGCAAATACCCAAAATCGGAACACCCGCCTCAAAAATTTCCATTGGTGCACGCGGAGAGCCCTCATCAATAACGGAATAAGGACTCCCTGATAAAATAATAGCTTTAGGATTTATGCGGCGCACAGCTTCTAAAGCCAATTGAAAAGGAGCAATTTCACAATATACCCCCATTGCTCGTACCCGTCGTGCAATAAGTTGTGTAACTTGTGAACCAAAGTCAATAATAAGAACAGTGTCTGGATGTGATATGCTCATAGAAAACCAATCAACAATTGTAAAAGAAAACTCATGAGAGTTATGATTTAATCTTTCTCTTTTCACAAGCCTATTTTCTTACGAAAAAGATTATTCTCGTAAAGTTTATGATAAAAAGTGCAAAAATATGGATCAATGTTTTTTTTGCAACACAGATAAAAAGAACCCATCTGTTTGTGTTGTGGCTGGCGACAAAGTAAGTCCATAATTTGAAAAAACTGGTTGCACAGGAGAAAAACTAAAATGTTTCTGCCAAAGCGCTGGCATATCTATTGGAGAAAAATGAGAATGTTGTTGAAGGAAATGGGAAATTTGTTCCTCATTTTCATCTGTAAAAAGAGAACAGGTAATATAGATTAAGCGCCCATTTGGCTTAAGATAAGCTATCGCTTCATTCAAAATATCCCTCTGTTCTGTTTGGCGTTGTTTCACTTGTTCTAATGTTAAACGCCATTTCGCATCTGGACGACGACGCCATGTTCCTGTCCCACTACATGGTGCATCTAGTAGAACTCTATCCATCTGGCCTATTAATGGCTTCAATTCTTCTTTTTGTGCTCGTGTTTGTACATTACGAACACCAGCGCGTCGAAGACGATCAAAAATAGGAGCTAAGCGCGCTTTATCGGAATCATAAGCATAAATTTGCCCACGATTGTTCATATCGGAAGCTAAAGCTAATGTTTTGCCACCAGCACCTGCACAATAATCTAATACCTGCATGCTCTCTTGCGCTTCCACAAGGTGAGCAACAATTTGAGATCCTAAATCCTGTATTTCAAAGTGTCCTTTTTGAAAAGCTGGTTCCACTTGAACATTGGGATGACGATTAAACTTTTCAATCGGTGCAATTCTTAAAGCTTGCCCAAACCATGGAAAAGATTTAAGTTTGGTTTTTGCTAATTCTTTCAGCACCTTTTCTGGTGTTGCCTTTAGGTTATTTACCCGTAGGTCTAAAGAAGGACGCGTTGCTAACGCAGCCGCTTCAGTGATCCAATTATCACCAAATAAAGGACGCAGATGCGCTTGACACCATTGCGGAATATCACCACGAATATAGTCTGGAGCATCCACTAATTGCTGACCTTGCCACGATTTACGCTGTTTAGCCCCTAATAACTGCGGTGCAAACCGATCTTCTGTCAACTCACCGTCAATTTGCTCCAGCGTCATTTTTCCAGAATCTAATAAGGCACCAAAAACGATATCTCGGATATCATCACTCTCCATACGCCATTGTAAAGAATAACGTCGTCTTAAAACATCATAAACGATTGTACCAATAGCTGCACGATCACCTGCTCCAGCAAAGCGATGAGAAAGACCCCAATCCTTTAAAGCTTCTCCTACTGGGCGATGCTTCATTTCTATCTCTGTGAGAACATCTATTGCTGCTTGCAAACGCCCACCTAATCGCATTCATTTCTCCCATTAAAATAATAAAATTTTAAATCATCTAAAAAATAATATTATCGCCTTCTTGCCAATGAAACCTTCTCAACGCCATAAAAAATTTACATTCAATCTTAAAACGATCTGATCATACTTTTTTATAAGATCCAATTTAGAGTATCTAAATTTTTCCTTTCATCTTCTGCCCATTCGTTTTTTATCCTTCTACCTCTTATACTAAAAGATACGTAGCCATCCATAAAAAACTTATTTCCGCCATGCATTACGAAAAAAACAAACTCTTTAATTTATTGGCGTAAAATAAAGTTTACGAGGATTGTCTGAACAATAGAAAAAATCTTCTCATAAAATTAAACAAGCTCATCTTACGTTCAACAAAAAATTAACTTTTTAGAAAATGCTTGGAACCACTATTTGGCATGACCGTTTTTACTCTAATGGCAACTGCCAGACAATTTTAAAGGAGAAAATAATGACTTATAATAATGGAAAAACAACTTCGTCTAAAAGCCGTCATAATACAATGCCCTCAAACAACGGAAAGAAATCCGTTCAAAGTGATCAGACAAACACTCGCCAACGTGCGTCAAAGACTGGACGGAAGACAACAAAAAGTTAATTCTAATTTTATATAACTTATTTCATATAGTCTTAACAGAAAGAATTAGAGTTTTAACCTCTAATTCTTTCCTTTTTGGGATTATTACACCAAATTACAAACAGAAAAAGCGCAGTCTCTCTTTCTTGTTCTCGGCAAATTTTATATTTATGCAATATGATATTAGGCTCTTGTATCTTTAAACTGGCCCACGATAATTTGGACTCTCTCGTGTGATAGAAACATCATGCGTATGACTTTCATGGAGTCCCGCATTCGTAATACGTACAAACGTTGCTTTTTCACGAAACTCTACGAGATCTTTTGCTCCAACATACCCCATTGAAGCACGAAGTCCACCAGCAAGCTGATGTAGAACTGATGCTATAGGACCTTTATAAGCCACCTGCCCCTCCACACCCTCAGGAACCAACTTAAGTTCATCACGAACATCATCTTGAAAATAGCGATCTGCCGATCCTCGTGCCATAGCACCAACAGATCCCATGCCGCGATAAGCTTTAAAGGATCGTCCTTGATAAAGATAAACTTCACCAGGACTTTCTTCTGTACCCGCTAAAAGAGAGCCAATCATAGCAGCACAAGCCCCACCTGCTAAGGCTTTAGCAAAATCACCCGAAGCTTTTATCCCCCCATCAGCAATAACGGGAATGCCCGCTTTTTCAGCAACTTCTGCAGCATTCATAATGGCTGCAAGCTGAGGAACACCAACACCTGCAACAATTCGCGTTGTGCAAATAGAACCAGGACCAATCCCAACTTTTATAGCATCCGCACCACTGTCAATCAAAGCCTGTGTTGCTTGAGCAGTCGCCACATTACCAGCAATAATAGCTGGAGAAAACGTCATTTTTTTAATACGCTCAACAGTGTCTAATACACGCTGAGAATGTCCATGTGCAGTATCAATTACTAGAATATCAACGCCTGCATCAATTAATCGTTCAGCCCGCTCAAACCCATCGTTCCCTACACTACTTGCAGCTGCAACACGCAAGCGACCTTGTGAATCTTTGGCAGCGTTTGGATTTAATTTTGCTTTTTCAATATCCTTAACTGTTATCAGTCCGACACAACGATTCTGTTCATCCACAACTAATAATTTTTCAATACGATGATGATGTAAAAGATACTTCGCTTCATTGAGTTGAACATTTTCACGCACTGTGATTAAATTTTCATGCGTCATTAATTCATAAATTTTTTGTTTAGGATCCGATGCAAAACGCACATCCCTATTTGTCAAAATGCCAACAAGCCGTCCAGCAGTTTCACCTTTAGCACCATTTTCAACAACCGGAATACCGGAAATACCATGAGAGCGCATCAAAGATTTTGCTTCTTCAAGTGTTGCATCTGGTCCAATGGTGACTGGATTAACAACCATACCAGATTCAAACTTTTTTACTTGGCGAACTTCTTCTGCCTGCTCTGCAGGAGACATATTACGATGAATAACCCCAAGACCACCAGCTTGAGCCATAGCAATTGCCAAACGCGATTCTGTTACCGTATCCATTGCCGCAGAAAGCAATGGCAAATTGAGCTTAATATCCGCTGCAATGCGCGTACTGAGATCCACTTGACTAGGCATAACAAGAGAATGACCGGGTTGTAAAAGTACATCATCAAAAGTCAGTGCCAATGCACCTGTCCCCGTTTCAACAATCTTTGCCATATCAAAATTCCTTTTATAATAAAACACCGCAAGAAGCTTTAAAATACAACTGCGGTTCTCATACATGGTAGATTGGCAAAAAATTATGCCATGCTACAAACAAAATGAAAAGAAAAATAAATATTTTTTTTAAGTGTGGTTTATAAAAATTTACAATTGTGATTCAATAGGTAACCAACTTATTATTTTTGCAAATGCGCGACGCCAAAAATTGCTTTCTGGCTCATAGTCAATGCTATATTTTTTTTCATTTTCAATAAAATCCCAATAAATACGATTATTATCACCAAGACGCAGATGATAGCTCATTTCCCCTGTGGTTTCTTCAGAAAACAACAAATCTAATCTTGCTGTAATGGGAGCACATTCAAAAAGAATGCCCATTTCTGTATTTAATGATGCTGATCTTGGATCAAAATTTAAAGATCCAATAAAAGCTGTTTTACGATCAATTAAAAAAGCTTTGGCATGTAGACTTGCCTTACTCGATCGAAACAATCGTAACCCATGAGTATTGCCTTCCGCTTTTAATTCATAAAGATTAACACCACTTTTCAACAATGCCTTACGATAAGGTACATAACCACCATGCACTAATGCTACATCAGTAGCTGCTAAAGAATTTGTCAGAATTTTGACATCAACACCTTTTGAAACCAAATTACTAAAATTCTGCGTGCCAACCTTACCAGGAACAAAATAAGGTGACGTAATCTGAACCGTTTTTTGGGCATTTCCAATAACCTTTGAAAGTGCCTTCATAAGCCAATTACTTGCTTTTTTACGCAATGCTTTTTCTGGAGGGTCAGAAAGAACAACAACTTTGTCTGCTAAAAATAACCGCTTTCCTGTTTGGATAAAACAATTAAAGTTAATGTGCTCTTTGACATAATCTAAATAAACTTTTGCAACTTTGGAATCACGAAACTTTCGTAATTTATCTTTCCAATAGCTAAGATCACTTGCGCTTTTAGGAACAACCAAAGTATGAATTGGCAAAACAACAGCACTATTCCAAAAATCATCAAAGATACTTTCTACCTTTTTAACAGAAGGACCGATTAACATCAAATCTAAATCTCGAAAATGGGATTCTTTACCAGCATCAAAATAAGAATCTGCAAGATTACGTCCTCCTACAAAAGCGACCCTGCCATCAACAATAAAAGCTTTATTATGCATTCTACGTGTTACAGTAATTGCCCGTAATATAATTTCTAAACCACGGCGTAAACCACCTTTACGCGATCGCCCTGGATTAAACATTCTCACCTCAATGTGAGGATGTTTATCTAGCGCAATATAAGCTGGATCACGTGCCTGAGCATTAATATCATCCAAAAGAAGCCGTACCCGAACCCCTCGATCAGCTGCCTCAACTATTTCACTTAATAATAGGCGCCCCGTTAAATCATCATCCCAAATATAATACATCAGATCAAGGCTACGCCCAGCCTCTGCAGCTCCTATTGCCCGAACACAAAACGCATCCAAATTGCTGATAATGAGGGAAAGGGCATCTTTATCAATCCCCAATCCATTTTCTTTCTCAGCTAATTGACTGACGATACGATCAAGCTTAGTTTCATCTTTCTGAAGAGGTAACGCATAAGAACATTTTCCCCTAGCATTTTTCACAAAACGCCCATAGGTGTAGATTGCCAACATAGATGCAATAAAAAAAAAGAGGACAAAACCAATAACAATCTGTAAAAGAGTCAAAGAGGGCAAACTTTCTATTTTAAACTATCACATCATCAGTAATGCAAACGATAACACTAATCACTTTATCTTAATCGTATAGCAGATAAAATGCCACTTCTTGCTTAAGAGAGTATAAATTTAATATTGATGATACAAAAATTTTAGCGGTAGTATTTAAAAGTTTTTAAAAATGCTTCTCTGTTTTAATAAATGTAAACTTAACTAAAATTGTATAAATTGAAACAAACGATTAAAATAGTCACATAAAATTTATATTTGATTTAAATCAACAAAATCATCCACTATAGATAAATTTTACAATAAATGATTGTTTTCTTCAGCTTTCCCCCACGGACTTTATCAAAATTCACTCTATTTTTTGAAACGCTTGCTTGTCATGAAGAGAAATTTGTTATGAATTTACTTTCGTTCTTGATTTCTTATTGCTCTCAATTCTTCCATTTTTCTATAAAGTGTAGAGCGACCAATATGAAGGCGACGCGCAATCTCACTCATATGTCCTTTATAATGTTTAATCGCTTTCTCTATAATATCATGCTCCATTTCTGCAAAAGTACGTACATGCCCATCAGTATTCAAAAATTTTATCGATTCTTGCTCATTATCTTCTTGCATATTACCCTCAATGATATTGGGAACATTCATTAATGAATTTCCCATTAATTGCGGAAAATCTCGAACAGTTAATAACGGTCCTTCACTGAGTAAAATCGCACGAAATAAAAAGGTTTCAAGCTCATTTCTATTGCCAGGCCAATCATACTGCATAAGCAAGGAAAGAGCAGAGCCTGCTAAACCATGGACATGTGATCGCCCTGTTTCTGTGATAATGCGATCAATCAAACGTTGTGTGATCTCTGGAAAATCATCCCTTAATTCTCGTAAAGCAGGAACGCTAATAGACAAGTGAGAAAATTGTTCAAACAAACTATGCAAAAAAAAGTTCTCATTAACCAAGTCCTTTAAACGCGATGTTGAAATAGCGATGATCCGAAAAGGAAAAAAATCTCCTTTTGTATCCCTTTCCCTTTCTTTAAGGTAATGAGCAAACCGTTTTTGCTGTATGGGCTCAAGTCGATCAATATCACAAAGGCAAAGTGTCCCTTTTTCAAGAGAAGAAACCAATGGTAGGAATTCTTTAAACCACTGCTGATTTTCTTCTTCTGGATCAACGATGGCTGAACATTGAAAGCGAACAAAAACACCCTCCGAAAATAATCCCTCATGATGAATAATCCGAGCTAATGTCTCACGTCCTGTTCCAGCTTCTCCCTCTATCAAAAGATTCTGTAAAGAAGTTGCTGCTTGTCTCGATTGTTCTAATACTATCTGCATAGCTCTACTTTTTACGCAAAGATCAGAAAACCGTAAATGATTCTCTTTTTTTCGCCGAATATCTCGAACCTCATGCTCCAAGGCAGAAATAAGAGCAAGGATATCCAAAGTAACTCTTACACGTAATAATGTTACTGGATGGATCCAATAATCAATAGCTCCAGCTGTTAAAGCTTTCTGGAGTAAATGCTGATTCTCTTGTTGTGCTATAACGACAATAGGAACAGAAACACCAGCAACTCTAATCATTTTAATCAAATCGCTCACACTCAAATCACTCATAACGACATCAAGGAGTGCAAGCACAATGTTTTTACGCCTGTGTAAAAGATCAATCGTACGGAGACCATTTTCTGCTTCAATGACACGATAACCAAAACCTCGCAGCATAGAAGAAAGTTCTATACGTCTTCCATAATCTTCACTCGCAACAAGAATGGGACCAACCATAATGTCAATAATCTCCTTTGAGACTACTTAGCAGCTTAATATAAAAATTGTTGTAAACCATAAGAAATATTTTACCTCTTGTGTTTCACTTACGAAATTCATCAAGCTGTCAATTAAATACAACATTAAGGCATTTTTTTCCATTTTTTTGCTTTTTCATTGATTTTTATCAAATTTTTCATATTGACTCATGGGGTAATTTAATAATGTTATAGAAACTAGAGAGCAAAATAATCTAAATAGAGTGCAATAAATGAAACATACCTATCATATTTTATGTCTTACAATTACCGCCTTGCTGTTAAGTGCCTGTAACTTTTCGCGATATTATAACTCAAATATGCCAACTGGAATTGATGGAAAATGGGTTGATGAGAATGGTATTATTTCTTCTTTCCACAATGGTGTTTTTGAAACGCATGCAGCAGATACAGAAGAAAAACTATCAGAAGGAGCATATAATTATCTCAATGCCCAAAATATAGAAATTGAAATACGCTCTATTCTCCGTGGAACAATTTCTAGAGTCAATTGTACAATGTCATATGACGCCACACAACTTCTCTGCACCTCACATACAGGAGCACAGTTTTTCCTTAAGCGGAAATCTTAACAAAGTACAAGGGAAACCTCTCTTAAGAACAGAGGGAGCACACACATTAAGCAGGAGGCGATATCCTTTCTCCTCCTGATAGAAAATCCTCTCTAAAATACGCAAAGAGGCTGGTATAATCTTTACCCTGAAAATTTTCTAAACATTATGAAATGCGTAAAATAATCATTTTCTTCCACAAAATATCAGTAAAGCCACCTCACAATAAAATTGTAACTTTGTATCATTCAATCTATTTCAACCTAAAATAACATTTTATTTGATAGGGAACTTTAATCTAAGCAGCGCCAATGCGCAAAAGATCATGAAAATGAACAATTCCTATCGGTTTTTTATCTTCAACCACAAAAAATGCACCAATCTGATGATCATTAATAAAAGCTGTTGCTGCACCAACAAGTGTATTTGGCTTTACAACTTTAGGAGCTTTGGTCATCACCTCGTCAACATTAAATTTTGATAAATTAAAATGAATGTTACGTGCAAGATCGCCATCAGTTACAATTCCGATTAGTTCACCTTCTTGATTCACAACACCAACACAACCAAAATGTTTTTCCACCAAAACATTCATCGCTTCAGTCATAGCTGTTCCCTGCATAACCAAAGGAATATTATCACCCTCATGCATAATATCACACACGTATTTAAGGCTTGCACCAAGAGAACCACCAGGATGATATATTTTGAAATCCGTTGCGGTAAAACCACGCATTTCTAAAAGAGAAACCGCTAATGCATCTCCCATTGCCAATTGCATAATTGTTGAAGTTGTAGGGGCTAAACCATGGGGGCACGCCTCTTCTATCTTTGGTAATAATAGTACAATATCAGCTTGTCGTCCTAACACAGAGTGCTTACTTGATGTCATCGCAATAAGGGGGATACGAAAACGCGCCGCATAACTTATAATACCACTTAACTCTTGAGTTTCACCAGACCATGATAAAGCAAGAATAACGTCATCAGAGCCAATCATACCAAGATCACCATGATTGGCTTCTGCAGCGTGAACAAAAAAGGCAGGTGTTCCAGTTGAGGCTAAGGTTGCTGCAATTTTTGTCCCTATATGACCACTTTTTCCAAGACCAGTAATAACCACATGTCCACGAGCATTTCTAATAGTTTGAACAGCCGCTTCAAAAGAAGAAGAAAGACTTTCCAGAAGAGCTTTTTCAAGAGCTTCAAGCCCCTGCTTTTCACTAGCAAGTGTTTTAAGCGCTGATGCTACTGCACCTTGCAAAGCCATATGAGGAGACGATATTGTCATAATCAAATTCGACCAATAAAATTAAGTGAGAGATCTATATCACTTTTCGACATTAATGGTTTCTAGTAAATTTTTCAATGAAGCAGAAACGTGGCTGTGCATATCAGCGCGTGCCAAAGAAAATGCAACGTTGGCTTCAATAAAACCAGCTTTAGAACCGCAATCAAAAGTGCGCCCTTTTACTTGCAAACCCCAAAAATCTTGCTCATTTGAAAGCCGTATCATAGCATCTGTTAATTGAATTTCATTTCCTGTTCCCCGTTCTTGAGTGGAAAGAATATTAAAAATTTCTGGCTGCAAAATATAACGTCCATTGATGTACAAATTTGATGGTGCCGTACCTTGTGCTGGTTTCTCTACCATTTTTGTGATTTCAAAACCATTTGCAATCTGTTTGCCTTTCCCAACAATACCATATTTATGTGTTTCTCTAGGATCGCATTCCTGAACTGCTATAATATTTCCCCCACCCACCTTTTCATAAAGGCTCATCATTTCAGAAAGACAGCCCTTTTTCGCTTGTATCAACATATCCGGTAATAACAAAGCAAAAGGTTCCCCTGCAACTAATTCACGTGCACACCAAAGAGCATGCCCTAATCCCAAAGGTTGCTGTTGCCGAGTGAAAGAAGTTGACCCTGGTAATGGCTGTAAACGGTATAAGTGTGCAAGATCTTCTTTCTTTCCACATTCAGCAAGTATCGTGTATAATTCAACTTGCGCATCAAAATAATCCTCAATGACTGCTTTGTTACGTCCAGTCACAAAAATAAAATGCTCAATACCAGCTTCCCTCGCCTCATCCACAACATATTGAATAACAGGTTTATCAACAACTGTTAGCATTTCTTTAGGAATCGTTTTTGTCGCAGGAAGAAAACGCGTACCAAGACCTGCTACTGGGAATACTGCTTTCCGGATTTTACGCACACTCACCCTCCTCAATGAATTCATATAACTTTTTTGTTTTATTTATCATATGTTTTTACGAAATGGTAAAAAAGATATCTTATTGTTTTGATTATCATTATAATGAGCAATAAAAATGTAAAAAGAGTCTGAGAATTTATTGAAGGGATTAAAACGTATTATTTATTTCAGTTTTTTCCTCTTCTTGATCATATTATCGATTAAACTAAATACAAAATAAAGTTATTGCACATCTAATGAATTGAATATTAATGGGGATTTCAAAATGCAAAAAACAGAATTGAAGACTTTCTCTTTTTTAGAGAAGTCAATAGCTTGGAGAACTCTTCTCACTGGCTCTGCCGTTATTTTTTCTGCTTTTTTAATGTTTTTTGCACCCCTTTCATATGCTGATAGCGGATTTAAACACTGGATTAAAGAATTTAAAAAAATAGCTATTGCTCACAATATTACCCCCTCTACGTTTCATATGGCGTTTAAAGGTGTTAATGCCATTGATCCAGAAGTTCTAAAAAGCGCCGCATACCAACCGGAATTTGTTGCTCCTTCATGGAACTATTTCGATAATCGTGTCCATGATATTGCAATTGAGGAAGGACGACGCCAAACTCAAAAATGGAACAAATGGCTTCTTCAAATTGAAAAACGTTTTGGTGTTGATCGCAATATTCTGCTTGCTATTTGGTCAATGGAAAGCAACTATGGGAAGGTTTTAGCTAATAAAAGTGTAATGCGTGATACCATTCGCTCTCTTGCAACTTTAGCCTATGCTGATAAAAAACGTGCAAAATATGCATATACACAGCTGATTGCTGCTATGAAAATTCTACAAAGTGGCGAAATTAAACGCTCTCAACTCACTGGATCTTGGGCCGGTGCATTGGGGCATACACAATTTATTCCAAGCAGTTATCTCGCCTATGCAGTTGATATGGACCAAGATGGACGGCGTGATATCTGGAACTCTGTTCCAGATGCTCTGGCTACTGCTGCTAACCTTCTCCACAAAAATGGCTGGCAACCTAATCTTATTTGGGGAGTAGAGGTAAAAGTGCCGCAGGGGAAAACCCTTCCTGAAGGCTGGTATTCCTTTGAACAATGGAAAAAATTAGGTGTAAAACACGCAAATGGGCACCCTCTTCCTACATCAGCTGAACAAGCAATATTAAAATATCCAGATGGAGCAAAAGGACCTATATTTTTAGTCACAAAAAATTTCTTTGTTCTGAAACATTATAATAATGCAGATCGTTATGCGTTTGCTGTTGGCCTTCTTGCTGATCGCATTGCTGGACATCCTAGATTGGTAAATGATTGGCAAAGACCTTTTCAACCTCTTACTTTCCAGGAATGTAAAGAACTACAATCTCGCTTAAGTGCACTGGGCTATTATAAAGGGAATGTTGATGGAAAAATCGGAACAGCTTCTCGCAAAGCAATTAAAGCTTTTCAACTGCGTCACGGTCTAAAAGCAAATGGATATCCATCATCTCAAGTGCTTTTTCTCCTTCGCAAACAATAAGGGAGACTAAATTTTTGTCTTCTTTTCGCCTGATATACTTGACATTATTGCTGTTTTCACTTTCTATTGTGGGGATCTTACAGCCATCCCCAAGTAAAGCAACGAACTTCTTCAAATGGTTGTCACAACAAAACAAACAGACACAGCAGCCACCGCAAATTATAGAACAAAAAATAGACAAGCCGCAAAAAAAGATCGTAACACAAAAAAACATACAAAAGCTAAAAAATGAGAATGCAAAGCGCATTCTTGTCATAGGGGATTTTGCAGCTTCTGCTGTTGCCGATGCACTTAAGAAATTTTTTATAAATAATAGCGATATCGTTATCATGAACAACACAATGCCAGCTTCCGGCTTAGTTCGAACGGATTATTATTCTTGGCAAAGCAATATTTCTAAACTCATTGATCAAAATAATCCCGATGTTATTATCATGATGATCGGTGCAAATGATAATCAACCCATCACAGACTCTCATAACATGATTAACACAAATCAGTCAGAATGGATGCGCATCTACAAACAAAGAATTATCGAAATTGCTGAAAGTCTTCACGCCTCTGGAAAATCATGGATATGGATAGGTCAACCTTCTTTTGGAAATGATCTTTTGACACAAAAAATGAGAATTTTTAATGCGCTCTATAAACAAGAAACAGAAACAGCAGGAGGGTATTTTCTCGATATCTGGAGCGGCTTTAGTGATGAGACAGGAAATTTTTCTTTTTCAGGCTATGATATTAATGGAAAAATAACCAAATTACGCACCAATAATGGCATGCATTTCACCCCTGAAGGAAAGAAAAAACTTGCCTCTTATTTAGAAAAAACATTGAAAAATATTTCAAATTTTTATGCCTTTTCTCATGAAAATTCTTACTCAACCGATCAAGTTATTCAAAAACTTATACAAGAATCAGAGAATCAAGAGCGGAGTAAAATTATGCGTCAGCCTCCAATGAGCCTCGATGATATGGCACAAAAAAACACTCACCTTTTAGGCAAAAGAAAGTCAAGTTTTATAAAAAAATCATGGTTTCCACCAAATGGGCATCAAAAAGATCGAGCTGATAATTTTTCTTTTCCATAATGTCTATTTAAAATACAAAATCTATTTTCCTCTATAAACAAAAAGCGAATAAGATAAAAAACTCTGTTTACAGAGCTATAATGAAGAGAAAATTTGCATAAATCGCAACTGTACCTTTCGAATAATATGAAAACGGCATGGTGTTAACCATACCGTTATATCTTATAGTCCACGTTTGTTAATCATTGCCTCTGGTAAAGGCATTCGTCCCCGAAAAGCTTTATAAAGCTCCTCTGGATCACGACTTCCTCCAGCGGAGTAAATAAAACGTTTCAACTTATCAGCAAGCTCTGAATTAAAAACATCTCCCGTTTCTTCAAAAGCTTGAAAAGCATCAGCATCAAGGACTTCCGACCACATATAAGAATAGTAACCAGATGCATAACCATCCCCCGCAAACACGTGCATAAAATGTGGGGGACGATGACGCATAATAATTGTATCAGGCATTTGCAGCTTTTCTAATTCTTGGCGTTCAAACACTGTTGGATCAGTGACTGTTTCGCCTTGATGAAAAGCCATATCCACTAAAGCTGATGAGATAAATTCAACGGCAGAAAATCCTGCATTAAATGTCTGTGCTACTAAGACTTTATCTATCAACTCTTGTGGCATAGGATGGCCTGTTTTTGTATGTATAGCATAAGATTTTAATATCTCTGGTACTGTTAACCAATGTTCGTAAAGTTGAGAAGGTAGCTCAACAAAATCACGTGAAACAGATGTTCCCGACACAGATGGCCATGTGACATCAGAAAGCAAACCATGCAATGCATGTCCAAATTCGTGGAAAAGCGTACGTGCATCATCAAGTGATAAAAGAGCAACTTCCCCTTTAGGTGGTTTAGCAAAATTACAAACATTGTAGATAATAGGCTTTTGTCCGCCATCCAATTTATGTTGTGATTGCAAACTACTCATCCACGCACCGGAGCGTTTTGAAGAACGTGCAAAATAATCACCAATAAAATGCCCAAGTAGACTTCCATCAGACTTTTTTACTTCCCACAAACGTGCATCAGGATGCCAAAGTGTAACAGCGTTTTTTTCTTCAAATGTAATGCTAAAGAGTTTTTCGGCTACCCCAAAAGCCGCTTTAATCATAAGATCAAGCTGAAAATAATATTTAATCTCAGCGCTATCGAAAGAAAGTTTTTCAGTGCGAAGCTTTTCAGCATAATAACGCCAATCCCAAGCAGCTAAAGATTCATTGCTGCCCTGATTGTTGGCAAAATTTTGTAAGTCAATTTGCTCAGTAGAAGCTTTCGCTCTTGCGCGCTTCCATACAGGCATAAGCAAATCCATAACGGAATCAACACTTTTAGCCATAGTATTATCGAGCTTCAAATCTGCGAAAGATTTATATCCCAATAATTTAGCCTGCTCATCTCGAAGCGCAACAATCTCTACAATAATTGTTTTATTATCATTCTTGTTATTATTTTCACCACGTTTAGCCCAAGCTTGGAATGCAACCTCACGCAAATCACGACGATCAGAGAATTTTAAAAAAAGTTCAACAATCGAACGTGCTAGTGTTAATGCATACGCTTCTTCATTGCCTCTTTCACACGCAATTTCCTTCATTGAAGCAATGAGATCTTGCGGTAAACCAGATAAGTCTGTTTGTTTTAAAAACAGAATCCATTCAGCTTCATCATTTAAGACATTTTGTCCAAAAGTAGCATTTAAAAAAGCAAGTCTTTCATTAATTTCCAAAAGCCGTTTCTTAGCTTTTTCATCGAGTTTTGCCCCATGACAAACAAACTTTTTCCACCATAATTCAAGAACACGTGTTGTTTCACTCTCAAATGTGCCCAACTGCGACTGTTTATAAAGCATATCTATTTTCGCAAATATCCGCGCATCCATCATCATTTTTGAAGAATAACGAGAAAGTTTTACAACGAACTCTTGCTCTAGCTGTTGAATTAATACATTCGTATGAGCACTGGTGCGTAAGAAAAATATTGAACAGACACGATCAAGCGCTTTGCCGCAAAGCTCAAAAGGCTGCAAAAAATTCTCAAGCGTTGGTGGTTCTTGCACCATCGCAATTGCCTCTAGTTCTTCTTCTGCTTCTTGAAGTGCCTGTTCAAAAGCGGGTTTAAAATCTTCGTCACTTATAGAAGAAAAATCAGGAAGACCTAAAAATCCCTTCCAGTCCAGCACTGCTGCTTTTGTCATAATACTTTATGTCTCCATTATAAATTTAAACTGTAACAATTATCTTTACGACACAAATTGATAACATACTAAAACTATTTCGTGAGTTTCAAAACTACCTTTCAAAACCCTATTGAATAAAAAACCTGAAAATCGTAAAGTTCTTTCATTCAAACCATATTATATTGAAGCAATAAAGATTATTCGCTCGCACATCACAATAGAATTGCATATTAACAAAAACACTTGGAGAAAAGCATAATCTCCACTCTTTATAAAATATTGCTTTAGATTCTTTTGAAAATCGCAAACTACATTAAAGAAATGATGGTAAAATCAGAACTGATTTTTACATTTACGTTTTTATATTATCCTCAAATTAAGCTGTATTCTCGTTTTAGTGATTCAGAAACTTGTTTATAACTTATAATTTACCCTTGACTTTACTTCAAATATTAACAATTGGGAATATAGCTGGGGAGTTTTTTTTAAATCTTCCATAAACTTTTGTTTTTATCTCATCTATTATCTAGATTTACAACTCTCCAACTCTTCAGGAGGTACTTTATCATGACTGAAATCAAAACGGCCTTCGACTTCAAAAATTTTTCTCCTGAAGCTCTCGCTGAAAAGTTAAAGAACCAGCATTTTGCAGACTCTATTGATATCATCAATGACCTCGATATCATGGAACGTGTAACTATTCTTAGTCTTCTGCCTCTTGATTATGTTATCGAACTTTTTGATAAACCAGAGCTTGAGCAACCTGCTGCCATCCTAGAACTTCTCCCTATAAATCGTGCTGTTGAAATTCTTGATGGCATGTCTGCCGATGCTGCTGCAGACGTCTTTCAAGAAATGGATAAGGAAACCCGCACACGACTTTATGCCTTGCTTAACCCCTTAACGCGCGCTGAACTTAAAAAACTCACCAGTTATCCTGATCATACAGCAGGAGCACTGATGACAACAGAGTTTATAGCCGTTCCTTCAAACTGGACCATACAAAAAACTTTGGATCACATTCGTGAGGTCGAGCGAACACGTGAAACAGTTTATACCAGCTATGTAATTGACCCCAAAACAGGTACTCTTCTCAAAGCTGTTTCCCTGCGTAACCTTATTCTTGCCTCACCTGATGAACAAATTCTTAATGTCCCTACCCATGACTCGCCCATTACAATATCACCTTTCACACATCATGAAGATATCGCACGCCTTTTCCAGCGCCATGATCTTCTCTCTGTGCCTGTAGTTGATGAAAGTAACCATGTCATTGGCATTGTAACCGTTGATGACGTGCTTGATACTATGGTCGATGAAATGAATGAAGATGCCTATAAATTTGGGGGTATGGAAGCACTTAATAAGCCCTATATGCAAATTAAGTTTCCTGAAATGATGAAAAAACGCGGAGGCTGGCTCGCTTTACTCTTTATCGGTGAAATGCTGACAGCAAGCGCTATGCAACATTTCGAAACAGAACTCGAAAAAGCGATTATTCTTACACTGTTCATACCTCTCATTATGAGCTCAGGAGGAAATTCCGGCTCACAGGCTACATCCCTTATTATCCGTGCATTGGCTTTACGTGAACTCACGTTGAAAGACTGGTGGAAAGTGATCATTCGTGAAATTCCAACAGGACTATCCCTTGGTCTCTTACTAGGAATTATTGGTGTTACGCGCATTGCTCTTTGGCAAAAACTAGGTATCTACGACTATGGCCAACATTGGATTGCTATTTCGACAACAGTGGGTACAGCTTTAGTTGGAATCGTTACCTTTGGTTCTCTTTCTGGATCTATGTTGCCTTTTATTCTTAAAGGTTTAAAATTTGATCCAGCAAGTGCTTCTGCTCCTTTTGTGGCAACTTTAGTAGATGTCATGGGCATTATAATCTATTTTTCTGTAGCTTCTCTCATTTTGTCAGGAACTCTTCTTTAAACATGTAAAGTAAAAACTCTTACTTATGGAAAAATCTTGTCATGTAACCTAAGATTCTTTCCATAAGAGAATAAGCTTTATTATTTATTTTCTAGCGCACCGCTCTATAGATAATTTATTATTTTTTTGAATAACAGCTCCGAATAACGTAATTTTACCTCATCATAAAGCTTCTCATATTAAATCGATTAAAGTCATCTTCTTGCCAGTCACAAACGAGATCGGTGTATGTCTAAAAACTATTCAAGAAAAAATAAAATACTTCTTATATCCTCTCTCTCTCGTATCAAAAACTGGCGCAATATTGACAGCTGAGAAAGAATAATCATGATGATACTCAACAGGCTTTATATTTCTTCACAAAGGCGTTAATAGTATACTATTCGCGTATATTATATCATTTATGAGCTCTATCATGGAATGGATGTAGTGTACGTTAAGCAATCTCTCTTAAGTACATGAATATGCAACAAAAAGTATATGCTGTTTAAAGTGTTCTGTTTGGCATGAAAAGCATACTCCTATTAGAGAGTGCAATTAACAAAAGTAAGGCAATGCACTATCTCCATGGTTTAAAAGATATTACTTTAGATGCTTTTGAAATTATAAATTGGATTAACAGCAAAGATGGGAATTTTCTTTGGATGCCTTCATATTCTTTCTAAATAAGACTGTATTCCGGGTTCATAAATAAATCAAACAGATATAACTCTTGCCCTAATCTGGCATACAAAAGCTAGAACTTCTTATAAAATTCTTAATCGTCTCAATATTTACCTCAAATACACGATTGCATTAAATCTGGATTTTGATTGACAAGTTATAGAATAAGAAAAAGCTTTATTTAGAATAAGAATGTTGTACAGTTGTCAATAAATTGGCTATGGATTGAGAGATATTCCGGATTTTTATTAATCTCTTTGCAAAACAACAACAATAATATGGCTAGCTTTATACTTACTCTTACAAGAGCTCATATAAATTCCTTGTGTCATATTGATAAAAATCAAGTTGACGGTGATTTTTTGGATAATTCTTAGCTCGAGAATAGAACATACGTACTATAAAAACTTTTACGAAGCTTCAGAAATTGAAGCTCAATAGAGCCTTAAAGACTTGGATAAATAGTTTTGCCATAAAAATATTGCCTCCATCTTCCAAAATTATAAAAAAACATGTAAAAGGTTTTCTAATAGTCAGGCAAAGAATGTAAAGACTTTACCTCAAATGAAATTTCATTAAACGAAAAGAAGAAAATTTATGCAATTGCGTAACATTGCCATCATTGCCCACGTTGACCATGGGAAAACAACGCTTGTAGACGGGCTTCTCAAGCAATCAGGAAACTTCCGTGATAATCAGCGTACAAGCGAACGTATGATGGATTCAAACGATATTGAGAAAGAACGCGGAATTACAATCCTAGCGAAAGTGACATCTGTTGTTTGGAAAGATACTCGAATTAATATTGTTGATACACCAGGACACGCCGACTTTGGTGGAGAAGTTGAACGCATCCTCAATATGGTTGATGGAGCCATTGTACTTGTTGATGCTGCTGAAGGACCGATGCCACAAACAAAATTTGTCGTTGGCAAAGCATTGAAAGTAGGATTGCGCCCTATTGTTGCTATTAATAAAATTGACCGACCGGATGCACGCGTTGATGAAGTCATTAATGAGGTTTTTGACCTTTTCGCTGCTCTTGACGCAACCGATGAACAGCTTGATTTTCCTATTCTTTATGGATCTGGACGCGATGGATGGATGGCGGAAGCCCCTGAAGGACCAAAAGATCAGGGATTAGGTCCTTTATTTGATCTTGTGACGCAGCATGTCCCTTCTCCTAGTGTAGCAGAAGGACCGTTTCGCATGATTGGAACTATTCTTGAAGCGGATCCGTTTTTGGGACGAATTATTACAGGACGGATTCATTCTGGCTCTTTGAAACCCAATCAAAATGTCAAGGTTCTTGGACAAGATGGAAAACTTTTAGAAACTGGGCGTATTTCAAAAATTTTAGCGTTTCGTGGCTTAGAACGGCAACCTATTGAAGAAGGAAGTGCTGGTGATATTGTTGCGATTGCAGGTCTGCAAAAAGGTACCGTAGCTGATACTTTCTGTGATCCTACTGTCAATGAACCCCTTACTGCCCAACCAATTGATCCTCCTACTGTTACTATGAGTTTTCTCGTCAACGATAGTCCCCTTGCTGGAACTGAAGGCGATAAAGTAACAAGCCGTGTCATTCGTGACCGATTGTTAAAAGAAGCAGAAGGCAATGTCGCTCTTAAAATTGAAGAATCAGCCGATAAAGATTCTTTCTACGTTTCAGGACGAGGAGAATTACAGCTTGCAGTTCTCATTGAAAATATGCGCCGTGAAGGATTTGAACTTAGTGTTTCACGCCCACGTGTTGTTATGCAAAAAGATGAAAATGGAATAACTCTTGAGCCAATCGAAGAAGTTGTTATCGATGTTGATGAAGAATATTCCGGTATTGTTGTACAAAAAATGTCTGAACGTAAAGGCGAAATGGTGGAGTTACGTCCTTCTGGAGGTAATCGTGTCCGCCTTGTCTTTTATGCCCCAACCCGAGGACTCATTGGTTATCAATCTGAACTTTTAACGGACACACGTGGTACAGCAATTATGAATCGCCTTTTCCATGCTTATGAACCTTATAAAGGAGACATTGCTGGTCGTGTTAATGGTGTTATGATTTCAAATGACAACGGTGAATCTGTCGCTTATGCTCTTTTTAATCTTGAAGATCGTGGACCTATGATCATCGATGCGGGTGTGAAAGTCTATCAAGGTATGATTATTGGCATCCACTCACGAGATAATGACTTAGAAGTTAATGTGTTAAAAGGAAAAAAACTCACCAATATGCGCGCTTCTGGAAAAGATGAGGCCGTAAAGTTAACGCCTCCCATTAAAATGACGTTAGAACGCGCCTTATCGTGGATACAAGATGATGAGCTTGTAGAGGTAACCCCTAAAAATATTCGTCTCCGCAAGCTCTATCTTGATCCTAATGAACGTAAACGTTTTGAAAAAACACGTGCATCAATTTCAAATTAATTTCATAATCTCTTTGGTAAAATATTTAATTGTATTGAGCCTCACTATATTCCAGAAAGGATGTCTCTATGAATATTAAGGAAATACCCGTAGGCAAAAATCCACCAGAAGATATTAACGTTATTGTGGAAGTCTCTCTTGGTGGGCAGCCAATAAAATATGAGATGGATAAAAAGTCGGGTGCATTATTTGTTGACCGTTTTCTTCATACATCAATGGTTTATCCTGGAAATTACGGTTTTGTCCCTCATACGCTTTCAGATGATGGTGATCCTATTGATGTCCTTATCTGTAATACCCGTCCACTTATGCCTGGTTGTGTTATCAATGTTCGCCCCATCGGAGCTCTAATGATGGAAGATGATGGTGGTAAAGATGAAAAAATTATTGCCATTCCCACTACAAAATTAACAAAACGCTATATCAATATTCATGACTATACAGACCTGCCCGAGATTACACTCAAACAAATTGAACATTTCTTCAAGCATTACAAAGATCTGGAACCTGGAAAATGGGCTAAAATTGAAGGATGGCGTGATAAAAACTTTGCTCATGAATTAATTAAGCAAGCTGTTGAGCGCAATAACAAAATATAACGATTTAATAAAATAAAGCCTATTTTTTATAGGCTTTGTTATTTATTTTTTCTACGAGATGTAATCTCTAAAGGATTGCCATATCTGTTTTAGCTCTTCTAAATGTGTTGAAAAGTAAAGTTGTTTGTAGCGAGATATTGCACCGTTTTTCAGAGAAATAGAAGAAGATGGGATTCTCCACTGCTTCGCAAGAAATTTAATGAGAGCTTTATTCGCTTTTCCATCTTCAGGAACAGCACGAAGGCGTATAACCAGATATTGTTTTTCACCATCCCTACATTCAACCCCTATTATTTTGTCAACAGATGATTTTGGAATGAGATATACAAACAAAATCAAGTTATTTTTATCAACTTGATAAAACATGTATTCGCCTCAAGTAATATTTCTATACATACATGTTTGCGTAAACGCGCCACATAAAAGTACGAATAAAATAAATAATAATGAACACTACAATAGGTGAAATATCAATCGTTCCAAAATTTGGTAAAATTTGCCGGATACGGCTTAGAACGGGATTTGTAAGACGATATAGAAAGCTTCCTATCAAAACAACAAAGCGATTGCGCGAATTTATGATATTAAAGACATAAAGCCAAGAAAAAATGACACTCGCGATTAAAATATCAATATAAATCTCAAAAATCAAATCAATCGTTCGAAGCAATGCATAAATCATGCGTCATCCCTTTCAATCAAGGAAACAGAAGAGCGTATAGAAAACCTTCATTAAAGCAGGTCTGTGTATCAAAAAATGGTTTTATATTTCAATACTCTTTTTTCTTGAATAAAAACCAGACATCTAAATTCTTCATCTCTCTATTTAATGACGATGCAGTTAGAAAACAAATATCAAAATTAAAAATAGCACATAAAATAGAAGAAACGGCAAAAAATCTGAATATCCCTTATAGGATTAATCTTAAATCTCATCGTTTTAATTATTAATTATAAAAAACAAACAAACTAAAAACGGCCTTTTAAAGGCCGCTTTTAGTTTTAAAATTATTTCTGCAAAGCAGTCAAACGATTAAGAGCACTGCTAAAACCATCTAGCTGAACAAATAAATCATTCAAAGCTGGTTCACCTGCAGCAGCAATTGTCATCGCCAACTTTAACTGTTTTCCAGAACGTAAAGCTGCTACGTGATTTTTGTCAAAAACGACAGGAACCACACAACCTGCTGGTACACAAGTCCGGATACCGGTTTCGATAACAGCTTTTCCCTCATCAACTTGTAAACGAACAGGTTTAGAAACCAAAATGCCAAAAGGAACTGTTAAATTACCAGATACAACACCCTCAGCATCGAGAGTAAGGCCCATAGCCACAACAACACGCCCCTGCTCATTTACTTCTTGACGGTGCATAAAACAAATTCTTTTCCCTTCTTGTATACCACAGTTAATAGTCCACAAACCGTAGGTTTCAGTCAAAGAAGAAGCTCCATTTGGCAATGTCGCTGCCGCATCTTTTGATGCAGGAGGCTTTGAACTTGTTGCAAATGCAACAGATGAAATACTCAAGAGAGTAAAAACTATAAGTAAATTAAATAACTTTTTCATTTTATATTCCTGTTCTTTACATAAAAGATAAACATGTTTATTATTTATTATAATATAAAGCATCTTAATAAAAAAAGCTTTCTCATAATCATATAGCTTTTATAATGGTCTAAGGCTACCTCGAAATTCGCTGACAACTTTCGTATAAACGTGCTTTTTAAAAGAAACAGCAATCAACGGAAGGGTTTCTAGATCAATCCATTTCCATTGATCGAATTCCGCTTTATTGCCATCTGGTGGCGGATTAATCGCAATTTCAGAAAGCTTTCCTGTAAACTGGAAAGCAAACCATTTTTGTATTTGCCCACGATATTTATTTGTTAATGTGCACCCAATAAGTTCTTGTGGAAAATCATAATGGAACCAATTTTGTGCTTCTTTAATCAACTTTACAGATCGAATACCCGTTTCTTCATAAAGTTCACGATATGCTGCATCTAATGGTTTTTCATCTTCATCAATCCCTCCTTGAGGAAGCTGCCAACGATGAGATATGTCAATATCTGCATCTGCATGAATGGGCATCATTAAACGACGCCCAACCCACACTTTCCCCTCATGATTAAAGACAACAATCCCAACACATTTGCGATATGGAAGAATCTTCAAATTAATATCTGCATCCATTTAATATTCCTCAAAATCGCAAGCTATAGATATCAATTCTCACTTTAACACATCCTTATTGGGATCTGGTGGAAATGCTGCATTTGCCATTTCACCTCGTAACAGTTTATAAGCCTCATTCAATTGAATATCATCTTTAGGGTCTTTGGGAACAAAAGCAGCTGAACCAGATCCTTTATTACTCTCTCGTTTTCCTTTGATATGTCCTTTTAATGCAGACTCACCAACTTTTACATCATAACCTTTATATTTTTCAGGGAGTGGTTGCTCTACAATAATATCTGGTGTGATCCCTGTTCCTTGAATAGAAGTGCCTGATGGCGTGTAATAAAGTGCTGTTGTTAAGCGTAAAGCCCCATTTTCACCCAAAGGAATAATTGTTTGAACAGATCCTTTACCAAAAGACTGCGTCCCTAAAATTGTTGCACGACGATGATCTTGCAGTGCACCCGCAACAATTTCAGAAGCACTTGCTGAACCACCATTAATAAGAACAATGAGCGGTTTTCCATTAATGACATCACCTGGCTTCGCATCAAATCTTGTCACATCACTCTTTTTGCGCCCACGAGTCGACACAATTTCACCTTTATTGAGAAAAGCACTCGAAACATTAACAGCTTGATCTAAAAGCCCACCGGGATTAAGCCGCAAATCAAGGACGTAACCTTTTAGCTTATCTTCAGGAATTTTAGATTGGATATCTTTAATTGCCGCTAGAAGATTATTTAATGTCTGTTCAGAAAACTGGATAACTCTTAAATATCCAATATCACCTTCAACCCGATATTTCACCGCTTTTACTTTGATAATATCACGAACAATCTTCACTTCAAATGGCTTATCAACGCCAGAACGAATAATTGTTAAGGTAATTGGTGTTCCAGGAGCACCTCGCATCTTATTAACAGCTTCATTCAATGTTTGACCATTCGTTTGTACATCATCAATTTTTGAAATAAGGTCTCCTGCTAGAATACCTGCTTTTGAAGCGGGAGTATCATCCATTGGTGAAACAACTTTAATTAAGTTTTTTTCCATAGTGACCTCAATACCAAGACCTCCGAACTCTCCTTTCGTAGAATCCCGCATATCCTTGGCTTCTTCAGCATTCAAATAAGATGAATGAGGGTCCAGTGATGTGAGCATGCCATTGATAGCATTTTCAATAAGCTTTTTATCATCTGGAACTGTAACGTATTGCATACGCACACGCTCAAAAACATCGCCAAATATAGCTAGCTTTTTATATGCATTATCTTCATTATTCGCAGCAACAGACTGCACCATAATCATTGAACAGGCGCCGAGCAATACCCCAGCGACCAAAAGAATAACTTTACGAATCATTTTGGCTCCTTCTTATTTTTTCAGTCTGCCACCAAGGAGTTGGATTTACAGGTTTTCCCTGCTTTCTAAACTCAATGTAAAGCATTGGAGAAGTTTTTCCTATATCCAATGCAACACTGTTTGAAATAAATTGCATTTCCATTATACCCAGAGGCTCACCTGAAAGAACAAACTGCCCCTGTTTTACATTAATTCTCGACATTCCAGTAAGAATGATATGATAACCATTTCCAACATTGAGAATGATTAAATGTCCGTAAGAACGAAATGGCCCAGCAAAAGCAACAAAAGCATCCACAGGTGATATAACAACAGCTCCTGACTCTGTTTCTATCGTTTCACCAAAGCGCGTAATCTGCGAACTTTTGTTAGAGTGATGTATTCTTTTTCCTGAAACAGGAAAAAGTAAAGAACCTTTTCGGCTTTCAAAATTGGACTGTTCTAACAATTGCAAACTTTTCCGTACCTGTACTGATGCATCAGAGCTAAGTTTTGACTGACGGTCGAGCTCTAAAATCAATTCTTCTAAAGACTGCGCTTTTTTAGCAAGAGCAATATTTTTTTGTTGCTGTTCTGTAAGTTCTTTTTCTGATTTTTTTTGTAGTTTGTTTTTTTGGTCTAATAAAAGCTCTAGACGTTTTCGCTGCTCTGCTTGATTTTGCAGCTTTGTCTTTAATGCCTTATATTCCGTAGTAATGGAATTACTCAAATTGGTCAACTCCTTGAGTTTTTCTGTTAAATCTCGTGTTTTCTCTTGCATCTGAGGAATAACGGTACCTAATAAAACAGAACTACGTATAGAAGCCAACGCGTCCTCTGGCTGTATCATAAGAGCAGGAGGCGGATTCAATCCCATACGCTCCAAAATTGCAAGAACTTCCGCAAATTCAGCACGACGATTTTTTAAACGTTGATAGACTTGTACCCGCTTTTCTATCATTTTTTTAAGCTTTTCTTCCCTTTTAGCAATATCATCTGCTACTATACGTTCTTCTTTAGCCGCCTTTATGAGTGCATCACTCAAAACACGTTGATCTTTTTTTAAATGCTCAACTTGATGCATAAGAAAAGCAACACGCTCACGCGAAAGTGAAATATTTTGGCGAATTTCTCCTAATTCTTTATGGACTTCCGTACTCCTCATTGTATCTTCCGCATGCGATACAGAAAAGCAAAAAAATATACTCAAGAGCAGAATGACAAATATGACGCACTCCTCATATAAATATAGCATCTTTCTATGAAGAAGCTTTTTCATTTGCAAAAACCATGACACCTCATCGTATACATTAGAGATGCTTTAAATGGTGTCAGCTAAAACAATATTAATAAACATATAAATAAGTGCTAAAAATTGAACAAAAATATTAAAAACGATGATACGGATGATTATTTTCAATTGTTACAGCGCGGTAAAGTTGTTCTGTAAGAAGAATACGTGCAATTTGATGTGGCCACGTCATCAAACCAAAAGATAAAAGAAAATCAGCACGCTTCCTTATTTGTTCATTATGCCCATCAGGTCCTCCCAAAGCAATGACGACATCTCGAATGCCCTCATCACGATAACGCCTCAATTTTTCAGAAAAAGAAATTGACGAAATCGATTCTCCACGCTCATCTAACACAATTAATCGACATTTTTCAGGTAAAAATTCAATAAGTTTTCTCCCCTCTTCCTCCATACGTTGATAAACTGTTTGAGCACGACTTTCTGGTATCTCTTGTAACTTTTTTAAATGAAAGCCTACATCTCCAGAAATTTTAGAAAAACGATCCAAATAATGCTGAACTAATTTTTGCTCCGCCCCACTTTTCATACGACCAACCGCAAAAATAGAAATTTGCATTTTAATGATCTCCGAAGAGAAGCAAAGCCGTATCGTTTAAATCCGGCGTCATCCATATTTTTTCTAAATTATAAAAAAGACGAATTTCTGGACGAAAAAGATGAATGATAATATCACCTGTATCAATCAATACCCAGTCACCTCCAGCAAGCCCTTCTACACGCGCAAGCCCCTGCCCACTATCTTTCCAAGTATGTAATAAATGATCAGCAACAGACGATACATGACGCTGCGAATTTGCTGAAGCTATGACCATATAATCAGCCAAAGATGACTTCCCTCGAATATCAATAGCAACAATATCTTCTGCTTTTGTATCTTCTAAACTCTTGAGAATAACTTCAAGACTCTCACTAACAGAAAAAACTTTTTTTTCTTTTGAAGGCATAGTATCGTAAGAGTGTTTGTGTGCAATGTTTTTCAGATCAATATCCTTTCTTATCGTTGTGGAATCTAAAAAAGAGACTTCTCTAAAGAGAAACAGAATCTTATGAAATGTTCAAGAAAAATCATTCTTCTTCAAACGAAGGTTTGTTGAAGATTGAAAAGATAAAGGTCCATGCAAATAAGTCCAAACTGGTGGCTTGATAAAAGGTAATCGCTTACTTTCTCTCTCATCCAAACGAAAACGGCGATAAATATGTGCCATAGGAGAGGAAAGTGCTGACCGATTGCCTAAAGGACGATCAATAATCGCAATAGGAAGCATAGAGACGATATCATGCCATCGATACCAATGATGTATCGTCGCAAAACTATCTGCCCCCATAATCCATACAAAATTTACGCCACTGTAATGAGTAAGAATATGAAAAATCGTATCTACCGATACTTTGCTCCCTATAGCTTTTTCAAAACCTGTCAAGCGAATTTTCGGATGGTCAATAAGTTTAAAACTTAATCGCATTCTCTCCTCTAAAGGGAGCAACTGTGTACAATCCTTTAAAGGATTTCCTGGAGTGATCATCCACCATAACTGATCAAGATGCAAACGCCGAATGGCAATTTTTGCAACAAGAAGATGCCCCGCATGCGGTGGATTAAAGGAACCACCAAAAAGACCCACAACATTAGATCTTTCAACATGTGGCATACAATTTTTCCATGGAAAAAATGGTGTTCTCAAGCTCTAACCTGACCATTTCCTTTAACGTGATATTGAAATGATGTTAGCTGTCCAACACCTATGGGACCACGTGCATGCATTTTTCCTGTTGCGATACCAATTTCCATTCCAAAACCAAATTCACCTCCATCAGCAAATTGTGTAGATGCATTGTGTAATAAAATAGCTGAATCTAAATGATTAAAAAAATTCTTCACCACTTCCAAATCCTCAGCAATAATCGATTCCGTATGTCCTGATGAATAACGCTTGATATGAGCAATGGCTCCCTCAACACCCTCAACCGTTTTAACAGAAAGAATAGCATCAAGATATTCATGCGACCAATCTTCTTCAGAAGCTAATTTGACATCTGGCATAAGAAAAACAATATCTTCTGTGGCACGAATTTCACACCCCTTTTCCTGTAAAGCAGTTAAAACAGGAAGAAATTTTTTTAATGCTTGGCTGTCAATGAGAACTGTCTCAACAGCACCGCATATCCCTGTTCGCCGCAGCTTTGCATTTAAAACAATATTGCGTGCCATATCTAAATCTGCCGATTTATCAATATAAATATGACAAAGTCCCTCCAAATGAGCAAAAATTGGAACACGTGCATCAGACTGAACGCGGGCAACAAGGCTCTTTCCACCACGTGGTACGATCACATCAATCGCTCCATCCAATCCTTTGAGCATTTCCCCAACGGCAGCACGATCTGTCGTTCCAACCATTTGGATAGCATCTTTGGGTAAACCAGAGCGCTCTAAACCTTGTACCAAAGCTAAATGAAGAGCATGAGAAGAATGAAAGCTATCCGAACCACCGCGCAAAATCGCAGCATTACCTGCTTTTAAGCACAAAGAACTCGCATCAACTGTAACATTGGGACGACTTTCATAAATAATGCCAATCACACCAAGAGGTGTTCGTACACGACTTATATGAAGCCCATTTGGACGCGTCCATTCATCCATCACTTGTCCAACAGGATCAGATAAACGAGCAACTTGGCGAACACTGTCTATCATTGCACGTAAACGCAAATCATCTAATTTTAGCCGATCAATCATTGCAGCTTTCAAATTATTCTGAGCAGCATTCTCTAAATCTTGACAATTCGCCCGTAAAATTTCATCTGACTGAGCCTCTAGACTTAAAGCGATCATTTCTAATGCATTGTTCTTTTGCTCAGAAGAAGCAATAGCCAATGCTGCAGCGGCATAGCGTGCTTTTTGTCCCATATCTTTCATTTTTTCTTCTAAAGTCATCGTAACATCCACTCTGCCAAAACAATAAAAACAAAAGTAACTTTTTTAAACAGTATTGGTCAAGCAACGTACAATCATATCATTACGATGCACCATAGCAGAGCGCGCCTCATACCCAAGAATAGCTTCGATTTCTTCACTTTTATGTCCTATAATGCGTACAGCCTCATCTTTGTCATAGCTTACAAGTCCACGCGCAATCTCAACTCCATCTGTACCAACAATTGCAACCGTATCCCCACGCTGGAAATTTCCCTCAACGCCAATAACCCCTGCAGCTAATAATGATTTTCCTGATTCAAGAGCCCTAATGGCTCCTTGATCAATCGTCAAAACACCAGATGGATCTAAATGACCAGAAATCCATGTTTTCCAAGCATTGACAGATTTCTTACTTGCCGCAAAAAAACTCTTGCGTTCACCTTTGTCAATTGCAGCAAGAGGATTCATACGCTTGCCTGAGGTGATAATCATCGCCGTTCCAGCAGCATTAGCTATTTTTCCGGCTTCAAGCTTAGTCTTCATTCCTCCCCGTGAAAACTCTGAAGCAGCAACATCTGCCATTTTTTCGATATCATGCGTAATGGATGCAACAAAAGGTATAAATTCAGCCGTAGGATCACTATGGGGAGACTTTGTATAAAGACCATCAATATCGGATAAAAGTATTAAAAGATCTGCCCTCACCATTGTTGCCACACGTGCAGCTAAACGATCATTATCACCATAACGAATTTCAGTTGTTGCAACAGTATCATTCTCATTAATAACAGGCACAGCTCCCAAATATAAAAGCGTCTCAATCGTTGCACGTGCATTGAGATAACGCCTTCGCTCCTCCGTATCAAATAAAGTGAGCAAAATTTGGCCTGTTTTGAGCCCATGTTGAGCAAGCGCATCACCATAGGTTTTTGCTAACTCAATTTGCCCCAAAGCAGCACATGCCTGGCTTTCTTCCAATTTCAAAGCCCCCTTAGGAAGCTGTAGCAATGTCCTTCCTAAAGCAATAGCACCTGAAGACACCAATAATATCTCTACGCCTTTTTTGTGCAATTCAACAACATCATTGATCAAGCTTTTAAGCCACTCAACCCGTAAACCTGCCTGAGGATCAACCAAAAGGGCAGATCCAATCTTGACCACAATACGTTTATAGTGTGTAAGTTTTTGCGATCCAACAGCCATCTCAATCAATCCTGCTATCCCCACCGTTCTCCTCTTTGCGTGATATTTCAATAATATGTGCACCAGCACGCAGCACATTTTCTAAACCTTCGCGGCTAACCGCAGAAAACATCATAACTGGTTGATCCGCTGCTCTTTGCAAAGCTTCCCGTTTAGCTTCACGCTCTTCATGAGCGAGAGTATCTATCTGGCTTAAAGCTACAATTTCAGTCTTATCACTTAGATTATTTCCATATGCCTCAAGTTCATGAC
Source organism: Bartonella sp. AA16NXGY (assembly GCF_042197325.1). Taxonomy (NCBI): domain Bacteria; kingdom Pseudomonadati; phylum Pseudomonadota; class Alphaproteobacteria; order Hyphomicrobiales; family Bartonellaceae; genus Bartonella; species Bartonella sp. AA16NXGY. Next base: position 4,905 of record NZ_JBHIRR010000006.1, on the reverse strand, counting down.
GCACAATTTGATACGCTTTTGCTACATCTTCTTCTTGAGCAGAAATCAAATGAAGGAGCACACGACAACGTTCCACATGTCCTAAAAAACGGTCTCCAATTCCCACACCTTCATGCGCTCCTTCAATTAATCCTGGAATATCAGCCAAAACAAATTCACGACCATCAATTCGTACAACACCAAGATGAGGATGTAGAGTGGTAAAAGGATAATCTGCAACTTTTGGCTTTGCCGCCGTTACAGAAGCTAAAAAAGTTGATTTTCCGGCATTGGGTAAACCAACAAGTCCCGCATCAGCAATTAACTTCAAACGAAGCCATATTGCACGCTCTTCTCCAGACAAACCTGGATTTGCACGACGCGGTGCCCGATTTGTCGATGTTGTAAAGTGAAGATTGCCAAAACCGCCATTCCCTCCTTTTGCAAGGCGATAGCGCTGTCCCACTTCCGTTAAATCACATATTAACGTTGCATTATCTTCTTCAAAAATTTGAGTCCCAACCGGAACTTTAAGGATGACATCATCACCCTTCTCACCCGTCATATTACGCCCCTTGCCATGTCCCCCTGTTTTTGCTTTAAAATGCTGTTGGTAGCGATAATCAATCAGCGTGTTAAGTCCATCAACAACAAGAGCCCAGACATCACCACCCCGTCCTCCATTTCCTCCATCAGGCCCCCCAAATTCTATGAATTTTTCACGGCGAAATGATACTGCTCCAGAACCTCCATTACCAGAACGAATATAAACTTTAGCTTGATCAAGAAATTTCATTGGAAACACTCACTGAGGAATCAATCTCTCTACCTCTATAGGCAATACATTAATTTTACCAGTTTTTCATCATTGATAACAGAAAAACTGTCACTATCGCTGATAACTCTTTGAGAAAAAAATCATCGCATTTAAATAGGTTAAGTAAAGTTAAGTCTTCTTAAAAGAAGGTGCTATTCTTGTATTTTTGTTTTTCCCTTAAATTCAAGCGCTAGAAGATAAAGCTCTACTGATTCTGATCGGCTTGCGGGTGGTTTAACATGGTAGACTTTTTTAAAATGCTGTTTTAATCTTGCAAGAAGAGTGTTTTCTGCTCCCCCTTGAAAAGCCTTTGCTAAAAAATATCCCCCAGGCTTGAGAACCGAAAGAGCAAAATCAGCCGCAACTTCACATAAATAAATCGTTCTTAAATGATCCGTCTGACGATGACCTGTTGTTGGCGCTGCCATATCAGAAAGAACCACATCCGGTTTTGTCCCTAAAGTTTCAATTAATTTCTGCGGTGCATCTGTATGCAAAAAATCCATTTCCAACATGGCAACTCTAGGTAATGGATCAACATGTAAATAATCAATACCAACAACGCTAGGATCCTCATCACTTGACCCTACTATACGCTCAACCACCTGACACCAGCCCCCAGGTGCTGCTCCTAGATCAATAACCTTTTGACCTTTTTTCAAAAACCTATAGCGCTCATTAATTTCAATGAGTTTATAAGCCGCACGCGAACGATACCCATCTACTTTTGATTGATGGACATAAGGATCATTCAGATGCCTCTCTAACCATCGTCGTGATGAAGCTTTAATGGTTCCTGCTTTCTTTTTTACGCGCTGATATAATTCATGTGACCCTGAACCTCCATAGCCACCTCTCGGTGTTTTTGTTGTTTTTTTCATCGTTATTCATTGTCTCCATATTTAATTCTCTAACACTTGAAATCTCTGCTCTTTCTACGACGACACCATACCCCATCGCGTAACATTAGCTCTATCAAAATTCCTTCCCTTAATCCACGATCAGCAACTCTTAAACGCTGACTTGGCCAAACTTCCCGAATAACATCTAAAATTGCACAACCAGCTAAAACTAAATCTGCTCTCTCGCGCCCAATAAAAGGACTTATGACACGTTTTTCTATATCCCATGATAATAGACGTTGTGTCATAAGTGTAATGTCTGCATCCTTCATCCAAATGCCATCCACTTTTTTCCTATCATAACGCTCTAAATTAAGATACATTCCTGCTAAAGTCGTAACCGTACCGGAGGTTCCCAAAAGATGAAACTTTGAACCTTGTGCTAACTCTCCTAATTTATGACGATCTGAAAAATTATTTAATAACCCTCGCACATAACTTTTCATTTTTTCAAAATCGTCTAAGCTAATATCATTCCCTCCAAAACGTTCAGCAAGCGTAACAACACCAACAGGAAGAGAAGTCCAAGCGATAATTTGTCGAGCTAAACGAAAAGAACGCTTTTGAGAAACATCAAGTAGCACAATTTCTGATGATCCTCCTCCAATATCAAAAAGCACAATTGCGTCAGTATTTGGTTCAACAAGTGTACTACACCCTGTAACAGCAAAACGCGCTTCTGTTTGCCGATCAACAATTTCCAATTCAAGACCTGTCTCCTCCAAAACACGCTGAATAAAATGTCTACCATTTTCTGCAGAACGACAAGCTTCCGTTGCAATCAAGCGATAACGCTTAATATGCCTTTGTTTTAGCTTTAAATGACAAATCTTTAATGCTTCAATCGCACGATCCATAGCTTGTGTATTAAGAAAACCGTTATTTATTAAACCTTCTCCCAATCGTACAATACGAGAAAAAGCATCAACAACACGAAAATATCCAGGTTTACTGGGAGATGCGATAAGAAGACGACAATTATTTGTTCCGAGATCAAGTGCCGCATAAAGAGGTGGAGATTTTACTGGATGGAACCGTCGAAGAAAAGGTGCTTTGAGTTTTTTTGTTTTTTGAGCACCTATCATTATCTGATTATGAAACTCAAAAGCTGCCTCAGATTGAACAAAAACCTGTTTCTGTTCATAATGTTTTTTTCTCTGTTGTCTCTTTATATCAACAAGGACAGAGTATGCCTCTGTTCGTGACAATGCAGAAAGATTATTTGTATTACTACCGCACTGATCATACAATTGATCTGCTTTGGTATCGTATATTTCTCCTTGCTTTAACTCTTTTGAACCATAATTTAACGGGGTCATGTCCCTTATCCCTTGAGCGTCCCCCAATAAATAAACGCGAAAACTCTTCTGCTCATTCCTAAATAAAGCAATAATGCAGCATCAAATGATATATACAAGAAATCATTCTTTCTTTTTCTATCATTAAAATTTTCTACACTAACATCATTCAGTTTTTTGTATAATCTTTCGGTTGTTTCCGTGAAATCATGCATCTCTTTATGAACTTAAAACTATAAATTAATCGTTTACGTTCACATCAATTTTTATAAATTATGCTCTTTTCTTGATACCATTCACACGGAGCACACCTCTATTGTAACAAACCTACACTATCATACTATTTGCTGACTCTTAAGGTTACAACAACCTATACATTAGTACGATTTATAAGAAAAAAATTTTTTTTGTTATCCACACACAAACCTCGTTTGTTATATGCAATGAAATGGCTTTGATTATGCTGGAATAAAAGTTCCGTAGTACTACAAAATGCAATTACAATAGCTGTTATTTCGTGAATACCAATAAAAACTATCGTTCAAAAAAAACTCTAGAATTATAAATTTATCTGAAAAATATTAATGCTTAATCAGACCGCTTTAAAAATCCATTTTAAGCTTAAAAAAAGAATTTAGTCTACTCATTATTGTAAGGAATAAATCGAGTATTTCTAATCTTTTTTACTTTTAATAACTAACGAAATCATTCTTTAAGCATTACGGGAAACACTAACTTTATTTTCTATTACATATAAATAACTTACTGTGACTTTATATTCATAAAACTCTCACTCTTTCCAATAAATCACCTCGATATCATATTATATAAAACTTCTTACTTATTTGACCTTATAATTTACACTCAGAAATATAATACAACAATTTATGGAAAAATGACTCTTGTTAAAAATACTCGATGAATTCTAAGGACGGAAAGAATTAAGTGCTGCATTTAACCCTTTAAATGGTACAGTAAAAGAAAATACCTTACCTTCTTTAGTTTTATAGGAAATACGTACCTTATTGTTCTGCTCTATTTGTTTAGTCAAAACCGGCCCTACAGGTGATTGTGCCAAACAAACCGTTTCATTACATTGCGTATAATTAATAAGAACAGGTTTTTTAACACCTTTTACAAACATTTGAATCGGAACATTTATATCAGAATTTGGCAATGTTCGAAAAAGCATCACTGCTTGACCACTTGTCGTAGAAACAAGAGACCAACTAAAAATGGTATTTCCTTCTTGATCATGAACCGTCTGTGTCACATTACATATACCTTGCTTATGTTTAAGCTTTTGTTTTTCGTCACAAATCAAAGTCCAATCATAAAACTGCATAATAATTCGACGTGTTTCGCCAGGTTCTCCCTTAGGTATCGATAAGTGCGGTGGATGCACTGTATAAATATTATTGTTCTCGTTGGCAAAGCTTTCGCTCTTGCCTATTAAGGCAAGAGCAAACAGCAGAACCTTTACTAACATACTTCTCGTTTTTACAATAACAGCCATTTTTTCTATTATCATCTCAACCTCAGAGTAATTCCAGCACCTATTCCCCAATGACCTCCAGCACTTGTCACAGATACATTCGAGCGAATATTTCCATCTTCAGATGTATAACCAGCACCAATAGCAAGTGCAGATTGACTGCGCCATAAACCACTCCCAAATGAAACACTTAAAGATCCTGGTATATCATAGTAACGTAAGTTGGACACCGCTAGACCAATAGCAGCAGCTTGTCTTGCTTCTTTCCGAACATCCTGAATAGCATAATTCAATGTCTCAAACTTCATATCCGTATAGGATTTCGACTCGTTAACACCATCATTGACAAGACCACTAACTTTCTCATCCGTATACTTATTGGCATCTTCAAGAACTATCTTCATCTGCTCTTCA
>NZ_JBHIRR010000005.1:0-144366 GCF_042197325.1 Bartonella sp. AA16NXGY | reverse complement strand
ACACTTGTGAGGAGGAAGCACGAGCTGCTGCTGCTTCCGAGTCGGACAGGTTGTGTCGTGCTGTAGGCAGTGGTTCTTTGACCCTTGAGGGACGCCCTGAAATCATGGCGGATCAACCTCTCATCCTTCAAGGGTTTCGTGGGCAAATCAATGGTCCATGGAAAGCCGCGACCGTCACCCACCGCTATGAAAAACAAAGCGGATACACCACAGAAATCACACTCGAGGCACCAAACAAGGGAAAAGAGGCAGGAGAAAAGGAAACCTCTGAGTGACAGAAAATCAAAGGGACAACTTGACCCTTTGATCGGTCGTGATGAGGAATAGGTGCAACTTGCACCAATTGCATGAGTACAGCAATAGGGTATTGTTTACCCAATTCCTCAAAGGAGCAATGGTGCAAACATTGCACAATTGCATACTGAAGAGCAATTTGGTCAAGTTGACCGAATTCCTTAAACGCTTCTCTTATTTAATAATGTCCTGAATAATGTGCTTAGGATACAGAAAAATCATCAGTCAATTTATGCTAAAAGAAGTCATACCATCTTATATACGCTGCTTCTCAAATAATACGATTCCAACTCAATGATTGATCATCTCAAATTGCGATTTTGAGCAGAAAAGAAAAAGAGGCTTTAAATGATCTTTGAAAGGTCTTTGAAGACCCTTTGAGAACCCCTTAAAAACTCTTTGAAAAAAAATAAATTGGTACAAAACCTAGTGTCAAAATATACAAAACCTGCTGGCAAGCTACAGCTACACTGCTGGCAAACTACACACACAATAAAAAAGTAATGGTAGCGGAGGAGGGATTTGAACCCCCGACACAAGGATTATGATTCCTCTGCTCTAACCTACTGAGCTACTCCGCCAAAATAAGCAATCATAATTGTCAATAATTACATCTTTTGCGGATATAAGGGGTAGAATAGTAAGATGTCAAGCATCGTTTTTAAGCTTTTCTCTTGTCATTCTATTTTATCCTCGATATGTAAAAGTGTAATTTTCATATGATAAAGTAAGGTAAGGCATGAAAATGGTGCCACGTGTAGCGGTTTTAGGATGCGGTCATTGGGGTGAAAATCATATACGGACACTCCACTCTCTCGGGGCTTTAGCAGCAGTTTCTGATATTGATAATGATCGTGCTGCTAGTTTTGCAACACTGTATGGTGTAGAGGTTGTTACACCAGATGATCTTTTTACTCATCGAGATATTGATGCGCTGGTATTAGCGTTGCCGCCACAATTGCATACGCAAAATGTGCTCCGTGCTGTTAAAAATGGTAAAGATGTTTTGGTGGAAAAACCAATAGCCTTGAATGTTTCTGATGCTAAACGCCAAGTTCAGGAGGCTGAGGCCTATGAGCGAGTTTTTATGGTGGGCCATATTTTGCGTTTTCATCCAGCTTTTGAAAAAATGTGTGAATTGGTGAAAAACGGAGATGTGGGAGATGTGCGATATATTTATTCTCATAGATTAGGCTTTGGAAAATTTCACACACACAGTGATGCTTTATGGGATCTTGCCCCTCATGATCTTTCAATGATTTTGGCGTTGACAGGATGTGAACCTTCCGAAATTCGCGGTGAGGGGGCTGCTGTCGTTGATCAGATTTCTGATTTTTCTCATATTCATATGATTTTTCCAAATGGTGTGCGTAGTCATCTTTTTACTTCACGCTTGAGTTCTTATCGTGAGAGGCGTTTAACTGTTGTTGGAACAAAGGCTATACTCGTTTTTGATGATATGGAACCGTGGAGTCGTAAATTGGCAATGCACCATTTTGCCGTTTGGAAAGAAAATCAAGAGTGGGCTTTTAGCATGGATGAGCTGAATTACATTGATGTTTGTGAAGATTTGCCGCTTACTTGCGAATTACGGCATTTCCTTCATTGTATTGAAACGCGTCAATCACCTCGTACAAATGGTGATGATGCTGTTGCTGTTTTACGGATTTTAACAGCTGCTGATGTCAATTATGATAGATAAAAGAGATAGGTAGCGCTTTTGCATTCTTGTGATGATCAATGGAGTTAATATGCAATTCATCGACCTTGGGGCGCAGCGTGCGCGTATTGAAGATAAAATTAATTCTGCAATTGCGCATGTAGTCGCTAGTGGTAAGTATATTTTGGGGCCAAAAGTAACAGAATTTGAAGAGAAATTGGCAGAATATCTTGGCGTTAAACATGTGATTGCATGTGCTAATGGAACAGATGCTTTGAAGATGCCTCTTATGGCTAAAAATATTGGTCTAGGGGATGCTGTTTTTTGTCCTAGTTTTACATTTTCAGCAACGGCTGAAGTGGTTGCTTTGGTGGGGGCTGAACCTGTTTTTGTCGATGTTTTACCTGATACATTCAATATTGATGTTGAAAAACTTTCTCACGCTATCGAAATGGTAAAAAAAGAGGGACGTCTAAAGCCAAAGGCTATTATTGCCGTTGATTTATTTGGGCTTTCTGCTGACTATGTGCAAATTGCTCAAGTGGCTGCAAAGGAAAATCTTTTTGTAATTGAAGATGCTGCTCAATCTATGGGGGGGAGAAGCGATAATACTATGTGTGGTGCTTTTGGTGATGTGGCTGCTACAAGTTTTTATCCTGCAAAACCATTAGGATGTTATGGTGATGGAGGCGCTATGATGACCAATGATGATCATTTTGCAGAACTTTTACGCTCTATTTTGTTTCATGGTAAAGGTGAAACGCAATATGACAATGTACGTATTGGTATGAATTCGCGCCTAGATAGCATTCAGGCTGCAATTTTACTAGAAAAGTTTGCGATTTTTGAAGATGAAATGGAAAAGCGTGTAGAAATTGCTCAACGCTATTCCAATGGCTTAAGAGATATTGTTACAGTTCCAGAAATAGGAGAAAATATTCGTTCTGCTTATGCACAATATACGATTAAGGTAAAAGAACGGGATAAATTAAAAGATTTTTTACAAAAAAATTCTATCCCTACAATGATTTATTATAAAACTCCTTTACATCAACAGCCAGCTTATAAACACTTCCCTTATGTAAAAGATTCCCTTTCTGTTTCAGAGTCTTTAGGAGAGTGTGTTTTAAGTTTACCAATGCATCCTTACTTGACACAAACGGATCAGGATATGATTATCAAAAAAATAAGAGATTTTTATCACTCTTGAGAGCGTGTTTTTATCCTTAAAATTATGGTCAAAGCTTTATTGGTGATCCATCTTAGAAGGTATTTTTTGTTAGAGTGTGTGGCCAATGTTTTGGTATTATTTCCTTTCTAGGACCTATGAAATGTTGTCCTTTAGAGCGGTGATATGATTAGAAAGTGAAGCTTCTAGACAAGAAGATATTTTTTAACAGAACGGTATGGGCTAAGAAACTTTGTCCTTTAGCTTAGCAAAAAAGTCACGTTTAGTAAAAGGATTTGGGTTATGAAAGTTACAATGAACCTTTGTTGATTTTACTCTTCATTTAAGGTGTTTTAAAAGATAACTTATTTAACAGGGCTTTTGGAGAGAAAAGTTATTTTTTGGCGAATACGTGATGCTAGGTCATTTTTGCTTTTGGATTTTTGAATCAATGTGTTGATGGGTGATGTATTCCCCTCTTGTAGCGCTATTTGAGCTGCCAATGTTGCTGCAAGTTCTTTTGTTTCTTCTCGGAGTTCTTCTAGCAATTGGTGGTTAGCGGTCGTGTCCAGCTCATGAGTTTGGATTTTTTGTAAGCGTTGCTGATAGTGTGCGACTTTTTCACGCATCATTTGTCTTTCCTTTGGAAGTGTATAGTGTGGCGATATTTTGTTTGATTGCTATCGCTTCTTTGGTGAGAGTATCTTTTGTGGGGAGGCATAGCCGATAAAATTGTTCTGTTACTTGGCTCAGTTGTATTTTTTGTTGGACATATTTTTTTTGCAAAAATTCGTACTTTTGTTGGTTGTTTGCTAATTCTACAGCATGTTGTGCACGAAGAAAATCGTGATTTGCTTCTATTTCCGCGAGTGATAATGGCATTTTCGCACAAACATCTTTATACGCAAAATGAACGGCTTTACGCCAAATAAAAGGAGATAAAAGCACCAGTAACCAGGAAGTGAAAGCAACTCCAAGTATAAAAAAAAGAAATGATTGAATAAGCATAATACCCCTTTTCAAATAAGAAACCGTTTAAAACGGATTCCATGTCGGTCTATGTGTTAATTTTAAATATCCTATATTGATACCAAGGCGTGCGCCGACTCCTGTACGTATTGGGATTAACAAGGTATTGTGGTATTTTAGGACATGAAAACCAACACCTGCAATTAAATAGGCCGAACCTGAAATACCACCATAGCGTCTCCATAAATTATTTATGCCATTAAGATTGTAAACTAAGATCATTAAACGGGAGCCTTGGCCGCCAAAATCCCATCCTACTGAGGGACCTTGCCAAAAAACTTTATGTTGACCATAGCTTTTGGTAAAAACCATTCCTTCGCCATAGGTTAATCCAGCAAAAAAGGCACCAGAAGCTTCTTCTCCTAAAATATAGGCATTGGGATAACCGTATTTTGAAAAAATATTTTGAATTGCAACAGCCAGACCACTGGCTGTTTTTCCAAAAAAAATATGACCAGAATCAATAATTTCTTGGAGTGAATAATGAGGTTCGTTTTGCTCTATTGGTTTTAGTCGAGCTTGTGTAGTGTTTATGGTGATGAATAAAAGGAAGATTAAAGATATAATATTTTTGTACCAGTATTTGAGCAGAGAGAGAGCCATGGAGTTTTCTCCTTTTATTAGTGATAAACAAAAAGATAATATTAGAATTTTCATTCTATTCAAATAAAAAATAAGATATAAGGTTATTTAAATTCTTGAATTTATTTCTGAATTTTTTAGCATGATTGTTAATGTTTCCTATTATGCATCAGATGTTAAGAGTTTTTCTTTAAAATAAAGTTTGTTTTTTTGAATCTAGGAGTTTTCAATCATTATGACGTTAGATATTTCTTTGAAGCCTATGGATCTTGCTGCTTTGCTTTGTAGTCGTATTTGCCATGATTTGATTTCACCTGTGGGGGCTATTCAAAATGCAATGGAGCTTTATGATGAAGGAGGAGCTGAAGAAGATGCTTTACAATTGGTGCGTTTATCCGTTGCGAGTGCTGCTGCACGTCTACAATTTGCGCGATTGGCTTTTGGTTTTGCTGGTGCAAGTGGAGGACAAATAGATACACGGACTGCAGAGCAGGTTGCTCAACAATATATGAAAGAAGAAAAAGCAACTTTAAAATGGCAAGCTTCTTCTTTATTGTTAGAAAAAGATGAAGTTAAACTTTTGCTTAATTTATTATTGATTGCAAACGCAACAGTTTCTCGTGGTGGTGAAATTGTTGTTATGATTTTGCAAGAAGAAAATAAACGTTCTTTTCGATTTGAGGTTTTCGGTAGAACTCTCCGTATACCCCCTCATTTTCTTGCGTTATTTCGTGGAGAAGTTCAAGAAGAGCTTATTGATGCACATGTCATCCAATTTTATTATACAATGTTACTTGCTCAGATGACAGAGATGAAAATAAATATTGATGAAAGTGATGGTTGTATTGTTTTAGAAAGTGTAAAAAAGCTTTGAATAAGAGAGAAGCGCTTAAGCTGTGTTGGGAAAAGTGGCTTCGATTGAACTTATGAGCGATAAGGTTATATGTGTAAATTGGGTGTGGTTACTTCTTAAGCTTTAAGCGCTTTCTATATGAGATTTTTAGTGTGCGAGTTCTCTACTTTTAACAGAGAAAAGATCTCGGGAAAAAATCTCGGCCCGCTACACTCCGAGATTTTACAATGTGCATGTTCACTGCTTAAGCGGTTTTTCGTACGTTCTCTTCAACTGGATCACGTAATACATAACCACGTCCCCAAACTGTATCAATGTAATTTACACTGGAAGAGACTGCTTCCAATTTTTTCCGCAATTTACAAATAAAAACATCGATAATCTTTAGTTCTGGTTCATCCATTCCACCATAGAGATGATTGAGAAACATTTCCTTGGTAAGGGTGGTACCTTTGCGTAAAGAGAGAAGCTCTAACATTTGGTATTCTTTACCGGTTAAGTGAACAGGGCGCCCTGCAACTTCGACAGTTTTTGTGTCAAGGTTAACGGTGAGATCTCCGGTAACAATAACCGATTGTGCATGTCCTTTTGAACGACGAACAACTGCATGGATACGTGCAATGAGCTCATCCTTATGAAAAGGCTTCGTCATATAGTCGTCTGCTCCAAAGCCAAAACCACGAACCTTGTCTTCAATGGCATTCATACCAGAAAGGATTAGGACAGGAGTTTTTATTTTTGCCAACCTTAGAGTCCGCAAGACATCATACCCTGACATGTCAGGCAAATTCAGATCAAGCAAAATGATATCATAATCATAGAGTTTTCCTAAATCGATACCTTCTTCACCCAGATCAGTGATATAAACATTAAAGTTAGCCGACTTTAACATCAACTCAATGCTTTGAGTAACTGCTCTATCATCTTCAATTAATAATACGCGCATTTTAGATCCCTCACTTTGCTCCTTCACGAATCATAAGGAGCATTTCTATTTTATATCAGTTAGCAAAACCACTGTTATAAAAACAATTCATTAAATCAAACACTTATAACAAAGCGTTTATGAACATTTCAGTAGTACGCGTAACAATCACTACTAAATTCCCCACTATCCATGATAGTGGTTAACAAAATATTTTTATTTTTGAAAGAGGCTACAAAATTATTTTAGAAAAATCCTATATTTTTTAACATAATAAAAAAGGAGGGCTTTTTCTATAAACTTTAACTTAAAAAAATTTGTAAAAGAGCTTTATAAATTACTTTTTTACAATTTCAGTGTTTATTTACTGAGCTTTAAACCTCTTCAGTTTATAATGGGGGAAAAGTTAAAGAAATAGTTATTGCTCTTTAAAGCAGATTGTATTTTCAGATGCTTTAATGCAAGGCAAAAATTATTATAATTTCAAGTTAATAGACTGTTTTTGTCGGATAGATATATAACTAAAAGATATTTATTGGGTGTGAATGCGAGTTTTGAGTTGGCGCAATCAAGGAGTAGTGAGTATGAAGCCACGAGAAAATATGGTGCGATTGAGGATGTTTCAAGTGCGTGGAAAGCGCCGTGAAATTGCACAGCTTGAGATGATGATCGCAGAATTTGAACGAATGGTGTTAGAGTTGGAAGCACAGATTACTCATGAAGAACGTAAATCTGGAAACAATGATGTTCACCATTTTGCTTATTCTGCTTTTGCGCGTGCAGCGCGGCAAAGACGTGATAATCTGATCAATTCAATTCGTGATTTAGAACTTCAAAAAACAAATGCTGAAATTGCTCTCCATGAAGCTAATACAGAGCTGCAACGTGCACAGCTTTTGGAAGCACGAGAAAAGAAGATTGCTGCGGATGATAAGGATATTTTGATTCAATCTAATTCAATGGTTGGCTAATTTAATGGCTGGATGATAAAAGCAATTATTGAAAAATCCATTCTTTCAGGTTTATCTTTTGGATATAGTATAAAACAGCCAAACTTTTATCAAGTTTGGCTGTTTTATAGATTGCTTTATGTTATTAATCAATGGCAACTTAATGCCTGTAGTGTTGAATCTTGGTCGTTCGTAATCCCGCTAAACCGTGTTCATCGATTAAACTTTGCCATGAAAGAAATTCTTCTACAGTCAAAGTATAACGGTGGCACGCTTCGTCAAGACTTAACAATCCACCTCTGACAGCCGCAACAACTTCAGCTTTGCGACGAATCACCCAGCGCCGTGTTGTTTGCGGCGGTAGGTCGGCAATTGTAAGCGGACTTCCATCTGGCCCAATAACATATTTCATTTGTGTTTTTATCAAGTTGCTCATTCGTATCCTCTACCTTTAGTCAAGGACTTGATTCGTTTATAGAGCATGAAATTTAAAAAAGAGCTAAAAGCGCTGAAAGAAAAAATTAATAAAGTGATTGGGTATGTAAAAAGAAGCTCAAGTTGAAGTGTGTAGAAGAGATTCTTGCAATATTTTACCGGATTTTTCAAAAGAGAAAAAAGGTTTTCTCCTAAACGATTACCATTATGCCTTATTTCCATCATTCTTTTTTTGTTTGCAGCAGCTTTTAAGAAAGTAATGCCTATGGTTGTGGAAAGGATAAAAAAATAATATAAAGACAATCAATCGTGTAAAAGTGCTAAAGAGCGTGCATCAGAATGTCAACATATGGCTAGCCATTAAACAGAGCATTAAATAGAGAATGAATACATGTTTTTAAACAGTCTTGATTTACCAGGACAACCTGAGGATTCTCGCATTGTTGTTGCAATGTCGGGGGGGGTTGATTCATCGGTTGTTGCAGGTCTTTTGAAAAAGGAAGGGTATAATGTTATTGGCATTACGTTGCAGCTTTATGATCATGGGGAAGCAACGCATCGGGTGGGGGCGTGTTGCGCAGGACAAGATATTGAGGATGCACGCCGCGTTGCAGAAACACTAGGAATACCGCATTATGTTCTTGATTATGAAAAGCGCTTTCGCGAAGCTGTTATTGATCCTTTTGCAGAAAGTTATGCTCATGGAGAGACCCCAGTACCATGTATTGCATGTAATCAAACGGTTAAGTTTGCTGATTTATTAACAACGGCACGCGAATTGGGAGCAGATGCTTTGGCTACGGGACATTATATTCGTTCGCGTTCCCACGGAGCGCATCGAGCACTCTTTCGTCCTCTCGATAATGATCGTGATCAGAGTTATTTTCTCTTTGCAACGACACAAGAACAGATTGATTATTTGCGTTTTCCACTTGGTGACCTTCCAAAAGCCCGCGTTCGTGAAATGGCAGCAGAAATGGGCTTTGTGGTTGCCAATAAGCATGATAGTCAGGATATTTGTTTTGTTCCACAAGGAAAATATTCAGATGTTATCGCAAAACTGCGTCCAGAAGCAGCTAATCCTGGCGTTATTGTCCATATTGATGGAAAGATTTTAGGTAAACATTCGGGAATTGTTAATTATACGGTTGGTCAACGTCGTGGTATTGGGGTATCAACGGGTGAAGCGCTTTATGTGGTTTATCTCGATGTGGAAAATGCACGTGTTATTGTTGGACCGCGTGAAATGTTAGAAACGCATAAGCTTTTTTTACGTGATGTGAATTGGCTTGGTGATGAGTCGTTAGATAATTTCCCTTCTCAAGGTATTGAGGTGGCTGTAAAGGTGCGTTCAACGCGTCCTCCTCACCTTGCGCGCTTACATTATAAAGAAGGTATTTTTTCCGTTGATTTATTGGAATGTGAAAATGGTGTGGCACCAGGGCAAGCTTGCGTTCTTTATGATGGAAATGGTCATGAGGCGCGTATTCTTGGGGGAGGATTTGTAACACATTCAGAACGTGCAGCCGATACTGAAATGATGTTGAAGCGCGTTTTATGTAATCTCGAAACAAAAGATTCTGTTTCCTCAGAACTAAAAACAACAGCTTTATAAAGCATAGTAAATTGATTTATAATGATATTTTTTAATCTTAAACTTGAATGAGAGACTTCCGGAAGATTTTCTCATTGAAAGTTTGTTTTATGATTGAATCCATCAAAATTATATCTTTTACACGTCATAAGCGGGGTTAGGGTGTGGAAAGTGATGATAAAGAAAATGTAAAAATGTTTTTTATCAATGCTTTCAAAGGCTAGGGAACGGCAATATTATTGGAGACTGATAGATAACATACAACATTGGGTATGTTTTATAACTTGAAGTGTTATCATCTTTAGTGGTCAAAGTTGGTAAAATGAGCAAGTGCAATACCTGAGGCTGTGGCAACATTAAGGCTGTCAAAACCGTCAGTCATGGGAATACGTAAGGTGTTTGATTGTTGTAGTATATGGGGTGGTAAGCCATCGCCTTCTGTTCCAAAAATAAGTGCCATTCTTTTGGTTTTGTTGGCTTGCTTGAGAGTGTGTGAGGCAGAAGGGGAGAGTGCATAAAGATGAAAGTTTTCATCGTTTAGAGCAGCTATAATGTCATCTATATCAGCGTTTTGCGTATAGGGTACTTTTAAAGCAGCGCCGGCAGACACTCTTATTGATTTGCGATAAAGTGGATCGCATGAGGTTTTGTCGACAATAATGCCATTACTGGCAAAGGCTGCTGCATTACGAAAAATTGATCCCATATTATCGTGATTCGAGATACCACATAAAACAAGAATCAAAGCTTTTTCTGGAAGATGTTGTAAAAAACTTTGTAAGGGTGGCAGTATTTTGCGTTTACCAATACCCAGAACACCACGATGAACATGGAAGCCGGTGATATTATCCATAACTTTTTGTGGAACGCAATAAATGGGACATAGAGGCTGTGTTTTTTCTAAAAGCGGTAGAAGTCCAGAGAGACGGTTTGCTACGATGAGCAGTGAGATGGCAGAAAACTCTTTCGAATGTAGTAATGCGGACAATGTTACTTTGCCTTCAGCAATAAATTGATGTTGCCGTCCAACAAGATCTTTTTCACGGATATTATGATAGGCTTTTAGGCGTGGATCATCTGTTTCATTGATTGTTATGATATTCAAATGCATGCGAGATTTTTAGTGCTTTTTTCTTATGATTTCCAGATGTTAGAATTTGTTTTATTTAAAAAGAAGAGATAAAAAAATATTTTTTAAAACTTATGGTAGAATTTATGTTGACAATATACAACCATAGGTATAATGTAAAAATACTGATACGGAATCATATATTTTTCTTGTATCGGGTGCAGTGTCTTGGGTCCCCGCTATTTCCCAAGTTCTGTATGCCCTTAATTTCTAAGGGAAAAGAATCTGGGTCCCCAATGCCCAGATTCTTTTTTTTGAGGGTAATCATTGTTCTTCTTTTTATATCTAAATTTTTTAGTAAATCATATTTTAAAATCCAGTTGACCTGTAAAGTTACCGTAGAGTGCTAAGATATTTTTTCTAAGGTGCAAAGATGGCTTATAGATGGGTTATAATGCACATCATAAGACTGAAAAATAATGCATGATCATGATAGATTTGAGCAAAAACAAGTTTTTCGTTTATGAGAAGTGAGATGGCTTTAAGTTATTCAGAAAACGATTAATAATGAAGGTTATGTGTTTGATTGCTCTTGGGAAAACTCTTCTTTCTATTATTTTCTCTCTTCTTTATTTATTGGTGCTGTTCGTGTAACTGAGCAGTTTTTACGATAATAATGGTGAGCTGAGGCGTTTATTGTATGATGAAGCTTCTGTAATATTGAGGAAAGATCGTCGTTATGCCAAAAGTATAATGATATGGTTGAAAATATTAATTCCCTATTTCGTGAAGAAAAGGATGAGGTTCATGGATGTAAAAATCAATATACAAAGCTTAACTTTATACTCTATTTTTATTGCGTGTATTGTTTTTGCTTTGAAATATTGGGCATATCACATCACAGGTTCGGTTGCACTTTATTCTGATGCATTGGAATCAATCGTTAATATTCTTGCGTCATTAGCAGCATGGTGGGCTGTTAAAGTGAGTATGAAGCCAGCAGATCATGATCATCCCTTTGGGCATCATAAAGCGGAATATTTTTCCGCAATTCTTGAAGGGGTACTCATTATTATTGCGGCAATTGTTATTTTAAGAGAAGCATGGATAGCTCTTTCTACCGTTAAATTGTTGCAGAAGCCTGGAATATGGCTTGCTATTCATCTTATTGCAACTGTCATAAACTGTATGTGGGGAATGGTTCTTATTGGGCAGGGAAAACTCCATCGCTCACCGGCTCTTAAAGCTGATGGAGTACATTTTATAACTGATGTTTTTACGTCGCTTGCAATTTTAATTGGTTTGATTGCTGGTTTTGTCGGAGGATGGGGAGCTTTAGATCCAATTTTAGCGATAATCGTTGCCGTTAATATTCTCTTACAGGGCTGGAAGGTGATTAGAAGTGCTGTTCAGGGATTAATGGATGTTGGCGTTGAATTGAATGAAAGCATGCGGATTCGGGAGCTGATTTCTGCAAATGCATCGGGTGCGCTTGAGGTCCATGATTTACGGACGCGTGTTGCTGGGAGGGTTACTTTTATAGAGTTTCATTTGGTTGTGCCTGCTATAATGCAGGTAGGAGAAGCACATAAAATTTGTGATAAAATCGAAGCTGTTCTTCAAAAAGAATTTGATAATGTGCGTATTTCTATTCATGTCGAGCCTGAAGATGAGGCAAAATTGCCTCCTGGTACAACGGTGATCCCTTTTATATAAAAAGATTTTTTCAAATTGTCTGTTATGTTATAAGGACTGTTTTTTTATGATGGAGCGATTCATACCTTTCGAAAATACGATGATGCTCTTTTGTTCATTTTATTTTTGCATCAATCAAGTATACAAGGTTAAACAGAGTATTTAAGGCAAGATTTATTCTATTTCGTTAAAACACTGTCATTTAAGGTGTGGTGAGATAAGGCATATAAAATTGATCTATTAAGTGTTTTTAGAGTATGGAGTAAATATTCAAAATAGGACTTACCGCTGTATTCTTTTGTAAGTGAATCTCATGAAATGGTTAGCAGCTTAAATCCACTTAAGAGAACGGATTGTTTACAGACTTTCAGGAGTAGATGTTTCGTCTCTTAGGGCGAAGAGGAGTGAAGCCTTCGTAATAAGTTTAATGAGATTTAATTATAAATTTTATATAAAAGTTATGAATAGGGTTTTAAAGTTTGTGATCATAGATTAATCATCATTATTGTTGCTAATAAATGTATTGTTTTATCGATACAATGGATTCTGTTTAGAGTGTTCTTTATTGCATGAAGGATGGGGACTCATTAAAGAATGAAAAAAAATAATGCTCATGTCTCTACTCTTTGAAGGATATTATTGTCGTTGCTGTAGAAAATCGCAAAGCTGAACTAAAGAATGATGCTAAAGATAGAAACTGGTTTTAATTGATGCTTTCATATTTTCATTCCAATCTGGCATCAAAATTTTACAAGGACTCGTACAGTATTGGTGCATCCTAATCATAAATATGCTTCTACATTAGAGCTATTTTAATTGATAGACAATAACAAAAAGCAAAGACTTTATAAGGAAAACAATGCTATACAGTCAAAAATTTATATGCAATAAATTAGAGAGGTAGATTGAATTTTTATAAAATACTTTATGAAACAACACCAAACATATCTGGCTTTACTTTTACTTATTTTTACAAACGTTCGTTTGTGTTTTTTGCGTTATATTCGTAAAGATCAGATTAGCGGTAATCTAAAGATAACTCTTGGTTGAGAATATGAAAGGAAAGCGTGATACTATAATAGAGTCTTTTCTGTCTTTAATCTTTCAACCAGTAAAAGTGATTACAAATCCGTGATTTCTCCAAAAATGATTTTGTCATACCTATAAACAAAGTTAGATCAAAACGACTTTTTTCTCTTAAAACTGTAAACAAATATATTGTATCCGTATAGCTTGAACGAAGTTAGATGTTTACCTGAATAACGACAGTATATATTTTAAGAATAGAGAAGATATTTCATATCGCTATGATGTTATTCAAGAGCTCTTAAAACAATGATTCCTGGTGTTTTTTCAACATAATTCATAAAAGGAGAATCAACGACTTTTTCGTTTTCTTTTCGTGAAGAAGCATTTCTTAACATTGGCCCTTTATCTGTCATGATAAAGAAGCCCACATGTGTTACATCCAATCCAGCAAGTTTCGTATAAATACCAATGAAATCACCAGACTGTAAACGACCTATAACCTCCTCATTAATAAAGTTACTTGGAATATACGTTATCGTGCGTTTCACAACTGGCAACCCAGGTAGATAGCTTTCACCATCAGCTTTTTTGTTGAGATATTTTTCTATTTTTACCGCATGGGGACTTATTTCAGCGGTAATATCAGTGGCGAGTTTATATTCTCTATAAGCCCAATCCGTAAAAAAATGTTTCCGATTTAAAAAATCAACATTACCGTTAATATAACGCGTTTTTATGACGTTATTTATGAATTCTGTTTGGGATGTTGATTTGCGCAATGCTTCAACATAATCCAGATAAGTGAAGCAATCTAAGCCTCTAAAGTCAATAATCAGTTTTTCTGGTGTATTTTCTGAGCCATGTAACATATTTGCTTGGTAAGGTGTCCCTAAAAAAGCTTCAGAAAGAAAGTCAATTAGTGCCCCTTTTTCCTGATAATTTGTTTCTGAACGTTTTTTGAGAAGAGTATTTAATTTATTTAGAGTATAGGGATCTAGGTTTACGTTGGTTGTTTGTTGTGTTTTTATTTTATTTTCTAAAATACTCTCTTGTGAATCAGAATCCTGAACATCACATCCTGTTACCAACATTAATATGAGAATTAATAGGGATATTTTTCGCATTTTATACACCATTTTTGAATTAAAAATTCATGACGAACTATTTCTAAAAGTGCTATTTTTTTAAATGCTTATCATGATCATCGTTAGATTTAATGGTAGCATACAATCATTAAGAGTATCAATGAATATAAAGATAAAATAAAGTTCCACAAATTGCAAGCGATATGAATATTTTCTAAGATTATAGAATTAAAGAACTTTCTCTATAATATACTTATTTTTTAATCAAAATTATTGTCAAATAAATACTTTTAAAAATATGATGAGCTTTTTACGTTGTTAAGCTATTCTGGTGATGCTGCTTTAACCTTATAGCATATTCTGAGGGTAAGAAAATTTTTTAAGAGCTTATCTTTTAAAAGGTTTCAATTACTATAGTATATCTAACGTA
Organism: Bartonella sp. AA16NXGY; assembly: GCF_042197325.1. Classification (NCBI taxonomy): domain Bacteria; kingdom Pseudomonadati; phylum Pseudomonadota; class Alphaproteobacteria; order Hyphomicrobiales; family Bartonellaceae; genus Bartonella; species Bartonella sp. AA16NXGY. Next base: position 129,568 of record NZ_JBHIRR010000005.1, on the reverse strand, counting down.
TCTGATGGAATTGAGATTCCTGAAAACGGTGGGATGAGAGGGGGAAACGATGTCTGATAAAATTCATCATAATGTCTCTAAAACTATTGGAAATACTTTGTGTTTCATGAAATTTTGTTCATGAGTTTGTCGCACAAATATTTTGTTCGTATAATGCAAAAAAATTTTTATTCTTTGACAATGAGATAGCAATTAAATATATACCAATTAAAACGTAATTTTATAGTTTTATCTTGACTCTTACTTAAATTTTTACTTTGTTATTATTTTGTATGTGAAAAGTATACGGTATAGAATACTTTTAAAAGGAAACGGGAGTTAAAAGAGAGCGGGGGAGTCATTGTATGCGTAAAATAGTGTGTATGTTATGCCAGACCAAATGCTCAATCCGAAATTTGTTCAGCGTGGGCTCGTTTTAGTGTTCATCACTTTATTGTTAGATATTCTTTGTATTGCGATCATTTGTCCTGTTTTGCCTGAATATTTTTCTCAATTAACTGGAAAAGAGGTCAGTACATCTTTTGTAGAAAGAGGAAAATTACTTGCAGCTTATTCAGTGATGCAGTTTTTGTTTGCTCCTGTTATTGGCAATCTCTCTGATCGTTATGGTCGTCGTCCTATTTTGCTTCTCTCTATTATTTGCTTTGCTCTTGATAATCTCATATGTGCTATAGCATGGAGCTATTCTATGTTATTTATCGGGCGTCTTTTGTCAGGGATAAGTGGCGCTAGTTTTGCAACTTGTACAGCTTATCTTGCGGATATATCTGATGATAAAACCCGTACACGCAATTTTGGTCTGTTAGGCATTGCATCCGCATTGGGGTTTATTTTAGGATCGTTTATTGGTGGTTTTTTAGGTCAGTTTGGTCCGCGTATTCCGTTTTATTTTGCTGTTGGTTTTTCACTCATTAATTTTATTTTTTCTTGGGTTATGCTTCCAGAAACCCTTTCTTTATGGAATAGGCGCTTTTTTGATATTAAGCGGGCAAATCCCTTAGGTGCTTTTTGGCATCTGAAACAATACCCGATGGTTCTTTGGGTGTTATTGGTCTTTTTTCTTTATTGGTTTGCGGAATCTGTATGGTTAAGCATTTGGGCTTTCATTGCAAAAGAACGCTATGATTGGAGTTCTTTTTCTATTGGACTCTCCTATAGTGTTTTTGGGATAGGTCAATTTATTGTAGTCGCTCTCATTTTGCCTTATTTTTCTAAACGATGGAGTGATTGGCATATTGTTATAGTAGGGCTTTTGTTTGCCTCTGTTGCTATGCTGGGTTATACATTTGCGACGCAGGGGTGGATGGTTTATATGGTTTGTGTGTGTACTATGCTTGAGTATCTTGTTCATGCACCTATACGTGCTATTGCTTCAGCGCAGGTACCGACAAATGTACAAGGAGAACTGCAAGGAGCGATGACATCTGTTATTTCGTTGAGTTTAACATTTGGTTCTGTTTTTTATGTGTTTCTTTTTGAATGTTTTACAGATAAAAATGCACTGTTTTATTTTTCTGGTGCTCCTTTTGTTGGAGGCTTTTTTCTTCTTGTTGTTGCGACAGTTATTTTTGTCTTGCGGGTACGTTAATTTGTTGAGAGGGGCTGGTACGTACTATTTTGCTAGAGAATGCACAAGATAAACAAAATGTATCATTTTATAGGCAGAAAGTTTTTTGTGATATTTGTTTCACAAAGTGTTGTATAGAATATCGATATATCCTTCTCATTTAGTGAAAATAATTTTTTTATTTTGTGATATTGTTTGTATAGGGGAGACCGTATTTTTTCTATTGCTTGCAAATTAATATCCAGTGCTAATGTAGCAGCATATTGAAAAAAAAAGATTAAAACGTATCTGAGTTAGATGTATCAGTATTGTATGAACAATTCCAAATTTTATATGGCAAATTGGAAGTAAAATATTGCTTATATTTGTTGGCATCATTTCTGGAATCGAAAGACAACCTCATTTTGGAAGAATATAACGTTGTAAAATTGAAAAGATGTTTTCTGTTTTGCGATTACTTTTTTATTCGACTTTACAGTTTTCAAAACCATCTACGGCAATATCTTTTAAAAAGTAGAGATTTGTTGCACTGTCTCACACTTTAATTTTTTTATTCTTTAGGAGGGATTATGTTTCTCATGCACAATAGAATGCTTAAAATTGTATTGTGAATCAAATGCTTATTTGAATATTAGGCACTTTACTCTTTTTAAAAATGGTTTTTATCGACCCACTTATCTTGCTTGGGGGGAGAAACCAATGATTTTGATGGATACGACCTTAAGAGGAGAGGAATGAGAAAAATTTAAGCTATTCAGAGCGCTCTTTTTAGTTTTAGAATGATCAATAAGAATATTTATTCAATAAGTTGTAGGTATAAAAATAATATAATTGTGCGTAGGAAGATGATATAATTTAAAGGAGAGAAGTTAAAAGGTGAGGCTTTTTATTTTAAGATATTTTTTTATAATTCATAATGAGATCACTAAAATGCTGAAAGAGGTAGTGGCTATCTTGTGGTCCAGGAGAAGCTTCGGGGTGATATTGAACAGAAAAAACAGGTTTTCCAATGATTCGAATACCACAGTTTGAACCATCAAAGAGAGAAATATGTGTTTCTTGAACATGTTGTGGTAAAGAGGAAGAATCTACGGCAAAACCGTGATTCATCGATACAATCTCAACTTTTCCAGTGTTAAGGTCTTTAACTGGGTGGTTGGCACCATGATGTCCTTGGTGCATTTTCACGGTCTTTGCACCAACCGTAAGAGCGAGAAGTTGATGACCAAGACATATTCCAAAAATTGGTAAATTATGATCAATTAATGTTTTGATTGTTGGAATGGCATATTGAGCCGTAGCTGCGGGGTCTCCTGGTCCATTAGAAAGAAAAACGCCATCAGGGTTTATTGCCAGAATTTCTTTTGCAGTTGTGTGAGCAGGCACAACAGTAATGCGTGCTTTTTGTGTTGCCATAAGGCGAAGAATATTACGTTTAATACCGTAGTCAATTGCAATGATATGAAGATTGTGCACATTGTTTGTACCGTATCCTTTATTCCAACTCCATGGTTTTTCATTCCATTGCATTGATGATTGAGATGTCACGTCTTTCGTAAGGTCAAGATTGACGAGACCTTGCCATTTTTGCGCACGTTTCTTTAAAGAAGGAATATCAAAGTTTCCATTAGCATCGTGTGCAATGACAGCATTTTGTGCACCTTTTTCACGAATAAGAATTGTGAGTGCACGTGTATCAATACCACAAAGTGCAATAATTTTACGCGTTTTAAGCCATTGATGAAGATTTTCATTGGATCGATAATTTGAGGGATGTGTAATGTCTGCTTTGAAAATAGCGCCAACAGCACCATGACAATTGAGAGGAGAGAGATCTTCAATATCTTCGCTATTTGCCCCTACATTTCCTATATGAGGAAAAGTAAAATTAACGATTTGTTGTGTGTATGACGGGTCTGTGAGGATTTCTTCATAGCCTGTGATGGCGGTGTTAAAACACACTTCAGCTTCAGCTATACCTGTAGCACCTGCTCCTTTGCCTTCAATAACGGTTCCATCTGCTAAGACTAAGAGGGCTGTCGGTTTTTTGATACTCCAAGGGTGGCTGGGTGAAGTCGCTTGTATCATAGTATGTATCCACAATTTATTCTCTGAAAGGTATAATGATCAACTTTACACAAAAATCATACCTTTAGCAGATGCTGTGTATATTATTCTGGTAACGTTTCGCTTGAAGTAGGCAGTATAAGTACATTCCATGAAGAGGTAAAGTCTTGTTTTAGCTTTTCGAAGATCGAGTCCTTAATTATTTTTTATTCTCCATTGCAAGATGGATAAAGATTGGTTAAAAGGCATCTTCTTCTTGAACAAAAATTGGATAAATTTATGTTGCGTAACCAGATTGATGGGGCTCTTAGGGCTGCTTTGAAAGCGCAAGATAGTGCGCGTCTTGCTACACTTCGTTTAATGAATGCTGCAGTTAGGGATCGTGATATTCTTTATTATGATGAAGGGAAGCTAGAAGTGGATGATCAGCAGATACAGTCTGTTTTCACTAAAATGCTTCAACAGCGTGAAGAATTGATGCGAGCCTATAAAGAGTCTGGTTGCTTGGAATTGGCAGAGAGAGGACAAGCAGAAATAGAAGTTATTCGTGAATTTCTTCCCTATCAACTTAAGGAGATGGAAGTAGAACAGGTTCTTTGTGAAGCTTTGGCACAAACAAAGGCAGAAAAATTACGCGATATCGGTAAGGTGATGGCATGGCTTAAGGAACGGTATGCGGGGCAAATGAATTTTTCTAAAGTGTGCAATAGTCTTCGTCAAAAATTGCAATAGATCTTGTTAATTCAAGGGGATTGGAAAATATTTTTTATTGTGCGTCGCCTTTGTAAGTCAGTAGGATGTTGATAAATATCATTTATTTTTTATATACATACTATTATCAAAAAAATATTTTTTTGATATCAACGAAATTTTTTTGGCTCTTATAGAGCAATAAACATTCTTTTAAGTATTATATTTTTCTGTTCTTCAAAGCTGTTAGACCATTAAAAAACAAAAAGATTATAGAGTTTTTACTTTTTTAAAAAGATCTATTGTCAGCACTGTTAAAAATTTTAAAACAGAATGATTAAGCTAATTGATACAGATTTCCAATTTTGGGGAGTGTATTATTGTCTTTTTTGCTGTTTCAAAGCATTTGTTTGATAAAGAGTTACCGTATTTTAGAGTAGTGATTATTCAGCAAGAAATTTAAATATAGATGGTTTTATCAATATGGTGTGTATCTTTTTAATTCAAGTGCTGGTTTTAATGATAAGAAAATCAGAATTTTAGAACGTTTTTTCTAGGGAAGAGATTTTTTAAGCTGAGTTGATGAAATAAAAGGATATTTTGAAAAGAAATCTTTGTTTTTAATGTGTTCTTGAGATAATTTTGAAATTCTTTTCTCTGATTAAATCCCTTATAAGCTATATGAAATCTATAAGTTATGCAGAATAAAATGAGTAACCTCTATTTGTGGGGATACAGTGGTGAATCTGTTAAAAATAGTTCAGTTAGCAACAATGGCTTACCCGTTAACCGCAAACGGGAACGGCGTGCCCATAGCGCACCTTGTTGACCAATATGAATGTAATCGCGGGTTAATTTGTCATTGTTAAATAAATAATGTCCTAGAGGTACAGTTCCCAAATGCATCAAGGCTTGATTGTGTAGGAGGGTTTCTTGTGGAATTACAGTGCGTCCAAGGAGCCAAGGTTTATTATCTCCCATTAATATGACTTCGCGTAGCCAATAACGCGCATTTTCGGGGAGATGCTCTGCTTCTTCTGTTAATTTATCTCGCGTAATAAAACATTCGCGTTGTGGTTGAACTTGGAGGCAGGTACAATATTTCTTTAATCGAAGCGTCATTGAGCCCGATTCCATGAGCCAATCGCGAACATTTTCTGGTATTGGAGGATTTTGATCAGAGAACCACTTTAGAGGTGGTAAGATGGAATCTTCAAGATCAGACATCGTTTTACTCCACAGCTAAAGTCTTATTCCATATGTTATGTTGGGTTAAATAGATAGCTCTATTGTAATACAAGGAGTATAAAAGCAGCAAGATTTTAACAGGAAGATATCAAAGGGAAAATCGAAAGCAAAGGTCTTTAAAAGAAGATATGCAGGAAGTATATATTATAGGATTATTTTCATTTAAAAAAGCAAAATAAAGTATTATGTTTTGTTCAAGGCGCTTTCACAATGCATTACGGAAATTTCTTTATCGCATGAGAGCAATGGGAAAAATGTTTCGTGCTTTAAAATTCGTTTGTAACGCATATAAAGAAGAGCTAAAAATTCATCTATGCAAGATGATATAAAGAGGAAATTTTAAGAGGAACAAAACTTTATTTTATACTTTAGAAAGAGAAGAGATATTCAAATCTTTTGAATTGAGATGTAAAGGAGATCGTATTCTTTATAATCAAGAAGTTTATAGTAATGCATATATTTTTGCAAAATATATTATATTATTAAAATTTTGAAATATTACATCACATAATGTGTATTAATTTTATAATAAATTTGCATTAATATTATTAATTTTTACTTATATATTTTTATTATTAAAAATAAATTTAAAAAAACACATTATAATTTAATTTTCATATTTATTTTAGATACTATTTTATTTCATAGATTAGAAAAAATATTTATCATTTTATTCTTGCCGTCTCTCTTTATTTCTTAAGAATGTAAAAAAGCGCTTCGAGTTTTTCGGTAAAAAGGGTATTGTTGATAGAGTGTATAGGTGTTAAGCATTATACGGTAGAATTTTTAATCATCGTTAGTGATTTTTGTAACCTTATGAATTGTTATTACAGTGAGATATGCTGGATTTGCGCACGTGGTACATAAATCAGTTCGTATTTCGTTAAAATAACGCAACATATCTCTCCTGATATGCGTAAGTTTATATAGGTATGAAATGGTGCGTTATAAAGTTCTTTACTGCATTTCGTTTTATAATACGGTGATGGTGTATGCCTAAAATCGCAGCTTAAGCATCTCACCATCATATCAAAATTGGTAACACCAAGTTACAAGAAAATATTTCAAACTCTGCTCGTTGTTTCCTAGTTTTGTATTGAATTCCAAAAGGTGTAAAAAATAAATACTCTATGATCGAATTTTTTGTCCTATCCATATAAGAATACAGGCTCCTATAAAACCTGAAATAAGATAGCCAAGCCAACCAGCAAAACTTACACCTAAAAGACTAAAAAGAAAGCTTGCTAGCGCAGCGCCAATAATTCCTAAGATAATATTTAACAATATTCCTGTTTGGCTTTTCATAATATACTGTGCTGCCCAACCTGCAATCCCGCCGATAATAATAGCAGCAATCCAACCGATGTTTGCATTTTCCATGATACCCTCCTTTGCCTGAATTTAAATTGTAACTAGAGTAAACTTTGTAAAAATCAAGGTTTATTCCTTTTTTAACCAGTGGAAAGGATATTTCTTTTAGATATTTTACTTATTACTTTCCTTTATATAAAAATAATATTCACATTTATATCATAATAATACTTAATAAGTATAAATATACAACATATTTTAATTTATAAATAAATTAATTAATTGATAAATATGAATAAAAGAAGAAAATATTAGTAGAAATGTTCTAAGAACTCATAAAGTGTATTTATAAGCTTTTTAAATCTCTCTCTTACATTAAAAAACAATTGTGATTAAAGCAATAAGTAAAATGGATATTTAAAAGTTTGGAGCTTGCCAATTGATATCAATGATGTTTGAAATGAAAACTGTTTCGTTGATACGTTATAGCATGGCTGTATAGGTTGAACCTCTACCAATCTTGATATAAATGTTGCATTTTTGTGGGGTTTTGTATTTCTTATAGAGTATTTCTGTTTCGCTGCTACTGTGAAGCGGTTCCCTTTTTACAAGGCGGGTTTAGGTTGGAACTATCATACTCTTGACCTACTCTTTATGTGTTTAACAGTCTTGGCTTTGAGATGGTTAGGCATTTTTACGTCTTTCTTCAAGAGTTCTATTCTACATGCTGCTTTGTTTGTAATGTGCAAGCAGATGACTTTGAGCAATTCATCATGTATAGATTTTAAATGAAAGAAACTTACGATGCAGAAAGCTCATTTAAATTGTCGAATAATAAGATATTTTGATTAAATCAATATCTTGACCATATTCAAAATTGAATAATCGATGTGATGTGTGTTTTATTCAAGTTATTTGAAAGGTTTAAGTTTTTTCTGTTTGTTCTTCAGCAGGGTTGCGTAGACGAGAACTTTGAAGAAGTCCCTGTTCTTCTAAAATGGGGTAGATCATTGAGGTCAAAAGAGAGTTGATTTGTTTGAGGTCGCGCACAGTGTCGAGATGAAGACTGGATGATTCTACATTTTTGAGATCCCCTTCACGCAGACGTTTAAAATGTTTTAAACTCATCTCTTTTTCTAAGTTTCGTAGTTGATCTTTTTTTTGTACCAATAGGTGTGCAGTGTGTGTATCACGTGAGACGAGAACGTTAAATGCTATATGCGCGTTGGCTAGTACAATGGCGTGGAAACGAAGGAGGTCACTCCAGCCCTCGCTGCTGAACTGTAAACCTTTTTGTTGTTTCTTTTTAACCAGCATCAACATATTATGAATAATGATATCGCCTGCTTGGTCTAATTTTATACAGGCACCTAGAAGTTCTTGCGTTTGAAGAGCTTCTTCGTCAGATAATTTTTGTCCCGCTAATCGTGCAAGATAAAGTTTGATGGCGATATGTTTTTTGTCCAATATGGTGTTGAGTTGGTTGAGTTCACGAATAATATTGGGATCAGGCTTTTCATAAAGTCCCATAATTTTTTCTAGCATGATGTCTACAAGATCACAAATATGAATGACTTCACGCATGACATTCGAGAGGGCGAGAGTTGGGCGATCAAGAACACTGTCATCAAGAGCTGTTTGATCGGATAAATTGAGCGTTTTGTCGGCTTGCATTTTTTTTGCACTTATATTCACGATCTGAGTGGTTAATTTTAAAACCCATTTTGAAAGCGGTATTCCAGCAAGGAGAATGAAAACATTAAAAATGATATGGGTGTTGATTACTTGAGTAGGGGCGTTATTGCCAAGCCATGTGATGGGAGGGTGAAAGGAGAGAAATAAGATAAGTATAAGGATTGACCCTGCCCCACGCATGAGTAAATTTCCTAAGGGAACGAGGCGGGTATTAGGAGAGGCGTTGCGCGTTAAAAGTGGTGCTATAAGAGAAGAGCCAAAGTTGACACCAAGAACCATGACAACACAGAGTTGCGTATGGATAAGATCGTAGTTGGCAAAATTGACCAGCAAAATGATTCCTGCAATGGATGAATGTAAGAGGTAGGTTAAGCCAGCAGCCAACAAAAAAGTGGAAATAGGATCGGTTGAAAGATAACGAATGATGCTAGGCAAAATTTCGCTTTCACGTAAAGGTTCTGTCGCGGTACTTATCATCTCTAAAGATAAAATCAAAAGACCAATACCGATGACAATACGTCCTATTTGACGCCATTCACGTTTTTCTGTTGTCATGAAGATACAAGTGCCAATTAAAAGACACAAGGGTACAACAAGAGTGAGGTCATAGGTGAGAATTTTTACAACGATTGCTGATCCTAATTCTCCTCCACGTACAGCCATAAGTCCTGCTACTCCAGAGACAAAACCAGATTCAACGAAAGAGCCAACGAGGAGTGTTATTGCTGTAGAGCTTTGTAAAATCATTGCTGTAAAAAGCCCAAAACTTACGGCAAACAATGGTTTTGAAACGACGTGGCACATTTTATATTTAAGTCTGTCACCATAGGCGCGTTCAACTCCTGTGCGCACCATGCGTGTGGCCCAGAGAAGTAAAGAAATAGCGCCGGCAAGATGAAGGAGTACCAATGAACCATTCATGATACTTTATTCTTTCTTTGTTGTTGTGAATGTGGTTGCCTCAAATTAATAAATTGAAGTTTATTGTTTTTATTTCACTTTTGCTTTTAATACTTGATTAAAATCATAACCGCTTGGATTTTGAAAAACCTTTAGACCGAAACAGGGCAGAATGGAATAAAGGTGATCAAAGATATCGCCTTGAATTTGTTCATAGTCGATCCAAACGGTGGTGTTCGTAAAGCAATAGATTTCTAAGGGTAAACCATTTTCTGTAGGAGGTAATTGCCGTGCCATGAGGGTCATATTAGGGTTGATGTTTAGATGCTGTTGTAGATAAGCAAAAACATAAGCACGAAAAGTTCCAATGTTGGTTAAACGGCGCGTATTGGCTAAGACATCATGATTTTTATCTAATTGAGCGTTCCATTGTTCGATTTCTTCTACTTTTTGCGTGAAATAACTTTCTAATAAATTAAATCGGGAAAGATATTTTTGTTCTTCTTTTGTGAGAAAATGGATACTTGATTGATCAATAAAAAGGGAGCGTTTGATGCGTCTGCCACCCGATTCTTGCATTCCACGCCAATTTTTAAAAGGGTCGGTCACAAGTTTACGGATAGGAACTGAGGTGATGGTGTTGTCGAAATTTTGAACTTTAACAGTATGCAAGGCAATTTCAATAACATCACCATCGGCACCGAGATTGGGGATTTCAATCCAATCCCCAACACGAACCATATCAGTGGATGAAATTTGAATACCGGCAACGAGAGAAAGAAGCGTATCTTGAAAAATTAACATGAGAACCGCGGCCATTGCACCAAGACCGGAGAAGAGAATAAGAGGGGAACGGTCAATCAATGTAGCGACCATTAAAATTGTTGCAACAGCAAAAAGTGCAATTTTAGCAATTTGAATATAACCTTTTATTGGTTTTAGTCGTGCTGTTGGTCGTTGTTCGTAAAGGATGTTAATGACATTGAGACAGGAAGAAATTGTCAGGACGACAAAGAAGATAATGAAGGCGTTGGCAACATTACTGATGACAGTGCTAAATGCATCGGGCAATGTTGAGATAAAATTAACACCAATTGAAAGAATAAAAGCTGAAATGATATCCGCTATGTATTGAATAGCATTATTAATATCGATCGTTGTATTTTTGGGGAGAAAAGAAGAGAGTTTTTTTGCTCCGTGAATAAGTAATTTTCGTCCTAGAAAGTTCACTAAAAGGGCAGCTATAGTAAGAATAACAAGCCAAGAAATAGCCTCTAACCACGGATATTGAGCAATAAATTCGATCACTTTTTATTCTCCATTTCTAAAAATATATGCAGTTGAGGGTTTAAAATTTTACAACTGCTTAAGAGGAAGTATTGGAATTATGCTCTAAAGTCGTTAAATATGCAAAAAAGAATTTTCAAACTCTGTGAGAGATAATGCGTTTTCCGCCCGATTTCCTTAATGAATTGCGTACGAGACTCCCAATTTCAACAGTGATTGGGCAACGGGTGGATTTTGATCCTCGAAAAAGTAAGCCTTCACGGGGAGACTTTTGGTGTTGTTGTCCATTTCATGGTGAAAAAACGCCAAGTTTTCATTGTGATGATCATAAAGGGCGCTATTATTGTTTTGGTTGTGGTGTAAGTGGAGATATTTTTACCTTTTTGTGTGAGCTTGATGGATTGCACTTTTCAGAAAGTGTAGAGCGTTTGGCTGATTTTGCGGGAATAAAACTCCCTATTTTGGATTCACAAAGTCATAAACGTCAACTGGAAAAAGCTGACCTTTATGATGTGATGAAAATTGCTACAGATTTTTTTCAATATAATTTACGCGATAAAGAAGGTACGCAAGCACGTCGTTATCTGGATGCACGTGGTGTTACACCAGAGCTTGTAGAGCGTTTCCGCATTGGTTTTGCACCGGTAAGGCGTACAGCTTTGAAAGAAGCTTTGAGTGCACGGGGCATTTCAATAAAGCAAATGGAAGAATGTGGGCTTCTCTCAGTGCATGAGGAGAGCGCAGATTCTTATGACCGATTTAGAAATCGCATTATGTTTCCTATCGAAGATTTGCGCGGACGTGTGGTGGCTTTCGGAGGGCGTGCATTAGAGAAAGAGACACGAGCAAAATATCTCAATAGCCCTGAAACAGTGCTGTTTCATAAAGGAAATATACTTTATAACGCGGCAGCAGCTCGCAAAAATAGTCGCTTTGTTGGCGATGAAAAAATTCATTCACTTCTTGTTGTTGAGGGGTATATGGATGTCATTGCATTGACTAAAGCTGGTTTTGAAGGAGTTGTAGCGCCCTTAGGGACAGCATTAACGGAAGCGCAAATTGAGCTTTTATGGCAGATGGGGAAGGAGCCTATTTTGTGTTTTGATGGTGATGATGCTGGTTTAAAAGCTGCTTTTCGTGTTGCTGATCGTGTGTTGCCTCTTTTAAAGGCTGGGGTTTGTGTACGCTTTGTTTTGTTGCCACAAGGGAAAGATCCTGATGAAATTGTTTGTGCTGGTGGAGCACAGCTTTTTTCTTCTTTTTTGCAAAAAGCTATTCCTTTGAGTGAGCTTTTATGGTGGCGTGCTACCTATGGAAAGCATTTTGAAATTCCAGAGGCACGAGCAGCGCTAGAAAAACAACTAAAACAACAAATTTTTACGATTAAGGATGAAGATGTCCGTCGTTATTATTTGCAAGATGTAAAAAAACGCCTTTTTGATTTTTTTCGTCCCTCTTTTTCGAAAAAAAGGGGGGAAGGGCGATATGGTCAATCTTCACCAAATAGGACCTTTAAAGATCAAACCTTTTCTCTGTTAGCAAATTCTGAAATAGTACGAAATTCTTCGCAATCTATCCCTTTGCGTGAAGCAGTGATTTTACTTACTTTAGCTTACTATCCTGAGTTGTGGTATGAAAATTTTGAAATTCTTTCTGAGTTAGAATTAAAAAATACTCAATTGATAATTTTTCATCAAGCTATGTTGGAAATTCTTGGGGACCAACAGCTTCATGATAAAGAGACGATGGTTGCGTTCTTAGAAAAAAGAGGGCAAAAGGCTCTGTTAGAGCGTATGAAACATCTTGTGCAAAATATTGGTATGCGTATTATTCCTGGTGGAGCCCCTATAGAAGATGCGCGTGCTATATTAAAACAAGCTGTCTACTTGCATCTTCAAGAACACCACCTACATAAGAGGTTACAGGATATTGAAGAGCAACTTGTAGAAAATCCTAAGAGTGAGGTTTTTGATCTGCTTCGTGAGGTAAAAAATGAGCTGGAGCAGATGCAGGCAACAGAAGCGTTAATTGAAGGATTTGGAAGTTGGTTGGATGAAAAAATAGACGGGAATACACAAGATACGATAAAATGATTCGCTTTTTTAATGCGAATCAGTCACTTAAATTTTAGATGAGGAAGTTTATGTGGAGTGACATTTTTATAAAGATGACAATTAAATTTTAGGAAAAGCGGGTAAATTTTAGGAAAAGCGGGTAAATTTTAGGAAAAGCGGGAAATTGGTTCTTACGATAGGGTGCAGAGATTATCTCAGAAGGGCTGAGAGGTGTCGGGGAAACTTCTGGAGTTTTCCCGCGTTTTTGTCTGGATGTCAAGTTTGTCTGGATGTCAGGGCGTATACAAAATGTATTCTTTCCAATGGTAATCTCTTAACAGGAAGTATATATGAGTAACTATTGGTAGATTTTAGTGAGAACAAAAAAAACTGGTCACATGGAAACTATGGTTACATGGAAACTATGAAGTGATCGAGTGGAGTTATGGTATGGCAACAAAGGTTAAACAGAAAGATAATGCAGAAGTAACAAACCAAGCGAGTTTGGATAGTCCTCTTCTTGATTTTTCTGATGATGCCATCAAGAAAATGATTAAACTTGCCAAAAAAAATGGTTACGTAACAATGGATGAACTCAATGCTGTTCTTCCTTCTGACGAGGTTACATCCGAACAAATTGAAGATATCTTGGCGATGTTCTCTGAGATGGGGGTTAATGTTGTGGATGATGAGGATGAAGTCGAGTCTGAAAATTATGAAGAAGAAGTTACGGTAGAGGGGGGTGATTTAGTAGAAGCCTCTAGCCACGCAATTGCAACGACAACGAATAAACGCGAAGTAACAGATCGTACGGATGATCCGGTGCGTATGTATTTGCGTGAGATGGGAGCTGTTGAGCTTCTTTCGCGGGAAGGCGAAATTGCCATTGCTAAGCGTATTGAAGCAGGGCGTGAGACAATGATTGCAGGACTTTGTGAGAGTCCTTTGACTTTTCAGGCTCTTATTATCTGGCGTGACGAGTTAAAAGAGCAGCGTATTCTTCTTCGTGAAATTATTGATCTTGAAACGACTTATGCTGGTCCAGAAGCAAAGCAGGCTCCTGTTATTGAGCGAAGTGAAGTTGATAAGACAGTAGAAGAAAAAATGTCTTCTGGTATACGTAATATGGGGGAGAGCGCAGGAGAGAGAAACATTGAAGACGATGATGAAGAGGACGAGGACGATGTTAACTTATCGCTTGCTGCAATGGAAAATGAACTTTGTCCTCAAGTTATGGAAACATTGGATTTTATTGCTCAAACCTATGTGAAATTACGAAAATTACAAGATCAGCATGTTGAAAGCAGTTTGGCAGAGCGTAAAGAGGGGGCTCTTACATCTTCTCAGAAGAAGAAATATATTCAATTAAAGGGTGAGTTGATTCAAGCAGTAAAATCCCTTTCTTTAAACCAAAATCGTATCGAAGCTTTGGTTGAACAGCTTTATGACATTAATAAGAGATTGATTCATAATGAAGGTAAGCTGAAACGGATTGCCAATAGCTATGGCATTGGCCATGAGGACTTTTTAAAAGAATACCAAGGGCGTGAATTGGACGCGGATTGGATGAATTATATTTCTGCTTTGCCTACACCTGGTTGGAAAGAGTTTTCGGTGCGTGAAGCAAAAGAAATCCAAAAACTGCGAAGTGAAATACAAAATCTTGCGCAAGAAACGGCTATTTCGATTGGTGAATTTCGTCGGATTGTTATGCAGGTGCAGAAAGGTGAACGCGAATCAACAATTGCGAAAAAAGAGATGGTAGAATCTAATTTGCGTCTTGTCATTTCAATTGCAAAAAAATACACCAATCGTGGTTTGCAGTTTCTTGATCTTATTCAAGAGGGCAATATCGGTTTGATGAAGGCTGTGGATAAGTTTGAATATCGGCGCGGCTACAAATTTTCAACTTATGCAACATGGTGGATTCGTCAAGCTATTACACGTTCAATTGCTGATCAGGCACGTACAATTCGTATTCCTGTTCATATGATTGAAACAATTAATAAAATCGTTCGTACCTCGCGTCAGATTCTCCATGAAATTGGACGAGAACCAACACCAGAAGAATTATCTAGCAAGCTTTCTATGCCGTTAGAAAAAGTACGAAAAGTTCTTAAAATTGCAAAAGAACCTATTTCTCTCGAAACGCCTGTTGGTGATGAAGATGATTCCCATTTGGGTGATTTTATTGAGGATAGGAATGCGTTATTACCAATTGATGCAGCTATCCAAGCTAATCTGCGAGATACGACAACACGCGTTCTTGCTTCATTAACACCACGAGAAGAACGTGTTTTGCGGATGCGTTTTGGAATAGGGATGAATACCGATCACACATTGGAAGAAGTGGGACAGCAGTTCTCAGTTACAAGAGAGCGTATTCGTCAGATTGAAGCAAAGGCACTTCGTAAATTAAAACATCCTAGCCGTTCACGAAAATTGCGCAGTTTTCTCGATTCTTAAATAAAAGAATTCGTGTGCATTTTAATAACTCCCTCTTTCTTCCTAATGAAGGGGGGAGGTGCTTCATGTTGTACTTGGATACTTTTTTGAGAAAAACATAGGAAGAATTTGAACAATCTAGAAAGTTTTCGATGTTTAATGTTTTTCTTAGCTTTGGGGCTTTATACTTCTCTTTCTCAAAAGAATAGATATAGGGCAAAGGGTGGTTATGGAGTAGAGAGTAGGGGGCTTTCAAGAAATGAACGATAAAAACATTACCTTGCGTATAGCGCGGCTCGTTTTTAAGAAATGAGATCTGTTAGGAGTAAACTTATATTGCAACATACGGACTTTTTGATGAAAAATGTATGTTCTTTGCGGAATTTTTCTATCATTTTAGGTGACGCATTTTATTCTTCGTTAAGTTTACAAAGAGATGTTTCAATAGGTTATGTTCATTTATATGCGCTATTTTTGAATATTCTCTTTTTATTCAGATAGCTTTTAAGAACATGGTTTAAAGTATACATTGAGTTGAATCTTTTTAAGAGACAGAAATAGATAAAATTATAGAAATTAAACGTTTCATTTTTTATAGATCGTCTTAATTAAAAAAGGTGTGTCTGAGTTTATGAGTGGAGAACTTCCCTTTTGGAAAGTAAAAAAATTAGAAGAGATTTCCATTTCTGAGTGGGAGAGCCTTTGTGATGGCTGTGGCTGTTGTTGTCTCCATAAAGTTGAGGACGATGATACGGGTGACCTTTATGCAACCAGTATTGCTTGTCGTCTTTTAGATGGGGAAACCTGCAGGTGTCGAGATTATGCTCATCGTAAATCAATTGTACCAGATTGTATAT
Organism: Bartonella sp. AA16NXGY; assembly: GCF_042197325.1. Lineage (NCBI taxonomy): Bacteria > Pseudomonadati > Pseudomonadota > Alphaproteobacteria > Hyphomicrobiales > Bartonellaceae > Bartonella > Bartonella sp. AA16NXGY. The sequence goes on along the minus strand of NZ_JBHIRR010000005.1, from coordinate 113,447 downwards.
CGCTAGACATTACGACAGTTAAAACAGCGCGTTGGCTCCCAGAAAGTTGTGCTTATAGATTAATTTATGAGGGAAAAGATCTTCATTGGTGGCATCCATTGGTATCAGGGGATTGTCAGACGGTACATACAGCGCATATTTCTGCACGCGGACAAATAGAGATTTACGAAGACGAATTATTATCTGAGGAAGATTATCTTTATCACATTACTGGTCTTCTACGTGAAGGCCAGTAATGTGATTTTTTATACAACTTGTTTGTGACTTAATCGATCGCAAAGACTACAGTGACGCTCACGTTATAATTTAATTCACCACCTGCAAAATTTGTATTTGCGTAGCTTACATCTGCTGCTCTACTCATGAGACGTGGTGTTGGGTGATAGTAATCATCCTTTTCATTGATTTCAATAATTTTTCCTAATTTTAAATCGGCTGCTTGCGCTATCGTTTGCGCTTTTTCAATGGCTTCAGTAATGGCTTTTTTACGTGCTTCTTGATAAAATGGTTTTGTATCTGCGTTGGTAAAAGTAATGCCGTTAACTGAATTAACACCTAGTGTCATCGCTTGATCAAAGATTTTACCAGCATTGGTAAGATCACGAATGCGCACGGTTAAAGAATTTGAAACATGATAGAGTTTTTCATTATTCTTTTTTTCGTGGTGTTTATCAGAGATCGACTGATAAATGGATAAGCCTGATGTTTGCAAATCATTTGCTTGGATGCCATTGTTTTTAAAAGCGTTTATAATATCATTGATGGATTGATTATTGGAAGCTAATGCCTTTTGGGCAGTTTTGTCATAGGTAACAACGGCTAGATTAATAATGGCCATATCCGGTGCTGCTTGACTTTCTCCGATTGCTGTCACTGTAATCGTTGCATTTTTCATTTTATTTTCTTCAGCATAAGCACGTACAGTCAACGATGTGGCTAAGAGTGTAAATGCTAATATAACTGTTTTAACCAGAGAACTCTTCAGTGGTTGAATTTTCTTTTCTATCATATCTATACCTTTATATTTGTCAGTTAATTATTCTCTCATTTTTAAGAGTTTTTGTAAAGAAATTAGAGCACTGAAAAAAAAACCAATAGAAAAGAGAAAAAGATGGGTTATAATCTTTGTCAGCTCTTGTATCATAGGGCATTTTAGTTTAGAGAGAAACAACCTATTTAGGGCCTGTAGCTCAATTGGTTAGAGCCAGCGGCTCATAACCGCTTGGTTGGGGGTTCGAGTCCCTCCGGGCCCACCAATAGGGAAATGTACAATAGAAAAATGGATCGCTTATATAAAAGTTTTGAGATTCTACCTTTTTCGTTTTTTATTTATTTTCCTGTTTGTTTTAGAAGCTTTTGGTCGTTGTTTGTTGCAGTTTTTTCTCTCAGTCGCTTTAATATGATGGTATGTTTTCTTAGTCTCATCAAAGAAGTTCTCTCATTTGCAACCTTTTAGCATTTGGATTAACTGATATGGGTCGCTATTTACTTTCTTAATTCATATACTGTTTTGTACTTTTCTATATGGTGTTCTTCATAAAATAGAAGGCTAAAAGCTTCATTGGATAAGTTTATTTATACTTGTTCTGCAAATAAACAGACCTCAATAAAACCAATTTTAAAGATTGTACCTGTTCAGAACAAATGGCTCAAAAAACATTTAGTGTAAATTTGCTTTTTTCTAAGTGATGTTAATGTCTTTTAGATGTTCGAATAGCATCATTGTGATGAAAGGTTAGTGTATAAGAGAATGTGATCTATGGGCATTCATATGTATCATGGGGGCAACGATGATAACATTTGTTGATATTTTCTTTTTCCCAAGAAAGGAATTCTATTTAATATCTTGAGAAATATTGCTCATAGTGACGGTGGCGTGTTTTCTGAAAAGAATTTTATTAATTGTTCTTTGAAAAGTCAATTGAGTGATTGTTTCTATCGCTTTGCATCATCCAGATTCTATTGTAATAAGCATTTTATTATTCTGTAAGAAATGTTTTCTATGATATTGGAAAATTTGTTAAAATGCCATTTTCTGTTTTTGTGTATTTTTTGCTTAATGTTTAAATTATAGAGTTTTCATGTGATCCGAATTATTATTGAAGAGCAGATGTCTTTTTTGATTTTACTCTGATAAGGAATTGGCAATATTGCGGTAACCCTAGCACTTTTTTGTATTGCTAACATTTTTCTCGTATTGATCGTATAGAGAGTTTTATCTTTATTATGAGTTTTTTCTCTTATGAAAAATTATTGGCAGGGAGGGTGTTTTTTTGGAAAAGTATACTTCTTCTTCAAAGCCATACTTTTAAAATATAATTCTTCATTTGCATAAGGGAATTTCTCTCTTGTTGTAAATCTGTATAAAATTTACGTACAAAGATTGTGCGTGGTGATTCGTTTTATTTTTTTGATAGTATCATTTTTGCTTATGATAGAGACTTATATTAGTATTTACAAGGTGCGTTTAGAGGGGAGGTTACCTGTAAATGTGTTACAGAGTTTTAGGTAGTGTGGCTCTGTTTATAAGAATTTATTCCTATAACATTGTTATATTCTCGCTTTGCAATATTGTTAAAAAAACATAGATGGTGCTATGTAGAATAAATTGTGATGTATTTTTTTCAAAAAAGCTTTTTCGTGTTCTCTTATATAGAGTTCAGGAGTGTCTTCAGGGATATTTTCACATTAGTTTTTATTGGTCCGAATCGCAAGATCTGCGTAACATTATTCGCGTTTTTGATAGATTATACCAATTTTCATAAGAAGGTCTGGATCGTGTGATGCTTTCTGTTTCACCATGGTACATGACTAATAGAACTTCATCTGATTTTGTAAAATAAGTTTGTACACAATTGCTTCCATACTGCCTATTGCAAATATTTTTTTCTAAGGTATGAGATATATTTTAAACGCTTTAGCGTTATATAGTGTGACTACATGGAGTATGACTATGAAGAATGATAAAAAATTTGAAACAACTTTATCTGATATTATTGTGAAATGGGAGTCTTTATCGACGTCTCAAAAGCAAGCGATATTGGATAAAGTAGAAAATGCTACAGATTCTGCTCATTCAACAGAACATTTAAGGCTTCAATCTTCTTTTTATCTCCAGACGAAATCAAAGTTATGAGTTTTAAGTCTTCATCGGAGATGTTGAAACCAGTTATTACATATATGGCACTAGCATTTCCCAGTGTATTCAAAATAGCCATGAGTTTATCTACAGAAGGCCTCTTGCCTCCATTTATCATTTGTTGGACGTAATTTTGTCCACAGCCTGCAGCTCTGCTTATTTCAATCATTGTTCGTCCGTCACTTTTTATCAATTCAACTAAGCGTTGGAACCAATCTTTTTCAGTCTTTGTCATTTTTAGACCTTTACATATTTACGCTATAGCGTTAATATTGCGTTGCGAATCCAGAATATATGATACAAGGAGCGTGAAAATATCCATGTGTAGCTCTTCGCTAAGGAAGCATATAGAGTTGTTTTTAACTAATAACAAAATGTCCCCATACACTTTCAGATTCGAATCAATAAAAATGGTTGCTTAGTTCCACGGTTGTGAAAAAGTAAATGTGTATACCAGAAAGGGCGATACACACTCGTATGTTTATGAGATTTCACTATGATAGTATACGTAGCAGCATTATAAATCAAGATATACCCCAACATCAGAATTTGTAAAAAAAATTCTGATGTTGGGGTAGTGTGTGAATATAACGAAGCTTTAGAGCCTTAAGAGATAGGATAATGGCTGTAGAAAAAATGTAAATTGCATAGACAAAGAATACTGATTTCTTCTTTATTGTAATAAATTAGATCACTATCAGATGGTATATCGTATATATGCGTAAAAAAATGGGAAATATCAAAAAAGTGATCTTGGATATTTTATTAAACAGGAAGGTAATCTGATCCACAAAGGTGGTTGTTTGGTAGAATTGTACATTCGATCAATGCCCTTATGGGGATGAATGTGTTTTTATGATGCTGCGGTTTATAATGAAGTCTGTGTTTATAATGATATTGTTATTGATAACAATGCATTAACATATGGTTGTTTAGTCGTTCGTAAGAGTTCGCATGTTTATGAAAAATAAGAACTTTATCGTTATTTGAATATGAGTGGAGATGCATATGTTTATGCTAATGCGGTCTTTTTTGATCAAGTTTTGAATGCTCAATGTATTGAATTTTGTGGTGATACTCGTGATTTTAGAAAGGCTCGAGTTTATAATGATGCTTTAGTTTGTGGTGATGTAAAGATTTGTGGGAAGGCAAAATTTTACAGAAATGCTGTGCTTTGTGACACTGAAGATTTTTGTAATAATGAAAAACTTTCATATATAGCCGCATTCCACATGGCGTAAAAAAGGAAGATAGGAACGATTTGGGCAAGGCTTGTATGATTGGATTGCGTCGTTAGTTTTATTTGACGTTCCTTATTTTTTGTATTTTGTGTCAATAAATGTGTCGCAAATAATTGGTGTGAGTGTAGATTTAGCCGCTTTCAGAGATTTGTTTGCGTCATTTATCAATGCTTTAATGGAGAAAATAAGAACGCCGAGAGTGATTGTTCACACTTGGAACATGCAATTTATTGCATTCTTTTTTTGATTGAGGATGAAACAAATTGGTCAAGATCATCACTTGAGCGACAATTAAGGGAGATCCAAATGAGTGTAAACGAAATTTTATTGGGAGCAATGATTGTTGTTTTGTTGTGCAGCGGGGTTATATTTCGATTTTCTTTATATTATCGCAGTCAAGTGAAAATTTTAAAAGAGGAATCTAGAAGAATAAAGCATGAGTTTTTAAGAGATTCTATGAAGATGACTGAAGAACGAGATAGGGCTATTAGAGAGCAAAGTATGGTGATTAAAAGACGCGACCAAGCAATTGAAAAACTGAAAAAACAAATTAAGCAATATGAAAAAAATGAAAAGAAATATAAAAAAATGCTTAAATCTGAAGATGATAAAGAGTGATTGTATTCATATTTTGCATTAAAGGGTTTGGAAATGTGTTAGGAAGATTGGAATGACGAGAGAGATAAACTTTAATGAAGCCAATTATGGTGCTGATGGAGAGATTGTATTGGAAGAGAATATTCAAGTTTACTCTGATTTTATGACAACATTTAAGGTTATAAGACAGAGCGTCGTTGATCATAAAATAAGAGTTTATGATGATAAACCAGTTTATAGGTAGGCTAGTTATTAAAAAGCGCGTCTATACAATCCAGCAATTTTATATTATTGCTGGAAACAGTTTTGCACGTTCTTTTTAGATGTAAGGTATAAATGCTACGATAGTTTCAGCTAATAGGTATAAAAAATTGCATGATAATAGAAAGAAAGAGATATTTGCTTTTTATGAAGATGAAATGGGTAAGTCAGTTATGATTATCAGATACAGAAGAGGAATATGAACGTAAAAGATATTAATATCTTTTAGAGTAAATATATTTCTCATTGATGATTTATCTTCTCTTCATGTGCGTTTATTTTTTATGAAAAATACAACACTTAAGAGATTTTCTTTTTGATAAAGGCTATAGAGATTTGAGTATGATTGAAAATAAACATATAATCTGTAAGAATATGAATGTTCTTTGTGAGTGTCAGAAATAATACAAAAACTTCCTCTCATTGAGGGCAAATCAATCACTTTTCATTTATCACAAAAGTAACTACCATACCATTATACAAAATAAACGCTTGTTTTAATGTTAAAGAACGTTAGGACTGTAGTTCTCTAATAAGAGCCTTATGTGTAATTTCTTTTATTTGCTCAATATTGATTAGGATATCTTGTTTTGTTGGATAACCTTTACTAGAAAAAGCAATTTTTTGTGCATCTCCTGAGATTAAACGCCAGTACCATTGATTGTGAACTCCTTGAAACACCTCAAAATACATGCTTCCCACCTCATAAAATAGCTGATAATTTTCAGGATAAATATTTAACTAATCCGCTTGTAAACATTAATGTATGTCTCTCTAGGAAGTCGTCAATATATTCCCCTTAAATTTTCTGACCTTAAAAAATAATTTCTATGAGAGCTATTATTCTTTTAACAAGAAAAAATTTATTGTCAATAAGATATGAATGAGAATTTTATACTATAAAATTATTTTTTTTAATTTAAAGACACTATACTTTCATTTACAACGCAAATATTTTTCTGTCGTTACAGAAATAAAGTTTATAAATTATATAAAACTTCACCAGCACGGATAAAGTAAAAAAATACTTCTTTCCATACTGGTGTTTAATCATTTCTTGCTTTTTCTTTTGAAATAGACGTTTATTGATTAGCTATAACCTCTTTTTGGGATACGCTTCGAATGAGTAAATCAATGAATAAGCTAAGGGTATAAGAATTGGCCATTTTAGCTTTCATATCGATAAGAGAGGTTGTAGTTTTAGAGTTAAAACCATTTGATAAACCTTGTCTTGACAAATATTGCTGCAATTTTTCATAAGAACTGTCGATTTTTTCTTGATTTAGTTTTTCGTTACGATCACTATCGGCAAGTGTTTCTTCCAGTCCCTCGATTTTTTTAATAAAATAATTCCAGTCAAAATCACCTTTTGTATATTCGGTGTCAAACATTTTTCCTTGTCCAGTTAAAAGCCAATTAATATTGACACCATATAACGTGCGGTATGTTTGTAAGACACTAAGATTGGGTTCTCTCTCTCCACGCTCATAAAAAGCAATGGAATTTTTTGTCATGCTAAAACTTTTAGCTAAGGTTTCACGCGATGGATCGCCTAAAGCAAGACGTACATAACGTAAACGTTTTCCAAATATGGTTTTTGATTCAGTTTCAGGACGTGCCACGAATTATCTCCCTCGGTAAATCATCATGGTATAAATCATTAAATAATAAAAGCACACTATGTATTAATATTCTATGATATAATGTCAATATTATAGCTTTAATTTCTTGTTATTTTTTTATTTGTGTAGATAGAAAGCAATCTTGCACTTATTGTATTGACAATTGATATTCACTTCAAAACAAAATTCCTTGTTGCTACATTTGTCTCTTGCTTTTTTTGAGAGAATTTTCATGTAACTTTACCATATATATTCTATACACCTCTGCATTAATAGATGCAACTTTAAAGAGATGCAAACTTTGGATTGGTACTGGGTGTGCTTAGATGAAGTAGAAAATAAACTTTGAGGAATGATCATGTCCCTATTACGCTATTTTGGGTTTGCTTTTTTTTTCACGATTATTGGTGTCTTTTTAGGAGGGGTTATTGGTTGGTTTGAAACGGAAAGTATTACTGGTTTTCTTAAATATTTTTTTATTTGCTTTGTTTTAGGAATTTTGGAAATTTCTTTATCTTTTGATAATTCTATTATCAATGCGCGTGTTCTTAGTAGAATGAGTCCATTGTGGCGTCGTCGTTTTCTTATATGGGGTATTTTGATAGCTGTATTTGGGATGAGAATTGTTTTTCCATTATTGGTGGTTGTCGTTGCTGTTGGGATTAATCCAATTGCGGCAGTCAAATTAGCGATATGGGAACCACATCGATATGCTGAAGTTTTAACCGATGCGCATATGGGGATTGCTGCTTTTGGAGGAACTTTCCTTATGATGGTTGGCTTAAAATATTTTTTTGATTCTGAAAAAGAAGTGCATTGGCTTAATGTTATAGAGAGATCTGCTCAAAAGTTTGGGGCGCTTGTTGGAATTGATATTGCAATTGTTTTGATTTTGATCTTATTTGTTTCAGCTCAGATTGACGCAGAAAATAAAATAACTTTTTTATTAGCAGCACTTTATGGACTTTTGACCTTTATCGGTGTTGAAGTTGTCGGTCATCTCTTGGATACTCCTCAAAAGACTTTAACAACAGTAGCTCACGGGGGAGTAGGGGCGTTTCTTTATTTAGAAGTTCTTGATGCTAGTTTTTCTTTCGATGGCGTGGTTGGTGCTTTTGCCTTTTCACACAACCTTTTTATTATTGCGATAGGTCTTGGTATCGGAGCATTTTACGTTCGTTCTATGACAATTATGTTGGTTGAATCAGGAACATTATTGCATTATCGTTATTTAGAGCATGGTGCTTTTTATGCAATTCTAGTTCTTGCAGTGATTATGTATCTGCAAACGATTATATCGGTTCCTGAAGTTTTAACAGGACTTGTGGGAGTCTGTATTATTGGAATGGCATTATATTCTTCGATTCGTTTTAAGCATCGTCAATTAGATAAACATGTTGTATCTAAGTAATGGAGATTTCTTCCTTTTTCACACTTTTGTTTATCGCATATCTTTGAATAGAAAGAGGTCTTTTGTGCAAAAAATGCCATGTTATTGCTTATTGATGTTTTTGTTTTAAAGAGGAGATCATTGCACGATTTCCCCTCCATGAGGGAAATAATGTATAATCTTTTGGATAACTTTTGACGTATAGAGGCTTTTTGACTTCAATATAAGGTGCAAGTTTACGCTATACTTTTTACCAGCTTTCAGTATCATAACTGCTCTTGCATTTAATGATTCATAAGAAGCCTTTTGGCTGTTTTTTTTGCAAGATTTTTATTCATACATCAATCCTATTTGTGATGTTTTAAGAGAATGGTGTTGAAATAGGGTTGAAATGAGAGAATTTTACGATATTTTCGTTCCTTACTTAAATAGGTAAAAAAATTTATTCATTATAAATCAGAATGTTATAATGGTAGATGAGAAAAGAATATTTTAGGAGAGCATTAACAGTTCTATCCCTGCTTCGTTCATAGTTTTAAGCATAGTGTTTAGTGATCCGTTTACATCAATACCAGCACAAGCATTTAATGAAACACTGACTTTAAAACCGTATTGTATGGCGTGAAGAGCAGAGAATCCGACACAAAAATCAGTTGCTAAGCCACACATAATGAGCTTGGTAAAACCATGTTCTTTGAGATAAACATGTAAACCTGTTGGTGTTTTTTGATCATTTTCAAGAAAAGCAGAATAGCTATCCATTTTTTGATTATAGCCTTTTCTAAGGATAAGTTGTGCCTTTTCTACTCTAAGAGATGGATGGAATTCTGCTCCTTGTGTTCCTCGTATGCAATGATCAGGCCAAAGTATTTGAGGACCATAGTCAAGAATGACTGTATCATAGGGCTTTTTTTCAGGATAGCAGGAAGCAAAGCTGCAATGGTTTTTGGGATGCCAGTCTTGGGTTAAGATAACGTGGTGAAAATGATTTATGAGATTATTGACGGCGGGTAAAATAGCATCACCTTGAGGTACGGCAAGTGCTCCACCTAGTAAGAAGTCATTTTGAACATCAATGACGATTAAGGCTTTTTTTTCCATAAATATATTCCTATACGAGATGAGCTTTTATCGTATTTTTAAAAAGCTATATGTCGTCTTGAAGTTTTGAAATGATGTGCTGGATATTGATATTATTTTTATAATTATCAAGCCAAAAGAGGGGGATGGATAAGTTTTTACAATTGGCTTTATAGTTTTTTACGAATTGTAACCACGTACCAATGGGAAGGGCACTGTATTCATTTGTTGCTACGTGTTGATGCAAAGCTTTCATGATCATTGGGCTTGGGACGTCAGATCCCATAAGGCGGCGGTCGTTTTGTAAACGTAATTTAAGCCATATCAAGGCAAGGGGTGAAGTCCATTGCTTTCCGTAGCAAAAAATCGATGAAAAAAGAGAAGGATTTTTTACTGCGTAATATAAAGCCCATAAAGCGAGAAAAGAAGGCGCATAGAGAATTGCTTTTCTTTGTGGTACCATATTACATTGATAAGTTGGTTTAATACGATAAAAATACAATGTTATATCTGGTATGGAAAAGAGAGGTAATGTTTGATAACAGGTTTCAGGTACAGCTAAAAAGATTTGCTTTTTGCTTTTTAGGGGGATGTTTTTTTGCATTCAGGACCATACTGGGGCTTGTGAGATTAGAAAAAATGTACCAATATAAAGCGAAAAGCTTTTGATACGATGTAAGTACTATTTACTGTACAGTTTCAAAAAGCAAAAGCAGTTTTTTCAAAATCCTAATCTTTAATATCGCACAGTATAAAGAGAAATTTATGGCACGTCAATTTATCTATCATATGGCTGGGCTTAACAAGTCTTACGGCAATAAAAAAGTTCTAGAAAATATTCATTTGTCTTTTTATCCAGATGCAAAGATCGGTATTTTAGGGCCAAATGGTGCAGGGAAGTCAACTATTTTACGTATTATGGCTGGGCTAGATAAGGAATATACCGGAGAAGCATGGATTTCTGAAGGAGCACGCTGTGGTTATCTACCACAAGAACCTTTGCTTGATGCGAGCAAAGATGTACGTGGTAATGTGATGGAAGGTGTTGCAGATAAACAGGAAGTTCTTGAGCGTTATAACGAATTGATGATGAATTATAGCGAGGAAACGGCTGATGAAAGCGCACAGCTTCAGGACATTATTGACAGTCAGAATCTTTGGGATTTAGAAAGTCAAGTGGAAATGGCTATGGCTGCTCTTGGCTGTCCGCCAGCCGATGGGGATGTAACAAAACTTTCGGGTGGTGAGAAGCGGCGTGTTGCACTTTGTAAATTGCTTTTGTCAAAACCTGATTTATTACTTTTGGATGAACCGACAAACCATTTAGATGCTGAAACGACGGCTTGGCTTGAGAGGCATCTACGTGAATATCCTGGGGCTGTGCTTTTGATAACCCATGATCGTTATTTTCTCGACAATGTAACGGGTTGGATTTTAGAATTAGATCGCGGTAGAGGTATTCCTTATGAGGGGAACTATTCTGCTTATTTGGGGGCTAAAGCCAAGCGTTTGGCTCAGGAAGGCCGTGAAGAGGCAGCGCGTCAACGTGCTTTATCACGTGAGCAAGAATGGATCGCTTCTAGTCCAAAAGGGCGACAAGCAAAGTCAAAAGCTCGGATTAAGGCTTATGATGAGTTGGTTCAAGCAGCACGTGAGCGCCGTCCTGGAGAGGCGCAAATCATTATTCCTATTGGAGAAAGATTAGGACAAGTTGTTATTGAGGTTGATAATCTCTCTAAAGCTTATGGTGAACGTGTATTGATTGATTCTCTTTCTTTTAAACTTCCTGCTGGTGGCATTGTCGGCGTTATTGGGGCCAATGGTATGGGAAAGTCGACCTTGTTTAAAATGTTGACGGGACAGGAAAAGCCCGATTCAGGTCAGATACGTATCGGTGAAACAGTTCACATGAGTTATGTGGATCAGAGTCGCGATTCCTTGGTGGGGGATAAAACTGTTTGGGAGGAAATTTCTGGTGGAAATGACATTATTAAATTAGGCAAATATGAGATGAATAGCCGCGCTTATTGCGGGGCTTTTAATTTCAAGGGGGCAGATCAGCAGCAGAAGGTGGCAAATTTATCAGGAGGGCAGCGCAATCGCGTACATTTGGCGAAACTTCTAAAAGAGGGGGGGAATGTGCTTCTTCTTGATGAACCGACAAATGATCTTGATACTGAAACATTGGGTGCATTGGAAGATGCATTGGAAAATTTCGCTGGTTGTGCAGTTATCATATCGCATGATCGTATGTTTCTTGATCGATTGGCAACACATATTTTAGCCTTTGAAGGTGATGGTCATGTAGAATGGTTTGAAGGTAATTTTGCTGAATATGAGGCTGATAAAGTTCGTCGTCTTGGGGCGGAATCTCTTAATCCTAAGCATGCAAATTATAAACCTCTTACACGCTAGAATTTTTTATCTTATCGCAACTTTGTTAGAATAATAGTGTATTTTATTGCGTTTGTTATTTCATAAATAAAGTGTGTGTGTACTCTGTGGGAGTTTTTATTCATTGAAAAGAGTAAGAGACACTTTATGAAATTATGACCTAAATAGGGTTATTTTACTCATGATATATAACCGGTTATTTTTTGTAAAACTGCAATGAAAAGGAGGGGATGGAGCGTATAGTATTACTTCTACAAATGCCTTGGTCATTGAGCATTATCATCTTTACTTAATAAAAATGCAAGCTGGCATTATCATGTTATTTTTTCTCAATAGTATGCAGTTTTTGTTTTGAGGTGGGCATAAAAGGTATTTTTATCCATCTGTCCCCTCCGTTTATGAGCTGTAAGAGAATGATTTGGATTGATTTATCATGAATAGATTTGAAATGAGAAAAATCTACGGTATTCCGGTTTTTTATTCAAGTTAAAAATGAATTATTATTATAAATCAATGTATTCTCATTATAACGAGAAGCAGGGAGATAAGATCTGTTCGTTTTTTACATTAGCCTATTTTTTTCATAGTATGATAAAATAGAGAGAACAAAATAGATGAGAATATGCGTTGTATGCTTGACTTTTTTTCCTATAAACAAATGTTTATAGGAATGTTTAGGGGATAATTATGAAAAAAAGTGCAAGTTTAGATGCAATGATTGTGCTGCTGAAAGCGGTCGCAGAAGTAAGCCATTTACGTGTTCTTAGGCTCTTACATCATGAAGATTTAACAATTCCTGATTTTATTTTTATTCTTGATCAGTCGCAAGCGTGTATATCACGATATTTACGTTTATTGTACGAAGCACGATTGATTGAGCGTTATCAGAAGGGGGATAGCCTTTATTTTAAGCTTTGTCATGATTTTTGGGGTAAAGACATTGTGATAGGTATTCTTTCGGCTTTGCCAAAGGATGATGTGTTGTTAGCGCATGATTTAGAACGTTTGAAGGATGTTAAAAAGCAGCGTCAAAAAACGAGGAAGAAGCATTTCTTACAAAATGCGTTGCAACGGGATGTATTACGGTCATCCTATATGGCAGATCATGGTGTAGAAAACTCGTTACTTGAAATCATTGGCGATAAACCATTTCAGACGATGTTGAATATTGGAAGAGGTGGAGACTCTATCTTAAAATTGTTTTCTAATCTTTATACGCATGCGGTTCAAGTTGTGCTTGATAGCAATGTTTTTCACTTGTCTGTTGGAGATACAACTTTTGATTTAGTTATTCTTCATTGGGTTTTACATTTTCTTGAAAATCCTGAAATATTCCTTCATGAGATATCAAGTGTTTTGCGTCCTCATGGCCGTTTATTGATTGTGGATTTTGGTTATCATGAAATTGAGTCTTCATATTCTGATCAAGTGCATATGCGTTTTGGATTTTCGGCTTTACAAATAGAACAATGGCTTAAAAATGCGGGACTTGTTCTAGAACAAACGGTTTGTCTTACTCCTATACAAAATGAAAACAGTGAGGAGGGGATTGCTACGCTTTGGCTTGCTCGTGATCCGCGTTTATTGGTTGACGATATCAAAGATAAACAAGTAGATTTTGCATAAATCGCGTTTGTTAACGTGCTTTATACTCTGATTTTTCTCAAGGAATAGCGTAGAGATAAAACTTTATTCAATCATTGATAAGCTATTGTTTTTTACATTTGTATTATGTTTTTATATGGGAGTATTGGTGTTTTATAGCGGCGTGTAGGCTGTATAATGAAGCACCTTCTATAGAGTTAAGCCTATGAGGATCATTATTTAAGGTGTTCTTGATATCATATTTATGTTATTAGCCAATATATTGATTTTAAAAGATCATTGATTTTTTTAGACTCAATAAGAGGTTTAAATACAGGAATGTTGTTTCATTTCAAATTTCCTGTTTCAGAATCCGAAAGAGTCTGTTTGTCTGCTACAAAAGAAGGTATTTATCTTAATGATACCGTTTGTAAAAGAAAATACATCTTCTAAATGTGAGGGCGGCTGCAATATGATATAATGCCGCACAATATAATCATAGTGAAGGCTCATACCTTCATAAATGTCAAAGATGGTGGTGCCCAATAGATCTTAAAATATCTCTTTAAAACAGGTTTTTAGATAAGGAGTACGTTGGAACTTTTAGTGAGGGGTGCAAAAAGATGCTCTAAAAAGACGAAAAAGTAAAAGGGTAAGACAATGCATTATATTCATAAAAATAAGATCGGCGATGATCTAGGGATAGTCTGTGGCTGAAAGTAGGAAAGAAAAGTGTGATATTACACTAAAGTTTCGTATCTCTTTATCATGAGAAGTTATGAAGGTTATTAAATAAGTTCATTGTTTTTGCCAAAAGTATTTTCTTTCTTTTTATGTTTGCCGCTCATCTTATGACGCAGTCCGTGGGTATAGCGTAAAATTGATAGGGCACCATCGTCTTTAGTTTAAGTAAAAGTTGTAAGCCGGCATCATCGTTTTATGTTTTTTATCCATATGCTTCTTCTTGTTTGTGATGTGCGATAGTATGGCTATTCATTAATTCAATAGACGAAGATTGAAAATAAGGGAATCTTACGTTCTTGAGGTTTCTCATGTAAATTGTAAAATGATGAGTTATGATTGTAAATCAATGAATTGTTTACGTTAGAAGAACAGATTATAAAAATTTTTGAGCATAGAAACTACTGTGTGTATTATTTTACGGGATCATTTAAATGATAGAGATTAAGAGAAAATGTCTGCATTGATTTCGGTTTGTTATGTTAAAATGCGTTAGAGACTGTTGGTTATTGTAAAATGGTCTATCGTTATTTGGAATGACGATGGGGTGTGATTCGAAACAAATATCTTCAGAGTTCTCATTTTCTCATAAGATTAAGCTGTTTAAGTTTCTCATTGATTGTTACATGAGGGATGTAACAATATTTTAATGATCATTTACAGAAATTTTTTATAAAGGTAGATAAGATTTTATTTTCTCTAATTTATTGTTTTAATTTAAATAATTCATAGCTTTCTTGCAAGAAGATATTTTCCATTTTTTACGGTTATTTGTGTAAGATTTTAAAAATCTACGTTTTTCTTTTTGTGGTGATTGCTGTTGGAAAAGTGATTCTACTTTTACGTAGTTTGATTTTTATAGGGTGGATACGTAGAAATTACTGTTTTTTAATATGATCATCAGAGTTATGAAAGAAACTATTTAAAAGTTATAATGATCGTAGATTCTAATTGATGCTTCTTGAAATAAAATTGCTTCAAATTGGGTCATTTTGAACTTTTTTTGCCTAAATTTAAACATTTTTAAATAATTTATAATTCTTTTATGTTTTTTTGCGTAGAAGATGATAAGAATTTCTTGTTGTTTAAAGAATTTTATTCCATAGCAAGAATATTGCATCGGCTATCTTAGTGGTTGATGTAAGAGGACAATCGGGGAACCTCCTCCCCCCCCCCCCGCGTGGATCCCCTAGATTGTCTGGCCTGACTGAGGATTTCCTCAGTCAGGCTTTTTGTAATTATTTTAGGAAATATAAGGTGTTATTAGGGGGGAAGTGTAAGATCTGTTATTGTTTCGCCTATAGTACCTAAATACATAGAGGGGCGAGTCTTATTGGGCGGATAGTGTTAGCGTATTCATTTTTAATAATTTGATTTTTCTTTATTGAGGCATTGTTGCATGTTATAAGGAGAATCATAAAAGGAAGCTATGTTTGTATTCTGTGATCTTTAGGTAAGAGATAATGGGATCTTTTTCACATCGTATTATTTTTATTTTATTTGTGTTTTTTATTTCTGGCGCTGTCTTTTTTGCTTCTCAAAGTAGTGCTGTTTATCAGTTTTTTTCCGGTCGCTCTTCTTTTTCTTCTCAGCAGCTTGATGTAACAGAGGAGGAGTTGTTAGAGAGATTGTCCGTATCTTTTCCAGATATTATCAAGCATCTTTCTAAAATGACCCCTCAACAGCAAGAGTTGTTTATTGCGCAGCTGCGTCGTGATGTAATTGCGCTTGCTTCTAAAAGTGGTCAGAGTCGTGAGCAGGCTCAAAAATCTGGTGAAACTGTTGCTATGGCTCTCTCGAAAGCGATTTCTCGTCCTTCCGTTGCTAATGCTTATTTTTAGCTATTTTTTAATTGCGCTTTTGGGTTTTATTTTAAGGAGAAAGAGCTTTTCGTGAAATTTTGAAAAGTGCGAGGAGATAATTAATTTGTAAGGTATTAACAAAATTTATCTCTCAAAAGGTAAGCAATTGGAGTATAAGGGTAATGTTGCAATCATTACAGGAGTGATAGAAAGTCTATCAAGGGTATTGGTCCAAGTTAATTGCATTATCAATCGCTACAATGACAAAAGCAGTATTGACTATAATAAAACACGTTAACTGCATTTTATATGCCGGTTATTTTTTTATTTGATATGAGAAAATAAAATTTTTTAAAGGATTTAAGCTTTTTTTGTTCTACGGATTTTAGGATATTTATCCACTTGTATGATTTCTGAAAATGAGGTGCAAGACTGATAAGATGATAGTCTGTGACAAAGAAAAAATATTTGAATGAAGATGAGAGGTCTATTTTTATTTAAAAAGGCTTTGGGGGTATTGAGTTTTCTAACATTTTTCAAAAAAAAATAGACACAAGTAATTGTTAAGCTTTGTTGTAGGGATAAAAACGGATATAACTTTTTTAGTATATTGTTTTATAATGATAATTTATCATTTTATGTTGAATGAGAATCTTAAGAATTGTAAAATCCTCTCATTTTAAATTTATCCATGGTGAAAAAATTAAAATCAGTTTCTTGTATACCACAAGTAGAGGCTTGTGTGGATAAAAACTCTTTATAAAAAGGAATTAAAAAGCTTCTTTGAGACATCTTGAGAGCTAAAAGTCTGTTCCAATATTTTGAATTGGTAAAGAGTATGATGGTTTTAGTATATTTATGAATTTTTTATGCGCAATGATGGGGGGATTTGTTTTGTGATTTTTTGAGGTTTTATCGGACATAAAGAGTGCAGTGGGTGTTTATTAATCAGAGAGAAGCGTTGATAACGGTTTATATTTTTTGTGAACCTTTTTTGATATCGAGCATCTTCGGTAAAAAGATGCTCTTGTCTCTCTTTCTTTGAGGGATTGATCTCAATAAAAAAATTAATAATCTTATGTAAAAAATATTACATCTAGTTCAGATGCTATTTTTTAATATAAAAATTGATTGATACAACAGAGATAGCCGCAAGTTATAGATTATATCATTTTATTTGATACGCTATAAGATTGATTATAGTCTTTTTATTTTTTTATTTTATGATATAGAGAAATCTGAGACTTGTGCATAAAGATATATTCTTTTATTTCATAATTTTAGCTTGAAATTGTCTTACTATTTCCTTTTTAAAGACGTTCTTTTGCTTTCTTTTTTGTATAATACATTTGCAAATTACTTGCGGCTAGAATTTGAGAATGTTTGAGTGAAGAGAAAGAAAATGCAATTTTTGAAAATCTTGTTAAATACAGCATGTGCTGTATTTTTTGTATTTGATATAAGTTGGACTCATAGTGTCTTAAATGTTGCGGAATCAGGAGAAACCTCAGTGATTGTTGCTTCTAAGATTTCTGCTCGTCCTTATGAGTTTCTTATTCAGAAACTTGCGAATAAATATAATGTTCCCGTTAATTTAGCACATGCTGTTGTAAAAGTTGAAAGTAATTATAAGGCAGGTATAAAGGGGGCTGCTGGCGAAATAGGTTTGATGCAAATTAAACCCTCTACGGCACGAGGGTTGGGCTTTAGTGGTTCTGTACAGGATTTGTACGATCCTGCGACCAATCTTGAATATGGTATGCGTTATTTGGCAAGGGCCTATAAACTCAGTGGTGGAAGTACGTGTGGTACAATCCTTAAATATAACGCAGGTCATGCTGCAAAAAAAATGAATTCCATTTCAGCGAAATATTGCGCAAAAGTAAAGACTTATCTGGCTTCATTAAAATAAAAACATCTGTTGAGAGAGGTTTGTCATAAAATATTTTAAGATGCTATTTTCACGGAGCAGAAAATGTTTTATAAATCAGTATGTCAGTCGGCTGGGCAGCCGCGCTTGTCTGATACTGAAATACGGCAGGTGAGGAAAGTCCGGGCTCCATGGAAAGACGGTGCCGGGTAACACCCGGCAGGGGTGACCCTAGGGAAAGTGCCACAGAAAGTAAACCGCCTATTTTTATAGGTAAGGGTGAAAGGGTGGAGTAAGAGCCCACCGCGCATTCAGTAATGAATGTGGCAAGGTAAACCCCACCGGGAGCAAGACCAAATAGAAATGACGTGCAAAATTTAATTTGCAGCCGATTTCCGGGCGAGTCATTCGGGTAGGTTGCACGAGGCGGATGGTAACATCCGTCCCAGATGAATGGTTGCCATGTAAAGTGTAAGCTTTACTCTACAGAACCCGGCTTATAGGCCGACTGATATTTCATGATGATAGGCGATATTTTATAAGATCAATTATATATGGTCTTTTATGGAGTCTATGTGTTTGAAATGGACACTTGAGCAAAGGGTGTTTAAAAAAATTATAACATTTCTTTAAGTATAATGCGTTAGGATCTGTTTTGGGATAACTTTAGTTTTTTCGTTCATTGTGATTAATGTGAAAGTTGAAGGCCAGGTTATTCTAAGATCAGTTGCCATGAGAGAGCTGTTGATTTAAGACAGCATAACTTCAAGACGGATTATTTTGATAAAGCAGGATCAAAGAGCTGAACGCCATATTCCAGTGTTGTTACAGCCAGTTTTGGCTGGGCTTATGCCATTGGTTGGAGCAAAAGTGATTGATGGCACCTTTGGTGCTGGTGGGTATACGCGCGCTTTATTAAAGGCAGGAGCACAGGTGATTGCTCTTGATCGTGATCCTCATGCTATCAGCGCGGGACAATCGCTTGTTGATGAATTTTTTCCACGCCTTCGTTTGGTCCATATGGCGTTTTCACAGCTCGATCGTGTCGTTGAAGAGAAGGTGGATGCAGTTATTTTGGATATTGGTGTCTCTTCAATGCAGCTTGATGAAGCAGAAAGAGGTTTTTCTTTTCAAAAAGATGGTCCATTGGATATGCGAATGGCTCAGACTGGTTTTACAGCCAGCGATGTTGTCAATCATTTAAAAGCAAGGGATTTGGCACGTATTTTTAAGATATTAGGGGAAGAGCGTTATGCGGGGCGAATTGCACGGATGATTGAAAAGCGTCGTGTTGTGCAGCCTTTTTTGCGTACAGGTGATTTGGCGTATGCTATCGAAACGTTGATAGGACGTAAGCCGGGAGATCGTATTCATCCGGCAACACGTGTATTTCAGGCTCTTCGTATCTATGTTAATGATGAAATTGGTGAATTGGCATGTGGTTTATTTGCTGCTGAACGCGTTTTAAAAGCTGGAGGCCGTTTGGGGGTTGTCAGTTTTCATTCTCTTGAAGATCGTATGGTCAAAAGATTTTTTTCGGCTCGTTCTGGAGAATGTATGAGATCACGCTATCTGCCAGAAATAAAGGCTGCTCCAGCAACATTTTTTCCTTTGTTTCGAGGTGGGATCACGGCAACTAAAGAGGAGTTACAGAAAAATCCTCGTTCACGTTCTGCGAGGTTGCGTATTGGTGTACGGACTGAAGCAGAGGCTTTTGCAGCAGATATGAAATTATTTGGTTTAGCAGAGATTGCCAGTTTTGAAGGCAGCAAAAAATGACAGTTTTTCGTACATTTGATATGATTTTAGTGTTGATTATGATTTGTATGGCAGGACTTACTTATAAGGTAAAATATGATGTTCAAAAGCGAATGAACGAAGTTCTTCATCTTGAGCATGAAATTGCTGCAGCAAAAAATACGGTAAGTTTGCTTCATGCTGAGTGGGCTGTGATGATAAGGCCTTCACGCATGCAAAAACTTGCGAAACGTTATCAGAAAGAACTTGGGTTAGAGGTTATACAGCCGCGTCAAATCGTGGAGTTTAAAGACATTCCGGTACGGGTACATGATCAAATTGAAGAAGTGATTAAACAAAATATCTTGGAAGATAATCAAGATATTTTGACAAATAATCGGGTTTCTCAGATCAATAGTGTTGTCCAAAAAGGCGCGCAGTAATGAAATCGACTTTTTTATTCTCACAGAAGAAAAAGCGCTTAAAGAATTCGTTGAATAATCATAATGTTTCTGTTCGTCGTCCCTATTCTAGTCGTCCACGTTTGCTTTTTTCGTTGTTCTGCTTTTTAATTTTATATGGCATCATGGGGGCTTGCCTTATTTCTTATGGGTTGGAAGGTGGACAGATTGAAGAAGCAAAAGGGCCTGGAGTTCTTCAATTGATGGCACGGCCTGATATCGTTGATCGTAATGGTCGTTTATTGGCAACAGATATTAAAACTTATTCACTTTTTGCTGAGCCACGACGTATTATTGATGTGGATGAAACAATTGAATTGCTCTCAACAGTTTTGCCTGATCTTAATTGGCAGGAAACCTATAAGCGCTTAAAAAGAAAATCTAGTTTTTCTTGGATACAGCGGGGGTTAACACCAATGCAGAAGACGCAAATTATGGCTCTTGGTATACCAGGAATTGGTTTTCGGACTGAAATTCGTCGTTTTTATCCTGATGGACCTGTAACTTCCCATATTCTCGGTATGGTGAATGTTGATAATCAGGGCATTGCAGGTATGGAAAAATATATTGATGATGCGGGGTTGAGTGCTTTGCGTGCCGCTGGTCTTGCCATGGAAGAATCGTTAAAACAAGTTCAGCTTTCGATTGATGTGCGTGTTCAGGCAATTATTCATGATGAACTTATTCAGGCTATGAAGCGTTATAAGGCAATTGCTGCAGGAGCTGTTATTTTAAATATACATACGGGGGAAGTTTTGGCTTTGGCATCACTACCAGATTTTGATCCTGGAAATCCTATCGAAGCTTTAAAAAGTGATCGTCTCAATCGGATGACGGCAGGAGCTTTTGAAATGGGATCAATTATTAAAAGTTTTACGACCGCCATGGCACTTGATTCCAATATTTTTCATTTAAACAGTATTATTGATGCTTCAAAGCCAATAAAAGCAAGTAGTGGGTATACTATTCATGATTTTCATGGAAAAAATCGACCCTTAACGTTATGGGAGGTTTTTATTTATTCTTCTAATATTGGTTCTGCTAAAGAGGCATTGGCGATAGGGATTGATAAACATCGTGGTTTTTTACAAAAACTTGGATT
Organism: Bartonella sp. AA16NXGY; assembly: GCF_042197325.1. NCBI lineage: Bacteria > Pseudomonadati > Pseudomonadota > Alphaproteobacteria > Hyphomicrobiales > Bartonellaceae > Bartonella > Bartonella sp. AA16NXGY. The sequence continues at coordinate 92,426 of NZ_JBHIRR010000005.1, read as the reverse complement.
ACTGGATCGTCTCACAACAGAGTTGCCTGAAGTTGCCCACCCTATTGTGCCACATCATTGGAAGGATATACATTCTATGACGATTTCTTTTGGGCATGGTATGGCAACAACACCCTTGCAAACAGCTGTCGGGGCTGCTGCTTTAATGAATGGTGGTTGGTTAATTGCTCCGACATTTTTAAAACGCACAAAAGAACAAACTCTGCACCATGCAAAACGGGTTTTGCAGGCTAAAACAAGTCAAAATATGCGTTACCTTTATCAATTAAATAGTGATATTGGTTCTGGACGTAATGCAAAAGTAGAAGGCTATCGTGTAGGTGGTAAGACAGGAACAGCTGAAAAAGTTGAAAATGGAAAATATTCTAAAACAAAAAATTTCAATAGTTTTCTTGCTGCTTTTCCTATTGAAGATCCTGCTTATGTTGTTTTAACAATTATCGATGAACCAAAGCCAGAGGAGGGACAGCGTTCAGCAACAGCGGGAATGAATGCTGGACCAATGCTTGCTAATATTGTTCGTCGCACAGCTAGTTTTCTTGGTGTAAAACCCGATTTTAAAAAAGAATATGAGCCTCTTTTAAGTAAAAAGAGCAATTCAAGTTTCGTTAAACAACGGTAAAATGAATATAAAGGTGCGTTATCATGTTGTTGGGAACAGTTTTTACAGAATGTGTTGAAGATGAAAGTCTTTCTTCAATAGAAATAACAGGAATCAGTGTGGATTCTCGGCAAGTTTTGCCAGGCTATGTTTTTGTCGCTGTTCAAGGAAAAAAAAGTGATGGAAGGCACTATATAGATGATGCGATAAAGCGTGGCGCACGAGCAATCGTTACAGATTATCATGCTGTTCTTGAGGATTTATCTGTTCCCATTTTACGTGTTTCTAATGTTCGTCATAGTTTAGCGTTGGCAGCTGCACGTTTTTACGGTTCTCAGCCTGAAACGGTCGTTGCTGTGACTGGTACAAGTGGTAAAACATCTGTTGTCTCTTTTCTTCGGCAAATTTGGACTTATGCTGGATTTTGTGCTGCGAGTATAGGAACGGTTGGTGTTGTTTCTCCTAAACGGAATGTTTATGGTTCTCTCACAACACCTGATCCGGTCGTCTTGCACCGTCTTCTTTATGAAATTTCTCATGAAGGTGTGACTCATGCAGCTCTTGAAGCTTCTTCGCATGGGCTTGACCAAGGACGACTTGATGGAGTCCGTTTAACGGCTGGTGCCTTTACCAATTTAGGGCGAGATCACATGGATTATCACACGGGGGTAGAGGATTATTTGCGGGCTAAAATGAGGTTGTTTGATACACTTTTGCCTGTATCTGCTCCTGCTTTGATTTTTGCTGATGATGTTTATTCACAAAAGGTTATTGATGTTGTTACACAAGCGCGCCGCCGTGTCTTGACAATTGGTCGTAAGGGGCAATTTATCACGATTAATCGTGTCGAACATCAACGCTCAAAACAGTGTATTGAGTGTCGTGTGGAAAACAATATTTATACATTTGATTTGCCTTTAGCTGGAGATTTTCAGGTCGCCAATGCGCTTATGGCAGCGGGGTTAGCAATTGCAACGGGCGTTTCACCTCGTAAGGTTTTTTCTGCGCTTGAAACTTTGCAGGGAGCACCTGGGCGGTTAGAGTTTGTGGGAAAGACAGAAAATAATGCGCTTGTTTACATTGATTATGCCCATAAACCAGAAGCTTTGGAGCAGGTTTTGCTTTCTGTTCGTCCCTTTACGCAAGGGCGCTTGATCGTTGTTTTTGGTTGTGGAGGAGATCGTGATCAAGGAAAAAGACCTTTGATGGGAAAAATTGCGGCGGATAAAGCGGACATTGTTATTGTAACGGATGATAATCCTCGCACAGAAATGCCAGAAAAAATACGCAAGGATATTTTACAGGCGGTGCCAACAGCAATAGAAATAGCAGATCGTGGTGAGGCTATTTCTTACGCGGTGGAGCTTTTGAAAGTTGGTGACACATTAATCATTGCTGGAAAAGGTCATGAGGATGGCCAAATTATAGGGCAGACAACTTATCCTTTTTCAGATCGTCTGAAAGCGATAGAAGCTTTAGAGGACCGAAAGAAATGACAGCTTTATGGGATAAGCAAGCACTTGTTGCTGCAATTAATGGTGTTGTAATGGGAAGCATGCCAGAAACTTTTTCTGGGGTTTCCATTGATAGCCGTACTCTTGCGGAAGGGGATGTTTTTTTCTGCATTAAGGGGCATCATCTTGATGGTCATGATTTTGCTGCGCAAGCTTATGAACGAGGTGCAGGCGTTCTTATCGTTGCGGAACACCGTTTGAGGGATATGAAAAAGATATCGGCTCCACTCATTGTCGTTCCTGATGTTTTGCAAGCCTTAGAACAACTTGCACAAGCTGCACGCAAACGTTCAAGAGCTAAGATTATCGCGATAACAGGATCAGTGGGAAAAACAACGACAAAAGAAGCTTTGAAACAAGCACTTGCAACGGCTGGGAATGTTCATGCGAATCTCGCTTCTTTAAACAATTGCTGGGGGGTTCCACTCACTTTAGCGCGGATGCCTGTGGAGAGTGATTATGGTATCTTTGAAATTGGCATGAATCACAGAGATGAAATTCGCCCTCTGGTCAAACTGGTTTGTCCGCATGTTGCTCTCATTACGCATATTTGTGCAGGACATATGGGTTTTTTCAAGGATCTTGAAGAAATAGCAAAGGCAAAAGCTGAAATTTTTGAAGGATTGGATGAGGAAGGCATTGCCATTTTAAATGCGGATAGTGATTTTTTTTCTTATCTCGTTCAAAAAGCAAAGAAATGCGGTGTAAAAAAGATCTTAAGCTTTGGTGAGACTAAAGATGCTGATTATCAAGCGCATGATATACGTCTTCTAACCGATAGTTCTTCTATGATTGTGCGTATGGGGGGGCGGGATAGGGAGGTCCAAATTGGTGCTCCTGGGCGCCATATTGTGCAAAATAGTTTAGGGGTTATTGCTGCTTGTGATGCTATGGGGGTTGAGCTAGAGCCTGTTTTGCTTTCTTTTCGCCATTTTTCTTCTCAAAAGGGGCGAGGTGTTCGTTATCGACTGTCTTTATCAAATGGGGGTGAATTTTATCTCATTGATGAAAGCTATAATGCAAATCCTGCTTCTATGCGTGCTGCACTTGAGCTTCTTGCTACAGGGCCTGTAGGGAAAGGGGGGCGGCGAATTGCTATTTTAGGAGATATGCTAGAGTTAGGGGAGTATAGTGAAAAGCTTCATCGTGATTTAATAAAACCAATACGTCTTTCTGGTGCTAATCCGGTTTTTCTATTTGGTGAGGCGATGAAATCTTTAGTCAGTGATTTGTCTGCTGGTGTTAAGGTTCATTATGCTGAAAATATTGAGAAAATTTTATCGCTTCTTTTAGCAGAAATTTCTTCTGGGGATCTGCTTATGGTTAAATCATCCAATAGCCTTTGTTCATCAAATATTGTGACTGCATTGTTTGATCGCTATAAAGCGGTTTCTTCATAGTTTTAAGAGGTTTTTTTATTCCATGATGCTATTTTTTTCTTCGTTTAGTGATTGGCTTCCAGGTGTGAATGTATTTCGTTATATTACTTTTCGCACGATAGCGGCTATGCTTACTTCGGGGCTTATCGTCTTTTTGTTTGGACCTAGCATCATTGCTTCTCTTAAATTGCGGCAGGGTAAGGGGCAACCGATTCGTGCTGATGGTCCTCAAACACATTTTAAAAAGGCTGGAACACCTACAATGGGTGGATTGATGATTTTAATCGGCATTGTGGTATCGGCATTTTTATGGGGTAATTTATCGAATATTTACTTTTGGGTATCGCTATTGGTTATGCTTTCTTTTGGGGGAATTGGATTTTATGACGATTATCTTAAGGTCACAAAACAAACAGACAAAGGATTTTCTGGGAAAGCACGATTAAGCTTGGAGTTTTTTGTTGCGGCAATTGCGGCTTTTGCCATCTTGAAAATTGGCTCATCTGGATTAGCTTTGCCTTTTTTAAAAGATTATCTTATCAATTTGGGCTGGTTTTTTATTCCTTTTTCTGCTTTCGTCATTGTTGCGACGGGTAATGCGGTTAATTTAACGGATGGACTCGATGGGCTTGCTATTGTTCCTGTGATGGTTGCAGCTTTATCTTTTGCTCTGATTGCTTATCTTTCTGGTAATATGAATTTTGCTGATTATCTCCAAATCCATTATGTATCGGGAACAGGTGAATTGGCTGTTTTATTGGGAGCTGTTGTTGGGGCAGGGCTTGGTTTTTTATGGTTTAATGCACCACCTGCAGCTATTTTTATGGGAGATACTGGTTCATTGGCTCTTGGAGGACTCTTAGGGACTGTTGCGGTTGCTACGAAACACGAAATTGTTTTGGTTCTTATTGGTGGGCTTTTTGTTGTGGAAGCTTTTTCGGTCGTTATTCAGGTTGGTTATTTCAAATTAACAAGAAAACGCGTGTTTCTTATGGCACCGATACATCATCATTTTGAGAAAAAAGGCTGGACTGAAAGCCAAGTCGTGATACGCTTTTGGATTATTTCGATTGTTCTCGCTCTCATAGGTCTTTCAACACTTAAATTGCGGTGAGAATGTGATTTCTGTTACGTGTTATAAAGGTCAAAAAGTTGCTCTGTTTGGATTGGGACAGTCTGGACTAGCAACGGCACAAGCATTGATGTGCGGTGGCGCAGAAGTGGTGGCGTGGGATGATAGTTCTTCAAGCGTGCAAATGGCTTTTCGGCACAATATTCCAACACGAGATCTCCGTTATGAAGATTGGTCAGAATTTGTTGCATTGATTGTAGCTCCTGGAGTTCCTTTAAGTTATCCTCAGCCCCATTGGATTGTTGAAAAAGCACGAAAAAAAAATATAGAAATTATCGGTGATATTGAATTATTTGTTCGTGCGCGCCAGCATTTTTTACAACATTATGGTTTGTGTGACCAAGATGTTCCTTTCATTGCGATTACGGGGACGAATGGCAAGTCAACCACAACGGCTTTACTTGCGCATTTGTTGGAAAAAATGGGCTATGATGTGCAGATGGGGGGAAATATCGGAAAAGCAATATTGACGCTTAAGCCCTTTGTTAAAAAACGTATCTATGTGATTGAATGTTCATCATTTCAAATTGATCTTACTCCCTCTCTTCAGCCGACCATTGGACTTTTATTGAATTTAACACCTGATCATATTGATCGACATGGGAGTTTTGCCTGTTATGTGCAAACCAAAAGGCATCTGATTGCTCAGGCTTCTCAGGCTTTCATTTCAGTTGATGATGCAGCTTGTCGGGTTTTATATCAACAGTTACTTCATGATGGGAAGCAAATTGAGGCAATTTCCAAGGATCATTTTGTTGAAAATGGTTTTTATGCAGATGGGACCAAGCTCTTTTCTGTTCGTCAAGGACAGAGTCATATGCTTGCAGATCTTGCTCCTATGGCGGGGTTACGTGGGAGTCATAATGCGCAAAATGCCCTTATGGCATTAGCAACATTGCAGGCTTTAAAAATAACCGATCCTTCTGTGAACAAGCATTTGGCAAGTTATAAAGGGTTGGATCATCGTATGCAGCAGGTGCGTAAAATGGGGGCGGTTTTGTTTATCAATGACAGCAAGGCTACTAATGCAGATGCAACAGCTCCTGCGCTTTCCACCTTTAATGATATTTTTTGGATTGTTGGAGGACAGGCAAAAAAGGGAGGGATAGAGTCTCTTAGAGAATTTTTTCCTAAAATTCGTAAAGCTTATTTGATTGGGAGCGCGGCGGAAGAATTTGCTCGCACTATTGGATCTGCTTTTCCCTTTTCTATGAGCTTAACTTTGAAAAATGCGGTGCGTGAAGCAGCTGTTGACGCAATGGGTTGTAAGGAAAAAGAGGTGACGGTTCTTTTGTCACCTGCTTGTGCAAGTTATGACCAATTTAAAAATTATGAAATGCGAGGCGAAGCATTTGTCTCTTTTGTGATGCAGTTACAATAAAAAAGCATCAGTTATAAAAAAATATTTTTGCGTTAAGACTCCAGAATCTTTTTTTGTGTAATTTAGTTTTTAAAGTGTTTGTTAAACAGGCTGGGGAACCATATTACTTTGAGATAATTTATAAAATGGATAAGGTGGATACCATGGTGACGCGTGCAGATAGAGATCCAATTGCTAATTGGTGGTGGACGATTGATCGCTCTATCTTTGCAGCTTGTTTAATTTTAATGGGAATTGGCATTATGCTGTCTTTTGCTGCCAGCCCTATTATTGCAAAAAAAATCGGAATTGCTGATAGTTTTTATTTTGTTCGGTGGCATATCATTTTTAGCATTTCAGCATTTTTTACGATGGTTACCATTTCCTTTTTTTCGCTTTCTAATATTCGTCGTTTATGTGCTCTTTTGCTCATTGTAACGCTTGCTCTTATGGTTGCAACCTTATTTTGGGGTCCAGAATTAAAGGGAGCACGGAGGTGGATTCTACTATTTGGTTTTTCTGTACAGGCTTCAGAGTTTATGAAGCCAGCTTTTGTGGTTATGTCCGCTTGGCTTTTTTCGGAACAGATACGCAAGAGGGGCATTCTGGGTTATACGTTAGCGATTCTACTTTATGCCATTTGTTGTGTGCTTCTGGTTTTGCAGCCTGATATTGGACAAACAGTTTTAATAAGTGCAACATGGGGGGGGCTGTTTTTTATTGCTGGTGTCCCTCTTACTATTATTTTTCTCTTTCTCATTTTAGGCGTTGTAGGAATTATTTTAGCTTATCTTTTTCTGCATCATGTGCGCGAGCGGATCAATGGTTTTTTGACAGGTGAAGGGGATACGTTTCAAGTGGATGTGGGACGTGAGGCTATTTTGAATGGTGGTTGGTTTGGGCAAGGTCCTGGGGAGGGCACAGTAAAACGTATCATTCCTGATAGCCATACAGATTTTGTATTTTCCGTTGCTGCTGAAGAATATGGTATTATTCTTTGTTTATTAATTATGATGCTGTTTGGCTTTATCGTTATGCGTTCATTGTATATAGCCATGAATACACGTGATTCCTTTATACGTCTTGGTATTACTGGCATAGCAATGATGATTGGCTTTCAATCAGCTATTAATATGGCCGTTAATCTTCACTTAATTCCTCCAAAAGGTATGACATTGCCTTTTATTTCTTATGGTGGTTCTTCGATGGTGGCGATTGCGTTTTCAATGGGCATTTTGCTTAGTTTAACACGTCGTTGGCCAGAAGCGCGCCTTTCAGCTTTTTCTTCCTCTTCTGTCTTGGATACCCCTTATGAATGATAAAAAAGTTATTATTTTGGTGGCTGGTGGTACAGGTGGACATCTTTTTCCTGCTGAAGCCCTTTCTGTTGAATTAAGGCAGCGTGGATATGATGTTCATTTAATAACAGATGAAAGAGCACGCCCTTTTGTTCGGTGTTTTGATGAAGAGCATATTCATATCGTTTCATCGGCAACATTTACACGACGCCATCCTTTTGCTCTGATAAAGACGTTTTGGTCTTTGCTAAGGGGTATGGGGCAATCGTTGGCGTTGTTTTATAAATTACGTCCTGTTCTTGTTGGAGGATTTGGGGGGTATCCGAGCTTTCCTCCTCTTTTTATTGCGGCTTTAACGAGGCGTGTGACATTTATTCATGAACAAAATGCTGTTATGGGGCGTGCCAATCGGGTGTTGGCAATTTTTGTGCGTGCAATCGCTGGTGGTTTGTTGTCGCCAAATGGCGCTTATGCTCATAAAATACTTTTGACGGGGAATCCTGTCCGTGAGGCTGTGTTGAAGGCGGCCAAAATTCCTTATCATTCTTCAGAGGGAGAAAAGCCATTTAATTTTTTGATTTTTGGAGGTAGTCAAGGGGCTTCTGCTTTTTCACATATTGTTCCAGAAGCTATTGCTTTATTTGATGATAAGAACCGTAAACGTTTACGAATTGTACAGCAAGTCCGCGGTGAAGCAGGAAGGTTGATCAAAATCTATCGTGATATGGGGGTACAAGCAGAAGTTGCTCCTTTCTTTGATGATATGGCTGAACGTATGGCACATGCTCATTTTATTTTGTCGCGCGCTGGGGCTTCGTCCGTTTGTGAGATAGCGGTGATTGGTAGACCTGCTCTGCTTGTTCCCTATCCCCATGCTTTAGATCATGATCAGGCTGCCAATGCAGCTTTGCTTGCTCGTGTGGGGGGAGCACAAATTATATCAGAAAAAGATTTAAATGCACAAAAGCTTTCTTCTCTTTTAATGCACGCTTGTTGTGCGCCCCATTTATTGGAAAAACAAGCGCTTGCTGCAAAAAAAGTTGGACAACCTCATGCAACCCGTCGCCTTGCTGATATGGCTGAATCCTTAACTGCAGGGCGATTGTTGTCAGATATAAAAGAGGAGCTTTTTAATGAAAATGCCACTTGATATAGGCGTTATCCATTTTATCGGAATCGGGGGGATCGGTATGAGTGGAATTGCGGAGGTTTTTTATAATCTTGGCTATAAAGTTCAAGGGTCAGATCAAGTTGAAAGTGCAAATGTTGAACGTTTGCGGAAAAAAGGAATTAACGTTCATATAGGTCATTGTGCTGAAAACTTAGGGAATGCAGAGGTTGTTGTTTTTTCTACTGCCGTTAAAAAAACAAATCCTGAGTATATTGCTGCAAAGGAAAGACATTTGCCGCTTGTCAGACGTGCAGAAATGCTGGCGGAGCTGATGCGATTTCGGCGTGCAATTGCAGTGGGTGGTACACATGGTAAAACAACAACCACATCAATGGTCGCAGCCCTTCTTGATGCTGGTCATTTTGATCCAGTGGTGATTAATGGCGGTATTATTAATGCTTATGGTACGAATTCTCGTACGGGAGATGGCGATTGGATGATTGTTGAAGCTGATGAAAGTGATGGTACATTTTTAAAGCTGCCTGCTGATATTGCTGTTATTACTAATATTGACGCTGAGCATTTGGATCATTATGGAAGTTTTGATGCTGTGCGTGAGGCTTTTCGGCAATTCGTAGAAAATGTTCCTTTTTATGGTTTTGCTGTTTTGTGTCTTGATCATCCAGAGGTTCAGTCATTGGCGGGCCGTATTGATGATCGTTGGGTGATCACTTATGGTGCAAATCCACAAGCGGATGTTCGTTTTCTTAATCTTTCGATGGATGGTCAAAAAACGCATTTTGATGTTCTTGTTCGCTCACGCAAAACAGGAAGAAAGATTGAGTTGAAAAATTTGCTTTTGCCCATGGCAGGGCAGCATAATGTTGCCAATGCAACGGCGGCGATTGCTATTGCGCATGAACTTGGCATTTCAAATGAAGCTATAAAAAGGGGCTTAGCAGAATTTGGCGGAGTAAAACGGCGTTTTACGCGAACAGGAAGTTGGCGTGGCATTGAAATATTTGATGATTATGGACATCATCCTGTTGAAATAAAGGCTGTTTTGCGTGCTGCACGTGAGAGTGCAAAAGGGCGTGTTATTGCGATTGCACAACCCCATCGGTATTCGCGTTTGTATCATTTATTTGATGATTTTGCTGCTTGTTTTAATGATGCAGATACAGTGTTGATTACGCCCGTTTATGCGGCTGGTGAAGAGCCTATTGTAGGATTTGGTTCTCAAGAATTGGTAGAGCATATTAAAATGGCGGGTCATCGTGATGTGCGCTTGATACATGGTTTGGAAGATGTTGTGTCTCTTGTCTCAAAATTTGCTCAGGCAGAGGATTATGTTGTTTTTCTTGGTGCTGGCAATATCACACAATGGGCTTGTGCTTTGCCTCATCAGTTAGCGGTATTGGATGGTCATGATAAATTTTCAGCACATTGATGGTGAGGCGCTATTGGCGCAATTGCAACCACTGTTAGGTGGCGTGAGAGGAAAGCTTACACCTAATGTTGAGATGCGTAAGGTAACGTGGTTTCGCACGGGCGGGTTGGCAGAGCTTTTTTATCAGCCTGTCGATGAAGAAGATTTGGCTCTCTTTCTTCAAAATTTGCCTGAATTTGTTCCTGTAACAATTGTCGGTATTGGTTCTAATCTTCTGGTGCGTGATGGGGGGGTTCCTGGTGTTGTGATTCGTCTTTCGCCAAAAAAATTTGGGCAAGTGAAGCAAGTTTCTCCAAAAGGCTTTTTAGTTGGTGCTGGTACGGCGGATAAACATTTAGCTGCTGCCGCTTTAGAAGCTGAGATTGCAGGTTTTCATTTTTATCATGGTATTCCTGGAGGTCTTGGAGGAGCTCTCAAAATGAACGCAGGTGCGAATGGTGTTGAAACCGCAGCGCGTGTTGTCGAGGTCTATGCGCTGGATCGTAAAGGGCAACGTCATATCTTGAGTGTGGAAGATATGCATTATTCCTATCGCCATTGTGATATTCCTAAAGATTTTATTTTTACGGCTGCTTTATTAGAAGGAAAACTCGGCAATAAAGATGATATTCGTGCTGCTATGGATGAAGTTGCCCTCCACAGAGAAACTGTGCAACCTATTCGTGAAAAGACAGGGGGATCAACTTTCAAAAATCCTGAGAATGGATCTGCGTGGCGCGTGATTGATGAAGCAGGGTGTCGTGGTTTACGGATTGGTGGCGCTCAAATGAGTGAAATGCACTGTAATTTTATGATTAATACAGGGCAAGCAACAGGATATGATCTTGAAGTATTGGGAGAAACAGTGCGTGCGCGTGTTTTTGCAAATTCAGCCCACCTTTTACAATGGGAAATAGAGCGTATTGGTCAATTTGAGCGTGGTCGAAGTGTTTCTCCTTTTGATCCATTTCATTGATTTATTGTTCACTAAAAAGTGAAAATAAAAAATTGAGTCATTTCAAAGAGATAATAAAAAATTTCTATTAAGAATCAATAAATTAACAAAGAATCTCTTGCATCCGGCTTTTGAGTCTGATTCATTATGCAAAATGCTAGGTTATTGATTCGCAAGGATAAACTTTGTTTTTCCTGTATGTAGTGCTGATGTATTCTATATAGACTACATATAGTATGCGAAAGAGGGTGATTTATTATGAAAGATAAACATATAGCTGTGTTAATGGGAGGTTTTTCTTCTGAACGGTCTATAAGTTTATCTTCAGGGGCGGCGTGTGCTGATGTTTTAGAGGTGCAGGGGTATCGCGTGAGCCGCGTGGATGTTGATGCTCATATTGCTTCTGTTCTTGAACAGTTGCAGCCCGATATTGCCTTCAATGCATTGCATGGTCCATTTGGTGAAGATGGCCGGATTCAGGGGATTCTTGAATATTTAAAAATTCCTTATACTCATTCTGGCGTGATGGCATCTGCTTTGGCAATGGATAAGGGACGTGCAAAAATTATCGTTGCAAATGTTGGGGTTTGTGTTGCTCCTTCTCGTATCATGAGCCGCTTTGCTTTGGGCCGAACGCATCCCATGGAGCCTCCTTATGTAATTAAACCTGTGTGTGAAGGATCAAGTTTTGGTGTTGTCATTGTTCAAGGAAATGAAGCTGCACCGCCGCATAATATTGGGGGAGCTGAGTGGGGGTATGCCGATGAGGTGATGATTGAAAAATATATTCCTGGTCGTGAATTGACTTGTGCTGTTTTGGGGAACGAAGTGCTGGATGTGTGTGAAATTCTTCCCGATAAACACTTTCCATTCTACGATTATGACTCAAAATATAAAACGGGTGGTTCTCTTCACATTTGTCCTGCACAACTTTCACTAAATATTTACCAAAGTGTGCAAAGAATGTCTTTAGCAGCCCATCAGGCGATAGGGTGTCGAGGTGTTAGCCGTTCTGATTTTCGTTTTGATGAAAAAACGGGAGAATTGGTTTGGCTTGAAATTAATACGCAACCAGGTATGACCTCGACGTCTCTTCTTCCTGATATTGCAAAAGCGAGCGGCCGTACTTACGGCGATATTGTTCAATGGATGGTGGAGGACGCATCATGTATGCGTTGAATGTTAATAAAACAAATGTTCCGATGGAGGTGCTTTCAGTGCCGGCTTTGCCACGTCTTTATCGTCGTTTTCTTCGGTTTATGTTTGAGTTTGTTTTTGTCAATATTCATATTCCACGCCATTTTGGCTCTTTTGCTGTTGTGTGGTTTTTCTTTGTTACGGCTTTTTATGGACTTTCATCAAGTGGTCAGATGGCTGTGATCGTAAATACGATCATATTGGATAGTAGTTTTGTGGTCACTCATGTCGATATAAGCGGTAATAAGCGCTTGGCAAAGCAGGATATTTTTAAAATTTTAAAACTTGATGTTGCGCCTTCTATATTCACTTTTGATGTTGAAAGAGCGCGTTCTCTGTTGGAAAAACAGGCTTGGGTGCAATCGGCTAATGTTCAGAAAATTTATCCCAATAGAATGCGCATTTCCATCGTGGAGCGTGAACCCTATGCCATTTGGCAACATGATGGCATAATGGATATTGTTGATAATACAGGTCGTGTCATTGTGCCTTTTAAAGGAGAAATTGTTCGGGATTTACCTCTTGTGGTTGGGCAGGGTGCACAAAATGCTGCTAAAGTGTTTATTCAAGCGCTGTCAGTCTATCCGGAAGTATATGATCGTATTCGTGCTTTTGTGCGGGTAGGTGATCGACGTTGGGATCTTGTTTTGAATAATGGAATGCGCGTTATGTTGCCTGAAAATGGTGCTCTTGAAAGGCTTTCTTCTCTTTTTTCGTCCGGTACAATGCAAGATCTTTTATCTCGCGATATTCTCAGTGTTGATTTACGTCTTGCTGATCGAATTACTGTTTCTTTATCAGATGAAACGTTGGAGCGTTATCATACTACTGTAGCAGAAGAAGAACGTATTTTAAAAGCGCGAAAGGCAGGAAGCCTATGATGCTACTCAGATCACATCATTTGAAGGGGCGTAAAACACGTTTTTTAACGGTACTTGATGTCGGTTCAAGTAAGATTGTTTGTCTTATTGCTTGTTTGCGTCCTTTGAAGCATGCACACTATTTACATGGTCGTACACATTCTACGGAAATTCTAGGCTTTGGAGTGCAGCGTTCACGTGGTATTAAATCCGGTGTTGTTATGGATATGTTTGCAGCAGAACAATCAATAAGATTGGCTGTTGATGCGGCAGAAAAAATGGCGGGTTTGGTGGTGGATTCAGTGATTGTGAATTTTTCCTCAAGTCGATTACAAAGTGCTTTGATTAATGGAAAGGTTCATTTGAATGGTCGTGAAGTCACCAAGCGTGATATGCGTATGGCCTTTTCAGATGTTTCGCGTAAAGCCTTTGATGCTGAACGTCATGTTATGCACTCAGTTCCAGTTTCTTATGTATTGGATGGAGATAAAGGAATTTTTGATCCTATTGGCATGGCAGGGGAAACATTTGGTGTCGACGTGCATGTGGTAACAGCAGAAACAGCCTCTTTGCGTAATTTGGAAACTTGTATTAATCGTGCACATTTGAGTGTTGAAGCAATGGTTGCTACTCCCTTTGCAAGTGGTCTTGCTGTCTTGATGAATGATGAGGCGCGTTTAGGGGCTGCATGTATTGATTTTGGTGGTGGAACAACAACATTTTCAGTGTTTTTTGAGGGGAAATTTATTCATGCAGATGCTCTTGCTGTTGGGGGGCATCATGTCACTCTTGATGTTGCGCGCGGATTTTCTATGTCTTTAACAGAGGCGGAACGTTTAAAAGTTGTTTATGGTTCAGCACTTTTAACAAGTGCTGATGAGCGGCAAATGATTAATGTAGCAGAAATTGGGAGTGAACAGCGTGAAACTCAATATCCTCGCGCGGTTCTTGGGCGTATCATTCGTGCGCGTGTTGAAGAAATTTTAGAAATGGTCCGTGATTGTTTAAATCGTTCTGGTTTTGGTCACATCATTGGTAAACGTGTTATTTTGACTGGGGGAGCAAGCCAGTTAACAGGATTGCCAGAAATGGCACGTACTATATTAGGAAGAAATGTTCGTATCGGGCGGCCTTTAGGTATTTCGAGGCTTCCTTCTCTTGCAAAAGGGGCGGCGTTTACATCTGCTGTTGGGTTGTTAATTTATCCGCAATTGGTGGGTTTTGAAGAAAAAACAATGCAGGCGGCAGGAAATCATTTATCGATGGGCACGCGTGGATATTTTCAGCGTGTTGGTCAGTGGTTGCGTGAGAGTTTTTAGTTAAGTCTAGTTGGATAAATTTCATCGCTTTGGCTTGCGGTGTCTTATGAGAAGGAAAAGAAAATGACGATTAATCTGCATCGGCCAGATATCGCGGAATTGAAGCCACGCATTACCGTTTTTGGTGTTGGAGGTGGTGGCGGGAATGCCGTGAATAATATGATAAATGCTGGTCTTCAGGGAGTTGACTTTGTTGTTGCAAATACGGATGCACAGGCTTTGGCTATGTCAAAGGCTGAACGTGTTATCCAACTTGGGGCAGCTGTGACAGAAGGTTTGGGTGCTGGGGCTTTGCCTGAAGTTGGACAAGCGGCGGCGGAGGAATGTATTGATGAAATTATTGATCATCTTGCAGACTCTCATATGGTTTTCATTACTGCTGGTATGGGGGGAGGAACTGGAACAGGGGCTGCTCCCGTTGTTGCTCGCGCAGCGCGTGAAAAAGGTATTTTGACTGTTGGTGTTGTGACAAAGCCGTTTCAGTTTGAAGGCGCACGTCGTATGAAAACGGCAGAGGCTGGTATTGAAGAATTACAAAAGTCTGTCGATACATTGATTGTTATTCCCAATCAAAATCTTTTCCGTATTGCAAATGATAAGACAACGTTTGCTGATGCTTTTGCTATGGCTGACCAAGTGCTTTATTCTGGTGTTGCTTCCATTACGGATTTGATGATTAAAGAGGGTTTGATTAACCTTGATTTTGCTGATGTTCGTTCTGTTATGCACGAAATGGGTCGAGCTATGATGGGAACGGGTGAGGCATCTGGTGATGGGCGTGCTTTGGCTGCGGCTGAAGCTGCTATTGCAAATCCATTGTTGGATGATACCTCTATGCGTGGGGCGCGTGGTTTATTGATTTCTATTACGGGTGGTCGTGATATGACTCTCTTTGAGGTTGATGAAGCTGCTAATCGTATTCGTGAAGAAGTAGATGCTGATGCGAATGTGATCTTTGGCGCTATTGATGATGAGTCATTGGAAGGTGTTATTCGTGTTTCTGTGGTTGCCACCGGTATTGATCGTGAAGTTAGTGATGTGGTTCAGTCCTCTCATCCTCAGATTCAAAGGCCTGCTTCTTCAATACGCAAGAGCGATCCTGGAACGTCACACAGTTCTTTTCATGTTCAATCATCGCCTCTGCGTTCTGAGTCAATGGTAGAAGTGATCGAATCACTTGAAATAGAGAAGGGTAAATCAACCGGAGAACAGTTCCGTCCCAAAAGTCAAATTTTTGCACATCCTGCAGAAGCAATGACAACACGAAGTGCAACGAATGCTGTTGCGTATGGTTCAAATGCTGTTCAGGAACAGAGATCAAATGTGCCTCGTATGCAAGTAAGCCGTGGTTCTCAACAGGCGATGACGGCTCCTGTGAGTATGGAGGCAACAGCGCATGTTCTTGATGAGATGACAGGGCTTGTGAAGCAAAAAGAAAAGCCAGTGCAACCAAAACAAATGCAACAAATGCAAGCGCGCGCTCCAATGCGTATGCCTGAGTTAAAGGATTTTCCTCCTGTTGCTCATGGACAAAGCCAAAGAACATTTGTGACGGATCAGGGTCCTCGTAATCTTTGGCAGCGTTTGAAACAGAGCTTGACACATCGTGAAGAAGCTGAGCCAGAAGCGAGGCTGGAGCCTGCTGTTAGATCGTCTCAGCAGAAAGATTCTCATGTTTACAATAAAAACTCTCAGGCGCTTTCTCAAGATGCTTCTGTTTATGTTCCACGTCGTTCTGGTGAGCTGCATCCTCAGGTACCACAAGATCAGCGTACTTTTATAAGTGAAGAAGATCAGTTGGAAATACCAGCATTTTTACGTCGTCAGGCAAATTAATTGATGAAAAATGAGGTAAAGTAAGAAATTTTATTATTTCTTTAATGATCAGACAAAAATTATACAGTAAAATATATTACTGTATTTTGGATAAAATACTTTGTTTTAAAAAAACCGCTTACAATAAGCGGTTTTTTTGTATTATTTACTATGAATATTTTTTATAGTTTTATAAATTTTGTTAAAAGATGTACAAGCAATTTAATAAAATGATATGATGAATTTAGTACCAAAATATCAGTCTACTCTTAAAAAAGCAGTAACATTTAAGGGGATTGGCGTTCATAGTGGCTGTTTGTCAGTGGTAAAGGTTTGTCCAGCGGATGTTGGGTGTGGTATTGTTTTTAAGCGTTGTGGATTAGACGGAACAGAGAAAATATTTCAAGCCCATGCATCGCAAACAGGAGAAACTGAATTATCAACAGTACTTGGAGATGGAGATGTAAGGGTTGAAACAATTGAACATTTGATGGCGGCAATTGCTGCTTATAATTTGGATAATCTTGTTATTGAAGTGTCACATAATGAGATTCCTATTTTGGATGGTTCAGCGTGGCTATATTGCCAAGCTTTTGAAGATGTTGGTATTGTACAGCAAAATGCGTTGCGTTCTTATTTCATTATAAAAAAGCCCGTGCGGGTTGAAGGAGCTCATGGTGTTGCAGAGCTTTTGCCATTCGATGGACGTCGTTTTGATATAACGATCTCTTTTCCTTCTTCTGCTATTGGTAAGCAACATTTCAGTTTTGATCTTACCACACGAGGGTTTAGGGATGATTTGTCACGTGCGCGCACTTTTGGTTTTATCAAAGACGTGGAAGAATTAAGGCTTTCTGGAAAGGCGAGAGGCGCTTCTTTGGAAAATTCTCTTGTTATCGACCTTAATGATAAAATTTTAAATCCCGATGGTCCTTATTGGGAGAATGAATGTGTTCGGCACAAGATGCTTGATGCGATTGGTGATACTGCTTTGCTTGGGGCACCTTTTATTGGATTATTTCGTTCTTATTGTAGTGGGCATAGAATTAATGCGCAATTGGTGAAGGCTGTTTTGGCAGACGAATCATATTATGAAAAAAGCTTTTTAGAGAAAAAGTAAAAAAATTGGCAAGATTTTTTTATCGTTTATTTGATTTTTAAGGGGATGATTGACCTAAACTGCTAAATTGGTTATGTGGATTTTAAAGTGATATGGTATAAAACCTTTGATAAATTGTTTTTGCTACAAGGTGATATTCTGTGGAGGCCGGAAAAACTATGAAAAAATCTCATGTGTACATTGGAAATATGACATATAGAAAATCTAAC
Source organism: Bartonella sp. AA16NXGY (assembly GCF_042197325.1). Taxonomy (NCBI): domain Bacteria; kingdom Pseudomonadati; phylum Pseudomonadota; class Alphaproteobacteria; order Hyphomicrobiales; family Bartonellaceae; genus Bartonella; species Bartonella sp. AA16NXGY. Next base: position 75,127 of record NZ_JBHIRR010000005.1, on the reverse strand, counting down.
ATTGTACGCAAGATATTGGGGGTGGTGCTTTTGGGAAGCACCTGTATGTTAGCGGGATGCCTCTTTAAAGAGAAAAATACCCTTGATCCATCTGCTTATGTTTTGAAAATAGAGCCACCAGATGTTTTATATAATCAGGCGCTTGCTAGCCTTGAAAGTGGGCGGCTTGGGGATGCATCGAAGAAGTTTTTGAAGATTGAAAAACAGTACGCTTATACAGACTGGGGACGTAAATCTTTGGTCATGGGTGCTTTTACTAATTATCGACTCGGAAAGTATGATGATTCAATTAGTATGGCTCAACGCTATATTACTCTTTATCCAGGGTCGACTGACTCGGCTTATGCATACTATATTATTGGTCTTTCTTCTTTCCGTCGGATTCCTGATGTTACGCGTGATCAACGTGATACGAAACGTGCTATTGCTGCTATGCAGCTTCTTATAGAGCGTTATCCTAATTCTGAGTATGTCAAGGATGCTAAGGATAAAATCCGTTTTGGTCGCGAACAACTGGCTGGTAAAGAAATGCAGATTGGCCGTTATTATGAAGAGGGGCGGCGCTATCTTGCGGCAAGTAGACGGTTTCGTACCGTAGTTGAAGAGTATTCTGATACAAATCAAATTGAAGAAGCACTTTTCCGCTTGACTGAGGTTAATCTTGCTCTCGGCTTAACGGCGGAAGCACAGACGGCAGCAGCTATTTTAGGACGTAATTATCCCAAAAGTGAGTGGTATAAATTTTCTTATAATCTCTTGCAGAAGAATAAAATATCACCACGTGAGCATAAATCTTCTTGGATCTCAAATGCTTTAGGTGGTGACAAGAAGAGGGTACGTTGATTCTCTATGTTGGTACAGCTTTCGATTCATAATATTGTTTTGATCGAAACGCTCGATATTCATTTTACAGCGGGGTTGACGGTTTTAACTGGAGAAACGGGTGCGGGGAAGTCTATTCTCCTTGATGCTTTATCACTTGCTCTAGGGGGGCGGGGTGATGCTTCGCTTGTGCGTCATGGGGCTGACCGCGGGCAGGTCACAGCTGTTTTTGATGTGTCTGTTTCACATCCTGCACGTCAACTTATTCGTGAGAATGGTCTTGATGATGAGGGTGATATTATTTTACGACGTGTGCAATCAAGTGATGGACGTAGCCGTGTTTTTATCAATGATCAGGTGTCTAGTGTTGCATTGATGCGGAGTGTTGGCCGTTTGCTGGTTGAAATCCATGGACAACATGATGATCGTGCGCTTGTTGATGTTGCTACACATCGCCAATTATTAGATGCCTTTGGTGGTCTTGAAGATGAAGTGGAAAATTTGCGTCAGTGTTATCACACATGGCGTGAATGTGAGGAGCGTTTGCAACAGCAGCGTCTTAAAGTAGAGAGCGCTGTACGTGAGGTTGATTATCTTCGTGCGTGTGTAGAAGAGCTTGAAAAGCTTGATTTTCAAGTTGGTGAAGAAGATGCTCTTTCTCTTCGCCGTGCAGATATGCTTAAATTAGAAAAAATAGCAACGGATATAAAAGAAGCGGATGATCTTTTAACGGGTCAAAAATCACCAATCCCAGTGCTTTCCAATTTGGTGAGGCGTTTGGAGCGGAAAATTCCTGAGGCGCAAGAACTTATTGCACCAGTGGTGAAATCTATTGATGAGGCATTGCATGCACTTGCAACAGCACAAGAAGGTATTGAGGTGGCAATACGAGCATTGGACTTTGAACCTGATGAATTGGAACGGATAGAAGAACGTCTTTTTGCTCTTCGGGGTTTTGCTCGTAAATATCAAGTTTCTGCGGATGAATTGGTTCAGTTACGCGATAAAATGGATGCTGAACTGGCTGATTTTGAAGAGGCTCAGACCATATTGACACGTTTTGAAGATGAGGCAGAGCAGGCAAAGAAAAATTATGATACATTGGCGCAAGCCTTAACAATAAAGCGTCGGGAGACAGCAAGGCATTTATCTGAAAGTGTTATGGCTGAGTTGCCGGCATTGAAGTTAGAGAGGGCTGAATTTATTGTTGAAATGCAAAGTGATATGGAAAAGCGGAGTGCAGAGGGATGTGATCGTATTGAATATTGGGTGCGGACAAATCCTGGAACACGTGCTGGGCCGATGCTTAGTGTGGCTTCTGGCGGTGAATTATCTCGTTTTTTGCTGGCATTAAAAGTTGTTTTATCTGATCGAGGATCAGCACCGACGCTGATTTTTGATGAAATTGATACAGGCGTTGGGGGGGCTGTTGCAGCGGCTATTGGGCAACGGTTGCAACGCTTATCAGAACATGTCCAAGTTTTCGCTATTACGCATGCTCCACAGGTTGCATCGAAAGCGCATGGTCATTTTCTTATTTCAAAAATTGAGAGTCATGATAAAGGACGCTTTGTTACTGCGATTCATAAAATGAAAGAACATGAGCGTGCAGAAGAAATTGCCCGTATGTTGGCTGGAGAACAGATTACTGAAGAAGCGCGTGCAGCGGCTCAAAAGCTTCTCGCATAAAGGTAATTAGTCAGCGATAAAAATACTAGAAAGCTTATATTTATTGAGATTCACTTGATGAGGAGGCGTGGGAGGCCCTTGTGGCAGCGCTTGTAATTTGGAATAGATTTTATGAACAAAGATGCATATAAAAATCTCACAGCTGTTGAAGCAGAACGTGAATTAGAGTGGTTGGCAAAAGAGATTGCACGTCATGATGTGCTTTATAATCGTGATGATCAGCCTGAAATTTCTGATGCAGAATATGATGCTTTACGTCGTCGTAATGCAGAAATTGAAGCTCTTTTTCCAGAGCTTATACGTATTGATTCTCCTTCACATAAAATTGGAGCACCAATTTCTGAAAAATTTGAAAAATCTGTTCATGCACAGCCTATGCTTTCACTTGATAATGCGTTTAGCTCTGAAGATGTTACTGAATTTGTTGAGCGTATTCGTCGTTTTTTACGGCTTCCAGAAACACAAGTGTTGGAAATAACAGCGGAGCCAAAAATTGATGGTTTATCTTTGTCTTTGCGCTACGAAAAGGGGCAGCTTGTGCGTGCGGCAACGCGTGGGGATGGAACTGTCGGTGAAAATGTGACGGCAAATGCCCGAACAATTGCTGATATTCCACAAGTTTTGCAAGGTGATTTTCCTGATATCATTGAGGTGCGTGGTGAAGTTTATATGGGGCGGGAAGATTTCCAAGCACTAAATATCAGCCAACAAGAGAAGGGCAAGTTAACCTTTGCCAATCCTCGAAATGCGGCGGCTGGTTCTCTCCGTCAGCTTGATTCACGGATAACCGCTAGCAGAAAACTTCAATTTTTTGCTTATGCTTGTGGTGAGGTGAGTGAAATATTGGCAGAAAGTCAAATGGAGATGATGAAAAAGCTAAAAGAGTATGGCTTTGTTATCAATCCATTAACAAAAGTCTTTAAGACAGTAGAAGATATTATTTGCTATTATCACGATATCGAAGAATGCCGTCATTCTTTAAGCTATGATATTGATGGCATTGTTTATAAGGTTAATGATTTGATGCTCCAAAAGCGCTTGGGGTTTGTTTCTCGTTCGCCGCGTTGGGCTATCGCCCATAAATTTCCAGCAGAAAAAGCGATAGCGCTTTTGGAAGATATTGACATTCAAGTTGGTCGCACGGGAGCTTTGACACCTGTTGCACGTCTTACGCCTATTACTGTTGGTGGAGTGGTGGTGACCAATGCTAGTTTGCATAATGAGGATTATATTAAGGGAATTGGTCATAAAGGAGAGCCCATTCGTGAAGGACGTGATATCCGTGTAGGTGATAGCGTGATTGTACAACGTGCTGGTGATGTGATCCCTCAAGTTATTGATGTTATCATTGAAAAACGCCCGAAAGATGCTGCTGTTTTTATTTTTCCTCATTTGTGTCCAGCTTGTGGGAGTCATGCTGTTCGTGAAGTGGGAGAAGCCGTGCGTCGCTGTACAGGGGGGCTTATTTGTCCTGCACAAGCAATTGAACGTATTCGTCATTTTGTTTCACGCAATGCTTTTGATATTGAAGGCTTGGGTAAAAAACAGGTAGAGTTTTTTTTCTATGCTCAAGATGAGGCGCTTTGTATTCATACACCAGCCGATATTTTTACTTTACAACGGCGCCAAGAAAAGTCTTTGATACGTTTGGAAAATATGGAAGGTTTTGGTATTGTTTCAGTTCGGAAACTGTATGATGCTATTAATGCGCGCCGAGAAATTCCTTTGAGCCGTTTTTTGTTTGCATTGGGGATTCGTCATGTTGGCGAAGTGAATGCACGCCGCCTTGCACGTGCTTATAAAAATTATACAGCTTTTGAAACTGCGGCTATGGAAGCATTTATGCCATGTGATAAGGAAAATGAAGAAGGAAATGAGGCTTGGATGGAACTTACCAATATTGAAGGAATTGGACCACAGGTAGGGGGCGCAATTGTTGATTTTTATAGAGAAGCGCATAACCGTGAGATTTTATCTGTTTTGCTTGAAGAAGTAACTCCTCTTGATGAGGAGCCTATCATAGCAGATTCTTCACCAATAGCGGAGAAGATCATTGTTTTTACAGGAACTTTGGCGCATATGTCACGCGATGAAGCAAAAGCATTGGCAGAGCGATTAGGGGCTAAAACATCTGGTTCACTTTCTAAAAAAACAGATCTTCTTGTTGCAGGACCTGGAGCGGGCTCCAAATTGGCTAAAGCTGAAGAATTAGGTGTTGAGGTTATCGATGAAGAGGCTTGGCTACAGCTGATTGAGAAACATAATGTTTAGAGGATGTTTTCTAGAAGATGCGTATGCTGTTTGTGTGGTTATCTCTCTTACATTTGGGGGAGCTGGAATCAAAAAGGAGATAAAGGGGCTATTTTTTGTAAACATAGAATGCCAATATATTTTGATATTTATTAAGTTATTAAAAATGATTAACGCTGAGCTTAAATATTAAACTTAAACTATTATGATGAAGAATATGCAAGGTTATTATTAGTAAAAGATATAAATTATTACTGTGAAGAAAGGTAAAATTTTTGAACAAATATGTAGAGTTTAATCCAAAATGCCGTAATAAACCGATTATAATGACGTAATAGAAATGTAACGCGGAAGATTACAAAATATAATAAAACATTCCGCTATAAATGAATAAGGGATATAAATGCGAGTTGTTTATTATGTTGAATTTATAAAAGATTACTGGTACCTATACTTATCAGGCATTATTAGATGGTACACTTGTCCAATTTCATTACAAAATTTCGGATATTCGCTAATGCGTCTAGCAGCATAATTTTTTTCCTGACTTCCTTCATCTCTCTCAAATTTCTCAGCATAGGAAATTTCGTTTATTAGAGCTAGTATTTGGATTGAGAATATTTCAGAATTAAATACCATTCGTGCGTATCTAAACATTGGATCTGTCGAGTTCATGACTAAATTTTTTGCCCAAATGAAATCGTTTTCTTTCCAATTATATTGAGAATGTAGCTTATGTATGTAGGTAGGTAGGGAGGGATAATGCTGGAAATTTTTTATTGTACTCTCCCTGTAATAAGTCCACAAGGCATGCACACCAAACAACTTTCGCATGGATAAGATTTATATTTTCAGGAATTAGTACTATCATCCCAGGGCTTAGAACATGATATACACCATAACTCTTATTATCCAGATATTTTTTTGCAATTTCTAGGCGCTCTTCGTATATATTATCAGGATATTGTGTCTTTACGTACTCTTCGTATAATTTATCGTACTGATTTTGAGTAATGACTTGATTTTCAGAAAATAAAGCAATAGGAACTCGCTTAAATTTAGTAATTTCCTTCAATACAGAAGGCCCAATATAGTATCCAAATAATAATATTACGGAATAAAATAAAATTATACGCATTAAGATAGTCACTTTATTTCTAAAATACTGGATAAGGAAAGGATATAGATTACTAAGATCTGTGCTTAAGATTTTGTTAACTAACAAGCTATAAGACACACGTTTTATTGTGTATTTTTCAGAGCATTTGTAAAACTCTGTAGAGAGTTTGAATCTTCTTTATTTACGTGACTGTTTTTGTGTTATCTAGTTTTTATATCCTCTGTTATTGTTGTTAATTTTTAGCTGAATAACACATTCAGGTAAAAACACATGCCTCCATATATGTTGTTTTTATACTGTGCAGTTGGAAACTATCTATATTGTGGATAACGTTTTTTCAACAGTAAGTAATAGTCTAGAAAATAATATTGTATTGTTAACTATGCAAATAAATAAAAAACCTTAACGCTGATGTTATCATCATGCTCCTTCTTTTAATTCTAAATACTTAATTTTATTTCATGGCAGATTCTATTTCATTGTAGCAATATATATTATAATGAATTACAGCTATTGTAAATGATTCAAGAATTAAAATAATATAAATTATCATTGTGAAGCAAACAAAAAGGTAAAATTTATTCGAATAAATATGCAGAATTTTTGAATCCAAACAGCGTAATAAGTTGGTTATAATAGGTGTTTTAGAAATACGATGCGGAGGGTTACAAAATATAACGAAAGTTTCCATATAAAGAAACTAGGGATATGAGAGTGTCTAGATGGAGATCGCCAAGATAAGTATTACCGCGTATAGGTGTATCTCATCTTGCTTCACCGAGGTTAGCGTTTACCGTACCAGCAAAAAACTTGAAGTATCTTGTAGAAATATTTTTTGTGTTTGCTGATGGTAAATTCGCACTTCTCTCTTTAAAAGAGAAGGGTGTAGTGTTTTGTAGAAAGGGTAAAAGTTATAGGTTGCTTCATTTAAAGGGGCATTGTTGCTTCTTTTGCCCATTTTTTATCTTCTTCATTTAAGTAAGGTGCATTCATCTGATAAACGCGCGCATGGTAATCATTGAGCCATTGTCGTTCTTCTTGTGTCAAAAGCTCTGGAAGGATTAACCGTCGATCAATGGGGCAATGTGTGAGTGTTTCGAACGAGAGCATTTCTATATCTCCACCATCAATTTTTTGTGCTGGCTGCACAATCATCAAATTTTCAAGACGGATACCAAAAGCGCCTTCGCGGTAATAGCCTGGCTCGTTTGAAAGAATCATACCGGAGATGAGTTCTTGGCACCCTTTGCGAGAAATATTTTGCGGTCCTTCATGGACACAAAGATAAGATCCAACACCATGACCGGTGCCATGGGCATAATCAAAACCAGCTTTCCACAATGCAATGCGTGCAAGAGCATCAAGGTCTTGTCCTCGTGTGCCTTTTGGAAATCTGATAGTTGAAAGAGCAATCATGCCTTTGAGGACAAGCGTAAAACAGCGTTTTTCTTCTTCTCCAATATTCCCAATTGCTACGGTGCGTGTGACATCAGTCGTGCCATCACGATATTGTCCACCTGAATCAACGAGGTAAAGTTCACCGGCTTTGAGTTGTTTATTTGTTTGCGTTGTTACACGATAATGAATAATGGCACCATTTTCTCCTGCTGCTGAAATTGTATCAAAAGAAAGATCTTTAAGTTTTTCTCCCATTTCTTTTGCTGTATTTATGCGAAATTCTTCTAATTTTTGAGCAGCAGAAATTTCACTTATTGACCCTGGTATTTGTTTATCTAACCAAGAAAAAAAACGGGTTAGGGCAACACCATCGCGTAGATGCGCTTTGCGTGCGCCATTGAGTTCTGTGTCATTTTTAATGGCACGTGGTAGAGCAGCAGGATCGGTAAGTGTGATAAAAGAGCTATTTTTTTCTTCAATAACAGTTCGTAATTTTTCGCATGTTAGCTGTGGATCTAAGGCAAACACTGTCCCTTTTTGAACATACTCTTTGATCTTGGGAATAAGCTGTTCTGGTTCATATAATTTTGCATAACGTTCCAGATATTGTTTCTGTTCTACACCAAGTTTTTTGTTGTCAATGAATAAGGCTGGTGTTTCGTTAAGTGGAATGAGAGCAAAACAAAGGGAAAAAGGCGTGTTGGAAACATCATTGCCCCGTATATTGAATGTCCATGCAATGGAAGAGGGGTCTGTAAAAATAAAAGCATTTGCATGAGTTTGCTGTATATCTTTGTAAATCAAAGCGAGTTTTTCATCTGTATCGCACCCAGCATATTTGAGAGGGTGAATTGATAAGGCAGATTGCGGTAACTTTGGTTGATTATGCCAGAGCAAATCAATGGGATTATGTTGAACTTCTACAAGTTTTCCACCTGCTTTCATTTCTAATGCGTTTCTCAATGCATCGGTGGCAGCAATCGTGTGGAGCCATGGATCAAAGCCAATAGAAAGTTTTTGACCATTTTTTTCAAGCCATTGTGAGGGAGGACAAGTTATGAGATCTTCATAATTAAAAATATCAGGATCAGTTTGTTGGCGAACTTGGAGCTTATATCGCCCATCTGTAAATATGATGGCTTTGTTTTTTAAAATCAGTGCAATCCCAGCTGATCCAGTAAAGCCGGTTAACCAGCTAAGGCGTTGAGCATGAGGGGGGACATATTCTCCTTGATGCTCATCGCACCGCGGAACAAGAAAACCATCGAGTCCAAGGTGATCGAGTTCTTTACGAAGGCAAGAAATACGTTCTGCTGCATAAGCAGGATTTGTGGTCGCCTCAAAAGACTGATACATAACGACGTCCTTTTCTTTTCTTTTATTTCAGATGTATCGTAACCCATCCTTGCCGGTGGTATGTTTCGATATGCTTCATTCCTTGTTTTATATAAGTCTCTAAAACATGGGCATGTTGTTCTTCAAGAATTCCAGAGAGTATAAGTGATCCCCCTTTTTGAAGTGCTTTTACCACTTCTTGCGCAAGTTCAATAAGCGGATTAGCAAGGATATTGGCAACGATGAGATCAAAAGGGGCTCGTGATGCAATTGCATCATGGGCAAAACCTGTTGCTGTGATAGCTGTAACATATTCCTTGACACCATTGAATTCGATATTGTGTTGTGCAACTTGAACAGCAATTGGGTCAATATCGGATGCAAGCACAGTAATTGGTTTGAGCATTGCTATGCCAATGGCTAGTACACCGCTCCCAGTACCAAGATCAAGGGCATTTTTGGGATTTTCGTGTTTCATGACTTTGGCAATCATTTCTAAACAACCGGCTGTTGTTCCATGATGTCCGGTGCCAAAAGCTTGATTAGCTTCAATTTCAATAGGGAGAACATTTGCTGGAATGGCGTTTCGGTTGTGACTTCCATGAAGGAAAAAAGGACCGGCTTGCACAGGTTTTAGTCCTTCTAGGCTTTTTTGTACCCAATCAATGTTGGGTAAAACTTCCATATTAATATTATCAAAATCTATAGAAAGGATTTGAGCAAAACGTTTCAATGCGTTCTCTTGATTGTCTTGATCGACATATAGAGAAAGCTCATATACAGCATTTTGTTCATCTATCTCTGTAAGAGCAAGAGGATACCCTTCTTCGTCAAAGGCTGTTTCTATAAGGGTATAGAACCGTTCTGCTTCATTTCTAGAAGCAGTATAATAGAGGCGAATTTGTTGCGACATGCTGTTCTTTCTTTTGATCGGTTTTTTTAGTTTAAGATGAGTTTTTTTAACCGTTCAATGGCGATTTCATCTTTTAATTCGCTATCGCTTTCTTTCGTGTCATAACGGATAACGCCAGCTAATTTTCCACCTTTTTTGAGTAAAAAAATTGCTGCTGTATGGTTATATGTATAGTTTCCATCTGTTTCAGGGACTTTTTCAGCAACGATGTTGAAAGAATTGACCATTTTATGAACTTTTTCAGGATCTCCGCTGATGCCAACAATTTTATTGTTAAAATTACTGAGATAATCATGGAGTACTTTTGGTGTGTCACGTTCAGGATCAACAGTCACAAACCATATACCTAATTTATCAGCTTCAGGCCCAAGGGCTGTAAGCCATCGATCAAGATTCATCAGTGTGGTAGGGCAGCTTTCAGGACACATAGTGAAGCCGAAAAAAATTATTGAAGGCTTGCTTCGAACATCAGCCTCAGTAATATTTTTTCCATTAGAATCAGTGAGAGTAAAGTTATCACCTAAAGGCTTATTTGTCAGCGTATCATAAATAAAAACACCTGCAAGAAATATGATTGTCAGCCCCAAGATGCGTATTACATTTTTCATAGTTTGACTCTCTTAGATAGATCGAGAAATTGTAACATCGGCAGGTTTGTTTTGCAATGTTTGTTTCATGGTTGATTTTATTGGCTTGATTGGTATGTCTTTCCATATCTATTGATAAAACATTGGTGAAAGATGTATGAATATTGAGAAAGATCTTCGATTTCATGAAAGTGAACCTCGTATCCATACGACAGCGCGGCTGCATGGTTGTAAATTAGGGCGCTATGTGGAAATTAATGAGCGGGTGATTTTACGGGATGTAACCGTTGGAGATTTTTCTTATTTAGAGCGTAATAGTGAGGCTATTTATAGCGATATTGGCCGTTTTTGTTCTATTGCATCTCATGTACGGATGAATGCGTTGGAGCATCCTATGGAGCGCGTTTCAACGCATAAAATAACCTATCGTCCAAACGAATATTTTCGTTATATGGCATTAGATAGTGGTTTTCGTGAAAGGCGTTGTGCAAAACGTGTTATTATTGGGCATGATGTGTGGATTGGACATGGTGCGGTTATTATGCCTGGAGTGACAATTGGTCATGGCGCTATCATTGGCGCGAACGCTGTTATAACGAAAGATGTTATGCCTTATACGATTGTCGTTGGGGTGCCTGCTAAGCGATTGCGGATGCGTTTTCCCAATCATGTGATAGAATGCCTTTTAAATATGGCTTGGTGGGATTGGCCACTTGATAAAATTCACGACGCATTGCCTGATATGCAAAATCTGCCCATTGAAGCCTTTGTTCGTAAATGGAAATGATAGTCAGAATAAAACAAAGTGGTTTCTTGAAAAAACTGATCGTGGTTTACTTGTAATTAAGCTTTGTTTACAAAATTGTCTAGTACACGCTTTTCTCCGGCTTTTTCGAACATTATTGTCAATTTATGATCGTCTATTGCTGTAATATAACCATAGCCAAATTTTATGTGAAAAATCCGATCATTGACAGAAAAATCTGATGGTGCATGAGAGATTGATTGAGAGATAACTTTCCCTTCAATATTCTTGTTTTTTTGTGCACGCTTTTGTCTTGCTGTTGCATAGTCAGTATAAAAGGAATCGTGATGTTGAAAGGAAGATTTTCCATAACCACCATAGGATGTTTCCATTTCTACAACTTCTATATGTTCTGCTGGTAATTCATCTAGAAAACGGGAGGGAAGAGCAGGTTGCCAAAGTCCATGAATTCTTCGATTCGATACAAACCATATATGCAAATGTTTTTTTGCTCTTGTTAGACCTACGTAAGCAAGACGCCGTTCTTCTTCTAATCCTGAACGTCCACCTTCATCTAATGAGCGCTGGTGGGGAAAGAGTCCTTCTTCCCAACCTGGAAGAAAAACTGTTTCAAATTCAAGTCCTTTGGCTGAATGAAGTGTCATGATGTTGACTGCATCCATATTTTCATTATTTTCCGTTTCCATAACGAGTGCAACATGTTCCAAAAAACTTTGAAGATTTTCAAATTGTTCCATGGAACGAATCATTTCTTTAAGATTTTCTAGTCTTGTAGGAGCCTCTGGTGAGCGATCTTCTAACCACATGGTTGTATAACCAGAATCATCAAGGACGATCTCGGCAAGTTCTCTATGAGGAGTGTCTTGAAGCATATTTTGCCAGCGGCGGAAGTTTTCAATGAGGCTTCGTAACGCACTGCGTGCCTTAGGCTTTAATTCATCTGTTTCAATGATGTCTGCGGCAGCAGAAAAGAGAGGAACAGCACGTGCACGTGCACTCTCATAAAGAATGCGCAGGGTTGCATCTCCTATGCCGCGTTTGGGTGTATTAATAACACGCTCAAAAGCTAAATCATCAGTAGGTTGGACAACAACGCGTAAATAAGCCATGGCATCACGTATTTCCATTCGCTCATAAAAACGAGGACCACCAATGACGCGATAATTAAGGCCAAGTGTTACAAAGCGATCTTCAAATTCACGCATTTGAAATGATGCGCGTACCAATATAGCCATATGATTTAATGCATGACCGGTTTGTTGTGCGCGTTCGATTTCTTCTCCGATTGCTCGTGCTTCTTCTGCCGAATCCCATGCTGAATGAATTTTTACCTTTTCTTCCTCACTCTTTATTTGAGCAGAAAAAAGGACTTTTCCCAGTCTTTCTTCATTATGAGCAATGAGATGGGAGGCGGTTTTAAGAATATGAGATGTTGAGCGATAATTGCGTTCTAGACGAATAATTTTAGCAGAAGGAAAATCTTTTTCAAAACGTAATATGTTTTCGACTTTTGCACCACGCCATCCATAAATGGATTGATCATCATCGCCAACACAACAAAGATTAACATGTTGACCTTGAGGATGTTGGGCCAAAAGCCGAAGCCAAAGATATTGTGCTGTATTTGTATCTTGATATTCATCGACAAGAATATAACGAAATTGAGAATGATATTCGCGAAGAATATCTGGATTATGTTGGAAGATAGAGATAGAATGAAGTAGAAGGTCACCAAAATCACAAGCATTAAGATCTTTTAATCGATTTTGATAACTGTGATAAAGTTCACGTCCCATGCCGTTACCAAAGGAATGAGCATCACTTTTTGAGATATGTTTTGGTGAAAGTCCTTGATTTTTCCAAGAATCAATCATCATGGCAAGGTTTCGTGCGGGCCAACGCTTATCGTCTAATCCTTCAGCTTGAATAAGTTGTTTTAAAAGTCGAAGAACATCATCGCTATCGAGAATTGTAAAGTTTCTTTTTAAATCAACAAGCTCTGCGTGACGGCGTAAAATTTTAGCTCCAGTGGAATGAAAGGTTCCAAGCCAAGGCATACCTTCAACAACTTCTCCAATAAGTTCACCAATACGTATTTTCATTTCACGTGCTGCTTTGTTGGTGAAAGTGACAGCAAGTATTTGCTGAGGAGAGGCAAGTCCAGAGCGTAAAATGTGAGAAATACGGGTTGTTAAAACGCGTGTTTTTCCTGTACCAGCACCTGCAAGAACTAAAAGAGGTCCCTCAGTATTCATAACAGCTTGTTGCTGTTCTGGATTGAGTTGTTCTAAATAGTCTGTGTTATATGATTTTTGTTCTTTTAGAGTATGGGAGAAAAAACCAGAGCTCTTCTTATCATGGTCTGGAGGGGAATCTTCTTCAAAGAAAGGTATGGTATGATCAGAAAAATTACTCATTATCTCTCTTTTGTAGTCTTTTTTTTATTGAAGTTCTAGATTAAAAAAACTTCTCTTAAAAAGTCACAACAGTTTCAGTTGAACAGACAGAAAGAGAACGTAAAAAAATAAGCACAAACATTAAAGGCTTTGGGTGAGAACGCTTTGAAGGGCATAAACGCGTAACGAAGCCGAAAGATTTACTTGTTGTGGTCTTTTGCTATCAATATCGGTAATAATAAAGGCTAAAGATTGTCCTTTTTTGCGGGCTATATCTTTTAGAATATCTAAAAATGGTGGTTCTAAAGAGACGCTTGTTGCGTGTCCATCAACGCGAACAGATATCTTTCGTGGAATGACTTTTGACCAATCGATAGAATTATTTTCGTGCATTTTTCCACCTTTATTCGTCGTTTCGCAAACGATTTTGATCAAGAAATTTTTGCATTTTTAAAGATTTTTGCTGCTCAAAATTTTTTTCAGTTTTTGTTCGTCCAAAACGATAACGATTTTGCTCAGCACAAAGAGATTTTTCTGTACGTTTTTTTTGTTTTCGAAATTGGCGAAGATTAATCAATTCAGTCATGAGAAAAATTATTTTTTCCGAAAGGAATCTAAAGAGACAACATCAGCACTTTGATTTTGTTTTGCATCGTTATTTGAAGGTTCTTTATTTGTACTGAGATTTTGTTCTTTTGTAAGCGTATTTTCTTTTTTTTGTTTGTTTGATAAGGTAATAGGCGTAGTTGAGGTATTTTCTGAATTTTCACTTTCTCCAGAGGTCAGATTTGAGGGCAGATCAAATGCTGCTTCAAATGCTGCTACAGGATCATAAAAGACCTGAATGGAAGTAAAAGGAATCACGAGCTTTTCGGTTATTTCCCTGAAAGAGAGGGTTACTTCGAAAGCTGTTTCTGAAACACTGAGATCTCTAAATTGATGTTGTAAGACGATTGTCATTTGCTCGGGATAGCGATTTTTTAGCCGAGGAGAAATTTTAACGCCTGGGGCATTTGTCAAAAAAGTTATAAAAAAATGATGATTTCCCGGAAGACCTGCTTTGGCAACTTCCGATAAAACTTTACGGATAACTCCACGAAGCGCATCCTGAACGAGAATATCGTAACGGATTTGATCTTTAACCATCGAAGTTTATTCCTTTTATTTCACGTAGCAGAATGGGGCGTATTGATATTGTGTGACAGAATATATTTTAAATTAGCAGATTTTTTCTACGATGCACCTCAATAAATCGAATAAATACGAAACTCTATGGTAAATAATGTCTGATAATGTCTGATAGATCAATCAACAACATTTAAAAAAGTGAAGGCTTCTGTTGCCAGGTGCCTCCGAACCCCGCTTAAACCTGCGACGGTTTAAGACTTAAATTGAAACATTCACACCACCTTAAGCGGCGAGACGTGCTTCCGCATAGTTGTCATTTGCAACTACTCATTTAGCCCGATAACGGTGGTACAATGCCGAGTAAAAGAGCGATCTTTACACCCTTGTCGATCCTATTTCGCCCCCACCAAAATATAATTTTGGTTTCTTATATTTTGGTGGAGGCGCCGGGTACCGCCCCCGGGTCCAATAGGTTTATTTCACCGTCCATTTATTACCATAGCTGGTAAACCAGCCCTCTAAATATAGATGAAGAACAGTCTTAGGAAAAGGGGGGGTTGTTAATATTTTTAATCCTCTAATTATTTATGGAGCTATATGATGCGGCTGTAAAGTATAGTCCGCTCATTTTTGGAGAGGAGATGATGCAAAATGACAAATAATTTAGCAGATATTAAACTATATGATTCAAATCCCGATGAAGCAGCAGTAGAACGACTTAGCCGTCGTTTAGCTTTAGTGATGAAAAAGCAGGATGCAGCGCTTGTTGCTATATCGGATCCAAAAGAGTTAGAACGTGTTGAAAAATGGGTTCAAGATGTTTTAGAAGCCGATGAGAAGAGTGCTAAAACGGCTGTTTCAAAAGTGGCTGAGATGATGTCTGGAGAGCGTAGAAAAAGTCGACTGACTTTTTATTATCTAGTTGCTAAGCAACTTAATGCACTTCATAAAATTTAAACAATATTAAATTTGTGATAATGATAAAAAAAGCCCAATTTCTTGGGCTTTTTCGTTGATAAAAAGGGTTAATGTTTTTCATCCTCTTGGAGGTAGCCTCCTTTACGCATACTCGGGACAAAGAGAAGAGCAATGAATGCCATGATCATCACGACGGTTATATAAAAATAAAAGAGTGATTCATGACCGTACTTTTTTAATCCAAGCGCAACGTATTCAGCAGAACCACCAAATAAGGCGTTGCCAATGGCATGAGAGATGCTAACGCCTAATGCGCGTATTGAAGAGGGAAACATTGCTGATTTGACGACACCAGAGATGGATGTATACATGCTCATAATGAAGAGCAAGCCAATAATGACGGAAAAGGCAACCCATATACTATGCGTATTACCGATTATCCAGAGTCCAGGAAATGTAAAGATGACAGAGAGTATACTCCAAATGATAAGTAAAGTTTTTGTTCCAATTTTATCGGCTATGATACCAGCTATGGGTTGGAATAGGATGAAAATAAATAGTACAGCTGTCATAATCGTTGTTGCGGTATGTTTATCAAAGCCGGTGGTTGTGATCAGATATTTTTGCATATAAGTCGTAAAGGTGTAAAATGTGAGTGATCCTCCTGATGCAAAGCATGCAATTACGACAACGGCTTTTGTATGCTTGGTGAGAAGTTCCTTAAGACTGCCAGAGTGTTTGTGAGAGCGGCTTTCTTTCGTGGTTGTTTCGTGGAGAGAACGACGCAGATAAATCGCAATCACTGCCCCGAAACCACCAATCACAAAAGGAATGCGCCATCCCCATGCTTTTAACTGATCTTCAGAGAGATAAGATGCTAGAATAAATATAATGAAGCTGGCAAGAAGTTGACCTGTAATAAGGGTGGCAGATTGGAAAGAAGCAAAAAGCCCACGATGTTTTTTGAGAGCAACTTCGCTCATATAAGTGGCTGCTGTACCATATTCACCACCTGCTGAAAGTCCTTGCATCATCCGAGCTAAAAGTAAAAGGATTGCTGATGTTACTCCTAAGGTTTCATAGGTGGGAAGTATGGCGATGAAAAAAGAGCCACCACACATCATAAAAATGGATATAAGCATCGAGCGTTTACGTCCATAACGATCGGCGACAAACCCTAAAAACCAAGCTCCAATAGGGCGCATAAGAAAGCCAATAAAAAACACACCTGCGGTTTTTAACAGTGGCGTAATCGTATCACCATCGGAGGGAAAGAATTGTGATGCAAAATAAATTGATGCAAATGAGTAAACGTAAAAATCATACCATTCTACGAGATTTCCTGATGCGCTTGCTATAATAGCAAAAACACGTTTTCTTGCATCCTGTGATGCTGAAGTTGTTTCATTTTTCATGAATTGTTCCCCTTTTGGATTTATAGTTCATATTTTCTAAACATAATTGTTTATGATTTCCAGAAAAATTCAATGGTATTATAATAATTTCTTAGGGAAACTCTTTAAGATGATTTATTAGAGTTATGTTGTCATTCGTTTTAAGATTTTTACTTGTGTTGTAGAATAAAAAGTTATCACATTGCATTTAAAGGGAGAGAACATTGAAAAGTAGATCAAGATACCTTTAAACTTGATGAGAAGAATGCAATATTGGCATCATACCGGAGGATTATAGAAGAGATGGTCTTTATGAGCAGAAAGCCCCAAAACTGAAAATATTTCAAAAAGCTTAAGTAATGTAAAAGGGGATTTTGTGTCCTTAATTATCTTATTGTATCATAACACATCATCATTTAGGAGGGTGAGGTAAGCCTCAGATAAGGTTTTCCGTATGAGGTGTTTTTTAGATATCGTGATAAATATTTAGGGTAGGGCTGCCCATAGAATCTTATCAAGTAAATTACATTAAAGAGGGCAGTAACTATAGACAATTTAAAAGAAACTGAGTTGTTTGTAAGATGAATGCGGGGCGGGCTTTTCGTTCTTTACTAGGGTGGAGAGGAGATCAAAAAAAGCCCAATTTCTTGGGCTTTTTTTATCCAGAAAATAAGTTTAATGAAGTCTATCGTCTTTATCGAGATATCCTCCTTTATCTATATCGGGCATAAGAAGAATAGAGATGAGTGCAATGACCATCATACCAACGATGTAAAAAAAGAAAACAGATTCGTATCCCATATTTTTTAATCCAAGCGCTACATATTCAGCAGAACCGCCAAAGAGTGCGTTGCCAATGGCAAAAGCAAATCCAACACCAATTGCTCGGATTGAAGCAGGGAACAATTCTGCTTTTATGATACCAGCAATGGACGTATAAAAACTCATAACACAGAGTATTCCAATAATGATTAAGAGTGCTGTCCATGGATTATGGGCATTACCGATCATTTTAAGTACAGGAATGGTGCAGATAATGGATAATGCCCCCCAACTAATGAGTGAAGCTCTTGCTCCAATTTTATCGGCTAGGGAACCAAAAAGGGGTTGGAGTAGCACAAAAACAAAGAGGGCGGCAGTCATTATCGTTGTTGCGGTTTGTTTATCAAAGCCCGTGGTTGTGATCAGATATTTTTGCATATAAGTGGTGTATGTATAAAATGTGAGAGATCCACCAGCTGTAAAGCCAACAACCAAAAAGAAAGCTTTTTTATGATTGCGAAAAAGTTCTCGAAGACTACCAGCGTGTTGTTCAGAGCGGCTTTTGTGGGTTGTTGTTTCATGAAGCAAACTACGCAGATAAATTGCAACGATTGCTCCAAAGCCACCAATGACAAAGGGAATACGCCATCCCCATGCTTTTAACTGATCCTCGTTAAGGTAAATGGCTAAAATAAATATTATAAAACTTGCGAGAAGTTGACCTGAGATCGTTGTTGCATATTGAAAAGAAGCAAAGAGACCACGACGATTTTTGGGCGCAACTTCGCTCATATAAGTTGCTGCTGTACCATATTCACCGCCAACGGAAAGTCCTTGAAACATACGGACTAAAAGGAGAAGAAATGCTGCTGTTATTCCCAAGGTTTTATAAGTGGGAAGTATGGCAATGAGAAAAGAGCCACCACACATCATAAAAACAGAAATAAGCATTGAGCGTTTACGTCCATAACGATCCGCAATGTATCCAAAGAGCCATGCTCCAATTGGACGCATAAGAAAGCCAATAAAAAAGATTCCTGCCGTTTTTAACAGTTGTGTAACAATATCTTCATCTTCAGGAAAAAATTGTGATGCAAAATAAACCGATGCAAAGGAGTAAGCATAAAAGTCGTACCATTCTACCAGATTTCCTGATGCGCTGGATATGATAGCAAAAATACGTTTCCTTGTATCATGTGGATCTAAAGTTGTTTGATTATTCATGAAGTATTCCCCTTTTAGATTTATAACTTTTCTTCTTTTTAAAGCTATTTACGATGTGCATTATAAAAACGCCATTGTATCATGATAATTTTTTAGGGAAACATAAAGATTTTTTCTAGAGCTATCAGTGGTGTTTTGGGCTCATGGTGTTGTTACATTGCGTAAATCATACGCTTTTTACTATCCTTAAGGAAATATTATTTTTTGTTTGATTGTGAATTATTTGCATATGCAGAGTGTTTATGAAGATATGATACTCTTTAGTTTATATGCTTGATGTTGTTTCGTAAAATGATGTTATTGACTATTTCATGCGAGGTTGGTGTATCTGTTAAAATACTTTTTATGAATGAGCTTAAGTGTTAAGGGGGAGTACAATATTAAGAGTTCGTCAAAAGTATAATGATAGCGGCTTGCACTTTTATTAAGTGTAAAGAGAGTAATGTTCATGTTTATACTTTACGGGGCTTTTACGTTATGTCATTCACGGGTGTCGTTGTGAAATGGAGTTGGGTGCATTGAGAAATGTTTCTCAAAAAAGTGTGCGAATTCATAATATAATGGTATTTTCTATTTTCATGAAAGAATTTGTTTTGCATGAGGGGGTACTATTAAGAACGTATTAAACAAAATCATGAGTGTAATCTTTATTATTGATAAAATTATCTTGAAAGATAATCACTTTTCTTCGATTTTGAGTGGGCATGGGAATATTAAAATAAATCAAACGTTTTTTATCTTCAGTGAATTAAATTCAGCTAAAGAAGTATTTATTACATAATAATATGAAGCCATTTATTTTTATAAGCGGCGTGTGCAGGAGGGAACATTGCTTCTTTAGAGTGTTTGAAGGGATAAAAAATTGTGAGCTTTAAACTTCTATCGGAAAGAATATAAAAAAAAGCCCAGTACTCTGGGCTTTTTTGTTAAAATCCTTGTTTGTTAACATTAAAGGTTAATGAATATCGTCTCCTTGTAAATACCCTTTTTTGCGAGCATCTGGCATTAAGAGAACAGCAATGAATGCAATAATCATCATGCCGGTTATATAAAAATAGAAGACAGATTCATATCCAAGATCTTTTAATCCAAGTGCGACATATTCAGCAGAACCGCCAAACAGTGCGTTGGCAATAGCATAAGAGAGCCCAACTCCTATTGCTCGTACTGAAGCAGGAAACATTTCTGATTTTACAATGCCAGAGATAGATGTATAAAAGCTCATAATGCAGAGCATTCCAGTAATGACTGATAAAGCAATCCATGTACTATCAGTACTACCAATCATATTAAGTCCAGGAATGGTAAAGATAATAGATAAGACACTCCAAATAAGGAGTGAAGTTCTTGTTCCAATTTTATCTGCAAGAGCACCAAAGAGGGGTTGGAGTAACATGAAAACAAAGAGTGCAGCTGTCATGATTGTTGTGGCTGTATGTTTATCAAAGCCAGTGGTTGTGATCAGATATTTCTGCATGTAAGTCGTATAGGTGTAGAATGTGAGCGATCCTCCAGCTGTAAAGCCAATAACCAGAAAGAAAGCTTTTCGGTGGTTGCTCAGAAGTCCCCTAATACTACCAGCTTGTGCACTAGAACGACTTTCTTTGGTCGTTGTCTCATGGAGTGTGCGGCGTAGATAAATCGCAACAATTGCGCCGCATCCACCAATGGCAAATGGAATACGCCAGCCCCACGCTTTTAGCTGATCTTCGGTGAGATAAAGCGCTAAAATGAATATAACGAGACTGGCTAGAAGTTGACCACCAATCAGTGTGGTATATTGGAAAGAGCTAAAAAATCCGCGGCGATTTTTGAGGGCGATTTCGCTCATATAAGTTGCTGTTGTACCATATTCACCACCGACAGAAAGCCCCTGAAGCATTCTGAGTAAAAGTAAAAGAATTCCTGCTGCCATTCCAATGGTTTCATAGGTAGGAAGTAGGGCGATTAAGAACGAACCACCACACATCATAAAAACAGAGATAAGCATTGAGCGTTTGCGTCCGTAACGATCGGCAATGAAGCCAAAAAGCCATCCGCCGATTGGGCGCATAAGAAAACCAATAGCAAAAACACCCGCCGCTTTTAAAAGTTGCGTAACGTCATTGCCATCTGAGGGAAAGAATTGTGATGCAAAATAAATAGATGTAAAGGAATAAACATAAAAGTCATACCATTCTACTAGATTACCTGATGCACTGGACACGATAGCCCAGATACGTTTTCTTGTATCATGTGGTTTTAAAGCTTCTTGTTTTTCCATAGTCGATCCCTTTATTTGATGTTCATCCATCTTTGTTCATTTATGTCATTTTTTTAGAAGCTGTCTATAGTATTTTATCTTTTGCATCAAAAATTTAGTTAGATCATGATAATTTCTTGTGTAAGATGTTTTTGGAAAAAGATTTGAATTATGTTTGTACGGATTTTACAGTTTTTATTTTCTATAATAAGAAGAATCGGACATAATACCCTCATGAAATCATATCTTGCTCTTTTATCTCATGTTTTAAATCAGGGTATTGATCGGACAGATCGAACGGGTGTTGGAACGCGATCTATCTTTGGGTATCAGATGCGTTTTGATTTACAAGCAGGATTTCCGTTGTTGACAACAAAGAAACTACACTTACGTTCAATTATTTATGAACTTTTGTGGTTTCTTAAAGGCGATACAAATATCGCTTGGTTGAAAGAGCATGGTGTGTCAATTTGGGACGAGTGGGCTGATGAAAAGGGAAATCTTGGTCCTGTTTATGGTTATCAGTGGCGTTCTTGGCCCGCTCCTGATGGACGCCATATTGATCAAATTAACAATCTTTTAACGATGATTAAGGAGACGCCAGATTCTCGTCGCTTGATTGTATCAGCTTGGAATCCTGCATTAATAGAGGAAATGGCGTTGCCTCCGTGTCATTGTCTTTTTCAATTTTACATTGCGGAGGGGAAATTATCTTGTCAACTTTATCAGCGTTCGGCGGATATTTTCTTAGGTGTTCCATTCAATATTGCATCCTACGCATTGCTAACGATGATGATTGCGCAAGTAAGCGGTCTTAAAGTAGGCGATTTTATTCATACTCTGGGAGATGCTCATCTTTATTCTAATCATTTTGAACAGGCAAAATATCAATTGTCTCGTATACCAAATGCTTTGCCATGTATGCGCATAAACCCAGCGGTAACAGATCTTTTTTCTTTTCAATTTGAGGATTTTGAGTTGCTTAATTATGAAGCACAACCTCATATTAAAGCGCCGGTAGCAATATGACGATTTCCATTTGTTTAATTGCTGCTGTTGCAGAAAATGGTGTTATCGGTCGTGAAGGTGCCATGCCGTGGCATTTATCGACGGATTTGCAACGCTTTAAAGCTTTGACGTTGCGTAAGCCCATTATTATGGGAAGAAAAACTTGGGATTCTATTGGGAGACCTTTACCAGGGCGTACAAATATCGTCATTACGCGTGATTGTACCTTTTGTGCTGAAGGGGCTGATGTTGCTCACTCTTTATCGCAAGCTTGTTCTCTTGCAACAAATGTTGCTTCTCAAAATGATGTAGAGGAAATTTTTATTATTGGTGGGGGTGAAATTTTTCAACAAGGGTTGCATATGGCTGATAAAATATTCCTTACAGAAGTTTTAGCTTCTATAGAAGGTGATAGTTTTTTTCCTGTTTTTGATAAAGAAAAGTGGACTATTGTGCAAACACAAGATATTCCAAAAGGGGATAAAGATAGTCATCCGACACGTTTTGTTGTTTATGAGCGGAAATAATTTTTTGTAATATGAAGTGAAAGGGTTTATCAGTTGTATTGTAATGAGGTAAGAGACACCCTATAAGATCAAGCAAATGGTTGGTGTTCGAGTAGTGGTAATCAGTTAAAGAGGTGATAATGCCCTGGACAAATCAAAATGGTGGTGGCCCGTGGAGTGGCGATAAAAACAGTGGTGACAAAAAGACACCAGCTAAGAATCTCTTTGGTTCTGGTGGCGAAAATGGTCCTAATCTTAATGAAATTTTGCGCAAAGGGCAGGATCAGTTTAAACAATTCGGGAGAAGCAGTTTTTCTGTTTTATTCCTTCTGCTTATTGTGTTTTTTTGGCTATACCAGTCAATTTATATTGTTCAGCAAAATGAACAAGCGGTAGAGTTGCGCTTTGGCATCCCTAAAGAAGGCATTATTGGTGATGGGTTGCATTTTCATTTTTGGCCAATTGAGACCTATATGAAAGTACCTTTAACGGAAAAAACAATCGCGATTGGTGGGAAGCCCGGTCAGGCGCAACAAAGTGATGGTTTAATGCTTTCGAGTGATCAAAATATCGTTAATGTTAATTTTTCCGTTTATTATCGGATTTCATACCCTAGTCAGTTTTTATTCAATGTGAATGATCAAGAGGGAACTGTCCGCCAAGTTGCTGAGAGTGCAATGCGTGAGGTCATTGGTTCGCGGCCGGTTGATGATGTTTTACGTGACAAGAAAGAAGAAGTTGCTAATGACGTTAGAAAGATTATCCAGTTGACTGTGGATAAATATCAACTTGGTGTCGAAATAAGCCGTGTTTCTATCAGTGAAGCTGCTCCTCCGACAAAGGTTGCTGCTGCGTTTAATTCTGTTCAGCAGGCGGAGCAGGAACGTGGAAGAATGATTGAAGAGGGGAATCGTGTGCGTTTTACGAAAATTGGTTTAGCAAATGGTGAAGCTTCACGCACACGGGAAATCGCAAAAGGTGAAAAGGCACAAATGGTTGAAGAGGCAACAGGGCGTGCTGAACGTTTTCAGGCGATAGCTCGAGAGGCTGCGATTTCACCAGAAGCTGCTCGCTACCGTCTCTATATGGAGACGATGGGGCGGATTCTTTCTTCACCAAATAAGCTGGTTCTTGATCAGGCAAATTCTCCAGCGGTGCCTTATTTACCTTTGAATGAATTGTTGCGTAGCAAGTCATCGGAAAAAGTAAAGGCAACAGCAGCGCGTCCTGCGTTACTCTTAGATTCTCGTATTTCTGGAGGAGATTAATTATGCAGCAATCTCGCTTTTTGTTTGTTTTTAGTGCTATAGTGTTTGTTTTGATGATTTTGTGGATGTCCGTATTTATCGTCTATCCTCGTCAACAAGTAGCAATTAAGCGTTTTGGACAAATTGTTCAGGTAGAATCTAATCCTGGAATCTATTTCAAGGTGCCCTTTATCGATAAGATGATCATTGTTGATAATCGGTTATTGCGTTACGATGTTCCTACACAATCTGTACAGGTTCGTGGTGGTGCGTATTATGAGGTGGATGCGTTCTTTATTTACCGTATTACAGATCCTAAGTTGTTTTTACAGCGCATTGCTTCTGGGCGTCCACAAATTGCGGCACGTGAAAACCTTGCACCACGGTTTATTGACGCTTTGCGTGCTGTTTATGGTAAGCGAGAATTTAAAGCAGCCTTATCGGATGAACGAGGCGCGATGATGGCTGAAGTACAGAAGCAATTTTCTGTAGATGCAGGCTCGTTGGGTATTACCATTGTTGATGTGCGTATTCGTAAAACCGATTTGACTGATGCTGTTTCAGAAGATGTCTATCGGCAAATGGCAGCTGAACGTGAAGCTGCTGCGGAAAATATCCGGGCTCGTGGTCAGCAGGAGCGAGATCGTATTGTGGCAGAAGCTAATCGTGAATATGAAGAAATTGTAGCAGCTGCAAAGCGTGATGCTGAAATTACCCGTGGTGAAGGTCAAGCTGAAAGTATTCGTCTTCTATTGAATGCGAGGGAGGCTAATCCGTCTTTTTACGATTTTTGGTTGGCGATGGAACAATACAAGAATTTAGAGAAAACACCGATGGTGATTTCTCCAAATGAGGATTTCTTTTTCTATTTTCGTAATCCGCCGCAGGCAAATAAAGCATTCTTACCGACAATGAATACTGGCCTCAGTAAAACTGATCCAAAATCGGGAGAGAATAGATAAAATAATGGATTGCAGATACGAGATTTTGCATGAAAAGAATGATCTGTGACCATTTTCTTTTATGGTAAAAGTGGTAGAGAGTATCGAGCCGTGCTGGTTTTACGTAGATAAATTTAGTGGGGCTCTTTGCATCTTTGATTAAAGGCATGTCATGGATAGAAGTATCGTGAGTAAAAATACGTTTTTAAAGTTTTTTATCACAAGAGTTGTTTTTTGTGTGACTTTGTTTCTATCAGGATCAGTGAGTTTGTCTTGGGGAGCCGAGACAAGCAAGGCATTGCTTTCTATTCCTGATTTAGCTTCTGAGCTTTTGGAAACAGTTGTGAATATTTCCACGGCGCAGACTGTTGAAGGAACAGAACAGGATGCAAACACCTCGGTACCCGTTATCCCAAAAGATTCATTGCTGGAGGAATATTTCAGTGATTTTTTTACACCCAAGGATGGTCAAAAAGATAGTCAATTTCAAAAGGTGCGTTCTTTAGGCTCTGGTTTTGTGATTGATGCGCAAAAAGGGATTATTGTTACAAATTATCATGTTATTGTAGATGCTGATGATATTGAAGTTAATTTTACGGATGGTACAAAACTAAAGGCAAAGCTTCTTGGAAAGGATAGCAAAACTGATTTGGCGTTGCTTCAAGTCGATGCAGGAAGTAAAAAATTAAAAGCTGTGCGTTTTGGTGACTCAGAAAAAGCACGTATTGGTGACTGGGTTATGGCTATTGGTAATCCTTATGGTTTTGGTGGAAGTGTGACGGTTGGTATTATTTCTGCACGTAACCGTGATCTTAATGCTGGTCCCTATGATAATTTTATTCAAACAGATGCAGCAATTAATCGGGGAAATTCTGGTGGGCCGTTATTTGATAGAAATGGTGAAGTCATTGGCATTAATACAGCAATTGTTTCACCTTCGGGAGGATCTATCGGTATTGGATTTGCTATTCCATCGGATATGGCTCTTTCTGTTATCAATCAATTGCGTGATTTTGGAGAAATAAGGCGTGGTTGGTTGGCTATTCGTATTCAGCCGGTAACAGAGGATATTGCAAAAAGTTTAAAATTGGACAATGCTGTGGGAGCATTGGTGGCTGGTAAAATAGAACAGACGGAAGAAAATAATGTAGATAATAGCCAGTTACAAACTGGAGATGTTATTCTTTCCTTTGGTAATTCCAAAATTAAGCATGCACGTGATTTGCCGCGTTTAGTTGCAGAAAGTTCAGAAGGAAAAGTGGTGGACGTTACTATTTTACGCAATGGGCAAGAAGCAACAGTAAAAGTTAAGCTTGGACGTTTGATTGAAACAGATCCAAATGAAGATACAGAAGAAGTTGATGATAAAAAAAATCAAGATCTGTCGAAAAACGTGACAATGCAATTTATGGGAATGACGTTATCTGAACTGACAGAGGATTTGCGTCATCGTTATTCAATTTCAGATAAACTTCGAGGACTAGTGGTGACATCTGTTGCACAAAATAGTGCCGCGGATAAAAAGCGTATTCGCGTTGGTGAAGTGATTGTTGATATCAATCAGAGTTCTATCACAACAATTGATGAGGCTAAAAAACGTATTCATAAATTACGTGAAGCTGGACGCAAAAATGCTCTATTTATTGTAGCGCGTCCAGATGGAGAGTTACGGTTCGTAACGCTCCTAATGGATTGATCCTTAAAAAATTATTTTTTGTTTTTTATCAGCCTTAGTGTGTGGGATATTTTGCAAGTCAGCCATGTGATGTCCAATATTTCTCAAGCTCATTTCACGATAGAGAGTATGGGGTGTGCAATATAAAATCCATTGGAAATTATTATATCTTTATGCTGAATATCAAAGTATAAATTGGTGTCATCATAGTATTTTTCAGTTCTCAATATTGTAACAGCCTAGACTTTGAAATGCTGCATAAGAGATATTGGTACACCTTTCTTAAGTCCATTTTTATCTCTGCTTGTGATGCGCAAGTAAATGGTATTGATATGATACTTTATGAGGCTCTTATTATAAACCGGCGTAGCATGCTATTTTTATAGGAAAAAATAAAGCTATTTGATTGTATAGATTAAACTTAGTATTATTTTCATAAATGATGACAAAGAGTATATTTTTAATGGCCTTAACGGACAGAATTATTATAGCTGTGGTTTGTTATTGAATTATGATAGCAAAAAATGCTTGGAAATTCCTTTGGTGTTGTTATTAAGTCCATTTTTTCTTTTTTATAAGTTTCATAAGGGGCTTTGTCTTAAGGGGAATTTGTGTTCGTATTTTTGTTTGAAGTATTTACTCTATGATAATGGAGAGAAAATACAGGAAGGCTTTGGGGGTGTCTGCATGTTGCAATAAGTTATTGATTGGGAGAAATTGCTATTCATGACACAGAGAACAGTTACATTAATAGCAGGGCCAACGGCAAGTGGGAAGTCAGAACTTGCCTTGCAAATGGCTCAAGAAAAAAATGCTCTCATTATTAATACTGATTCAATGCAGGTTTATGATGTTTTAAATATTTTAACGGCACGGCCGAGGGAGGCTGACACCGCGATTGTTCCCCATTATCTTTATGGTCATGTGAGTCCTACTTTGAACTATTCAGTAGGGCAATGGTTGTGTGATGTCGAGAAGCTATTGGCTACTTTTTCTTTAAGATCAGTTATTTTTGTTGGTGGAACAGGACTTTATTTTCGTGCTCTTTTAGAGGGGATTTCGGAAGTCCCTCATGTTCCAGATGTTGTGCGGCAGAAGTGGCGTTTGCTGCTTGATAAAGAGGGACCTGAAAGTCTTTATCGCCAGTTGTTGCAGATTGATGCTGTTGTTGCTGAAAAAATTTCTTCGCACGATAGACAGCGTATTGTACGTGCTTTGGAAGTTTATGATGCAACCGGTAAGTCGCTCAGTTGGTGGCAGAAACAAAAAACAACACCTCTCATTGCGCCAAATTTGACCGAAAAAATTCTTCTCATGCCACCACGTCCTCTGCTTTATGAACGTATTCATAAACGCTTGGATTCTATGATTGAAAGAGGAGCTTTAGAAGAAGTGGTGGCTATGAAAAAACTTAAACTTTCCCCTTCATTACCAGCAATGAAGGCTATTGGTATACCTGAGTTTATGGCTTATTTGGATGGATATAGAAGCTTTGAGAGTGCTCTTGAAGCGGTGAAAATACAAACGAGGAGATATGCAAAAAGACAAATGACATGGTTTCGTAATCAATTTGATGAAGAATGGATGCTTACTTTTTGATAAAAGAGTTAGAGCTTTGCAAAGAAACTTATCGAAAGATAAAAGATAATTCGTGAAAAAGAAATTTTTTAGAAAATATAATTTTTTATTGACGAATGGTATCAATGGAATTAGAAATCTCTCTACAAGGAATTTTTTATATATTTTATACGTTGGAATAATGGGGGTAATCATACAGTATGTGTTGTGTAATGGGCTCCTTTGGGGGCTTTTTTTATGGGCTCCGTTAGGGGCTTTTTTATTGTCCTATAAAGTAGGTGAGTGGGAAAAATGAGAAATGATCCAAGAAAGCAAGAGAGTGCAGATGGAAAAATAATGTCGGGCGCTGAAATAGTGGTTCAAGCTCTTATAGATCAAGGCGTTGAACATATTTTTGGTTATCCTGGTGGGGCTGTTTTGCCTATTTTTGATGTTCTTTATCACCAAGATACACTCCAGCATATTTTGGTGCGCCATGAACAAGCCGCAGGGCATGCAGCTGAAGGCTATGCACGCAGCACAGGGAAGGTAGGGGTTATGCTTGTGACTTCTGGTCCAGGGGCAACGAATGCTGTTACACCTTTGCAAGATGCTCTTATGGATTCGATACCTCTTATTTGTTTTTCTGGGCAGGTGTCAACAACGGTGATTGGAACAAATGCTTTTCAAGAGGCTGATACAGTTGGAATTACAAAGCCTTGTACGAAGCGTAATTGGCTGGTTAAAAATGTCAATGATCTTGCGGCTATTATTCATGAAGCTTTTTTTCTTGCTCAATCAGGTCGTCCTGGGCCGGTTTTGATTGATATTCCTAAGGATGTTCAATTTGCTTCAGGATTTTATAGAGCACCTCAAGTTCAGGAGTCTTTACATTCTTTTCCATCGTTGAAAGGGAATACTAAGGCTATTGAATCTGCCGTTTCTCTTTTAGTTGAGGCAAAACGCCCTATTATTTATTCTGGTGGTGGTGTTATTTCATCGGGGATGAAAGCTATACAGCTTTTACGTAATTTGGTTCAATTGGGGGATTTTCCGATTACTTCAACATTAATGGGACTTGGTGCTTATCCTGCTTCCGGTAAAAATTGGCTTGGAATGCTTGGAATGCATGGAACCTATGAGGCTAATATGGCCATGCATGATTGTGATGTCATGTTAGCTGTTGGAGCACGATTTGATGATCGTATCACCGGGCGCCTTGATGCATTTGCACCTCATGCGCGTATTATTCATATTGATATTGACCCTTCTTCTATCAATAAAATTGTAAAAGCAGAAGTTCCAATTATTGGTGATGTGGCTTGTGTTTTAGGAGATATGACGCAACTCTTAAAGATACAGCAACCAGCGTTTAACAGTGAAGTCCGTGAGGCGTGGTGGACGCAAATTAACCGTTGGAAGGCTCGTAATTCATTGGCATATGCGGAGAAAAAAGATGTCATTATGCCGCAATATGCTCTTGAACGGCTGTATGCTTTTACCAAAGATGCGAATGCTTATATTACAACGGATGTCGGGCAGCATCAGATGTGGGCAGCGCAGTATTATCATTTTGATGAACCAAAACATTGGATGACTTCTGGTGGTCTTGGAACGATGGGGTATGGTTTACCTGCTGCTATAGGTGTTCAAATAGCGCATCCTGATGCGCTTGTTGTGTGTATTTCTGGTGATGCCTCCATTCAGATGAATATTCAAGAGCTTGCAACAGCTATTCAGCATGACACACCGGTGAAAATTTTCATTTTAAATAATCAGTATATGGGAATGGTCCGCCAGTGGCAGCAATTGCTGCATGGTAATCGTCTTTCTCATTCTTATACGGAATCTATGCCTGACTTTGTGAAATTGGCACAAGCTTATGGAGCCGTGGGAATTCATTGTTCAAAACCCGATGAACTTGATGATAAAATTCAGCAGATGATTGACTGTGATAAGCCTGTTCTTTTTGATTGTCGTGTTTATCATTTAGAAAACTGTTTTCCTATGATCCCATCGGGATGTGCTCATAATGAGATGTTATTACCCGATGAGGCAAGCGAAGAAGCTATTGCAAATGCTATTTCTTCCGAGGGAAAGATTCTTGTATAAAATGAATATGTTAACAAAATGGTGAAGGATGGTGATGATGAAGTCTTTGGAGTCTTCATCTCTGTCTCTTCTTTGTGGAGAGTTTCTATTATCCTTAGAGCTCATTTTATGATTTTCATTCTTTGTTTAAAGACATGGGGTGTATTATTATTTGTTCATCTAAAAAATGTTATAAGTCGTGTGCACAATTATGTTTGAATTTATTTGTACGCGATGTTTGTTTTTTTAATTCATATGTTCACATTAATAGCTATTTCGTTGCATTTTTTAGATAATACATTGAATTATCTGTTATAAATTAATTATGTTGTCTCATATATGAATGATTTCATCGTGCAAGAAAAAAAGCCACACTGCTTGAAGGGTGCAACCATGCAAGCCATTATGCCTATGAAAACAATAGAAAAGTTTGTTACTATGTTTTGGTTTTGCATTATGAAATTACTCCAAATAGCTCTTTCAGGGGCTTGATAGGAAAATCCCCCTAGCGGTTTGAAAGGAAGGGAAAAAATAACAAAAATCAAATGCAGCCATAGAAAACCAATAGGTCACCATAGCTTATAATCAGGTATGATTATGCGGGAGAAACCTATACATATGAGATGTATCGTCAATATATAAACCAGAATAATACTCAACATCATATCATTATCAGGATATTAACATTGAAAATTAAATATTCTTTCTTTTATTTGTTCTATATATCTATGATTCCATAAATCTGCAGACACAAACACTCTTTGAATCCATCGCATTGGATTTTCATAACTATCAAATGATCCAAAAAATTTATCTCTAGAGTGTAGGGCCATTCTATTATCAATGTATAATAATCTTCCTGGTTGTACATCAATTCCAAAAGATATAGCCTTAATAGCTTCATAAAAATGATCTAAAGCTTCCTTGGCTTTTTTTGACTGTGGCTCTAACATGCCTGGATAAAAAACAGCGCTGATATCTGGGAATTCACCGTCCCCTTGAACGAGGGGCACTTTACTTGTAGAAGTTACCCCATTTTTTCTCCATCTATAGGGAACATTAATTATATATAAATTATCCCTGAAGCTCCTCAAATCCTCCTCACTTAAAAGTTTTAAAGCTAGACGTGCATCATCGTTAACGGACCATCAACACCATTGCGAACACCAGATAAAAGTATCCCCTTTAGGAGATAAATTTAAATCCGTTATAAATTTTAGTGCAGCATTTTCATATGAAAATCTAACTCAACTTCAGATCCTAATCCTGTATAATCTTTTTTATTATCCTCTAAAAGAACTAGGTTATTTACTATATGTTCGCCTTCAAACTTAATTGAATAAGGCTCTCCGATCAATAAAGAAAACATCATAATTAAATTTTCGCTAATATAGCCACTTTTACAAGACGCATCTAAATTGTAAGGATTAGGTGACATATTAATTTGTCTATCAACAGGAAGGTTTTCAAAGATTAAATATGGTCTAGGGGTAATAGACACCTTTTGGTTCATAAGAATTGTCAATATTCTATGTGGTAGCAGCGAAAATGCTATTTTTTTAACTCAACCGAATATTCAATACCACCGTATGGATCATAAATAACATGGTCTAAAGCCTCTCAAAGTTTGTCTCTTTCGACATTGCTCAACTAAAAAGTATTTTCCATTTATCATTATAATTTCCCCCAATTATATTTCCCTACTTTTTTATTAAAAAAGTGAAAAAACAATAATTAAAATCAGCCATGTTAGTAAATAAGTGTCTGTAAAATCTTGGATTAATCCAAATAATGGTGGAGTAGTAATAATTGCGATTTGATTTACAGATATTGCTAAACCCAGAGAAAACACAACGCTTTCTTTCGGCTTAAGAGTCTACAATATAAGCAGCCCAAGGGCCATACCATTCCATTCCCAAAAAACTAACCAAGCAGATAAAATAGTTAAATAAATTATGGATCCACTCATGCTCAAAATTAATATTAAAAATCCAAAAACGATTGCAATCATGCAAAACAAGACAGGAAAAAATCGTCCTTTTCTACAATGATCACTCCACGCTGCTAAAATAATTCTTCCTAAGGCACCAGAAGCCTGTGAAACAAAAAATAAATAAGCACTTTTATCTAGAGACAGGTGATAGATTCTATAAAAATAAATCGTTATAAAAATGGTTAAAACATATTAAATGATCACAAGTGAAACGTTTGAAAAAATATTATTCTTCATATGCGGCGCAGCCACATCGCAAGACGTGACCTTACATTTGCATAGAACGAAACTTTTGCCTTGCTTTCTGGAACGATAGTGATAACTTTTGCTGGTGAGTGATAAAAATAATAAAGATACATCCACCTAAAAAAGAAACTATGGTACCGACCAAAAACGCACCTTGTATGCCATAGACAAGGGCACTCGCAGGAATAACTATACCCAGCTAATGCCCTCTACCTAATGGTAGCCCCGCCTGCCTTATTCCCATTGCAAATCCGCGTTGCGATTGTGAAAACCATGAAGAAACGGATTTAGCACTACCGAGTTGAGCAGAATTATAAATCCCCCTACAATTAGCAAACAAACCAAAAGGGAAATATAGTTATCTGCGATTGCTTCCAACAAAAGAGCGACAGAAACGCCGATCGCGCCAACTCCAATAATATAGTGCTCGTTAAACTTGTCTAGTAATTCACCAGCTACAAGTAATCCAATAATAGGTAGGAACTGCGCTGCTGAAGATAGTAAACCTATCTGAGAATCACTAAGCGAGAAATCCTTCTTAAAAAATTCAGCTAAAGGACCAATCCCTTGAACAAAGAAGCAGGCTGATGCTTGAGCGATAGTGGCAACAAGCAATATAATCCATCTATAATAATTCTTTTCTATAAATTTATTATTGCTCACTCCGCCCCCCTCCAATTAAATTGTATTCCAATGAAGTAGCCTTTTTAATAATGCTTGCAACAATAAATTAGGTATTTTATGCTGATTACATAAAAATCTGTCAATACAATTGGTATTAATATGAAAGCTAAGGAATATGCTTCATTTAAGGAAATAAGCTATTATGTGTCGTGCAAATTTGATACGCTAGCGATATAAGATAAATTTTACAAACATTGGCTCAGCCGGCATTAAGTGCTCTTTATAAAAGACGCTATATTTTGGCAAGCTTTTTCAATATAATTCTCAAAGCTTTCTTCAGTCACATAGCCCAGATGCGGTGTGCAAAGAACTCTATCTGATTGCAATAATTTGCTCTCATATACTGGCTCGCTGTCATAAACATCCAGTGCAAAGTAAATTGAATTTTCCAAACTTAGTATTTTTTCTATCGCCCCTTTTTCAACCAAAGCTGAACGCGCTGTGTTGACAAAAATAGCATGAGGTTTCATGCTCAATAGATCATCTAATTTTATGATTTCTCTGGTTTTATCGCTTAAACGTAAATGGACGGATATAACGTCAGGACGTGTAAAAAATTCATCTTTTGAATGCGTAAAATGATAACCTAAATTTTTTGCTTCTTGCGTTGAACGCTCGCTCCCATAAACCAAAATGGACATGCCAAAAGCTTGAGCATATTGAGCAACCATTTTACCAATACGGCCAAACCCGAATATTCCAAGAGTAGCCCCTTTCATTTGGTTGCCAAATGTTGTTTGCCATCGTCCTTTTTTCATATCAGATACAGATTTACAGAGTTTTCTACGCGCAGACATAATTAAGAGCCACGCAAATTCAGCAGCAGAAGTTGGATCTCCACCACCGTCTAATATTTCAATTCCTAAGTCTCTACAAGCTTCTATATCAATATGTGAACCTATAGGGCCTGTTTGGCAGATTAATTTTAAATTTGGCAGTTTCAGGAGAAGATTTCTATCAACTATAGTCCGCTCTCTGATTAAGATCAGAATATCTATCTCTTTGAGCCTATCTTCTAAATCATATTCTTTAGCTAAATTATTTATAACCAGCACTTCATGCGATTTCATTAATTTTGTAATAGACTGTAATGGTAGAGTGGCTTTTTGATAGTCATCTGGAATTAATATTTTCAATTTAAACCTTCCGTTTCATTCATCAATATTTGAGCTCATTATTTCATTTCTAAAACAACCAAAAAGCAATCTCATCGCTGATATTTTGATATAACACCAAGCCTATTAACAAATTATACCCCTTGATTTATTGTTATTTCTAGCAAATAAGAATAGCATTAATCAGTTAGTTTTTATAAACTTTAAAACATTGCGACAAAAAGAAAAAGTTTAACTCAGTCGATGGAGAATTGCGCTTTTCTCATATTCTAGAGGACGAACCTGAAGTGCTACGCTGGACTGAAGCCATGTCCCAGTTTTCTATAATAGACTACCAAGAAGGCCATACTTACGAACCATATTTTATTGTTGAAACAGAAAAAGCTACATATTTGTGCGAGATAAAGCGTGCTTCATATAAGTGTGATGTCTCTCTTTATTCGTTGAGATATCACTTATTTGTAGCATGAAGAGTAAATTTATTAAAATCATGATGAGAGGGAGATAGGAACTTTATAGGTGTATCATCATAGGATTAAGTCGTTTTGTTGAGAGCTATTTTTATTTCAGCTAAAAGGTTTTTGAGATATTTAATTATTATTTCGTAATAGTGGATGTACTTTATTTTTATGTGCAAGAAAGCTGATTGATTGTGTAAAATAGCGTTCAAAAATTACATTATTTTTATCCTGTTAAGGACATTTTTTCTAGTGAGGGTTTTGCAATTGCAATACTCTTTTTCTCATTCTAAATTTTGGTTAGAAAAAGCGTATATAGGTGTTATTTTAAATTTAAGATATGCATCTTCCATTGTTGGTGTTACTGTTGTAAAAAATGATGTTTTATTTGATACGCATAAGGTGTTACCAAGAAGATCGATGTATAGATAAAATTTAGATTGTTACAATATCTTGAAAAAACAATGGGTAAATAATTGATAATTGTGCTACGAAAGTTGTTAGATGGGCGTGTGTCAGCAATTCTTAATAAAAAAATTTTTCTTGATAGTTGGTTTTTTTCAAAATACTGCTCTTTTTATGCAAATCTTATGTTGGTAAGCTATGCAGTTTTCACGGGAACAGGATAATGCATTGAAGGCTGTTGCCGCGTGGTTGAAGGAAGGGCGTTCTCCTCTTTTTCGCCTTTTTGGCTATGCGGGGACGGGTAAGACGACGCTTGCGCGCTATTTTGCAGAGACAGTTGATGGTTCTGTTCAATTTGCTGCTTTTACAGGGAAGGCGGCGCAGGTTTTGCGTTCTAAAGGTGCAAGCAATGCTTGTACGATTCATTCGCTAATTTATTGTCCACGTGGTGAAGAGGAAGTTTCCGATGAAATAACAGGAAAAAAATCTATTGCTCCAACATTTACGTTAAATCGAAGAAGTGCTGCTGCACAAGCTAAACTCATTATTGTTGATGAGTGCTCGATGGTAGATGAAAAATTGGCCCGTGATTTAATGAGTTTTCGAACGCCAATTCTTGTTCTTGGTGATCCAGGTCAATTGCCTCCTATATCAGGTGGAGGCTTTTTTTCTAATGGAGAACCAGATTTTCTTCTTTCAGAAATTCATCGGCAAGCGCGAGATAATCCGATTATACGTCTTGCTATGGATGTACGTGAAGGACGCGATATTGCTTATGGTGACTATGGAGAAGCGCGCGTTGTGACACGTAAAGAGGTCAATCAACAATTGG
This sequence comes from Bartonella sp. AA16NXGY, assembly GCF_042197325.1. Classification (NCBI taxonomy): domain Bacteria; kingdom Pseudomonadati; phylum Pseudomonadota; class Alphaproteobacteria; order Hyphomicrobiales; family Bartonellaceae; genus Bartonella; species Bartonella sp. AA16NXGY. Next base: position 39,425 of record NZ_JBHIRR010000005.1, on the reverse strand, counting down.
TTTTGGATGCTGATCAGGTCTTGGTAGGGGTTAATCGTACACGCCACCTTTATAATCAGCGTTTGCGTGTGTTAAAGGGATTTACAGCAGATTATCCACAAGCGGGAGATAAGCTGGTGTGTTTGCGAAATGATCCGATTAAAGGTTTGTTGAATGGCTCCTTATGGAAGGTGATGACTTCACAGAAGGAGACCGTTAAACCAAGTATTAATCTTCTTGTGAAACCAGAAGAAAGTGAGCGTGGGGTAGCAAAGATTAAACTTTTAAAAGCAGCGTTTGAAAACCCTGATCAAGAAATTTCATGGCAATTAAAAAAGCGATATGATGATTTTGATTATGGGTATGCATTAACGGTTCATAAGGCGCAAGGTTCTCAATGGAATAATGTCGTTTTGTTTGATGAAAGTTTTGCATTTCGTGATATGTATGCGCGCTGGCTTTATACGGGAATTACCCGCGCAGCAGAACGTTTAACGATTGTTCGATAGAAAAAAGATGTGTATATCATCTAAGTTTCAGATGGAAAATGCCTTTTTTCTATCTTGTTACACACTATAAAAAAATGGAAATGGGCATGGCGGTAAAACTTTCGGTTAATCTTAATGCTGTTGCTGTTTTGCGTAATCGACGTAATCTTCCGTGGCCAAGTATAACGAATATTGGGCATATAGCGCTTGCTGCTGGAGCAGCAGGTTTGACGGTTCATCCGCGCCCTGATGAAAGGCATATTCGTTTTGCGGATTTACCAGATATATACTGTTTAATAAAGAACACTTTTCCTACTGCTGAGTTTAATATTGAAGGTTATCCCAGTGATCAATTTTTGGATATCGCTAAAAACTATGCGGATCAGATTACCCTTGTTCCTGATGATCCAGATCAGTCAACGTCTGATCATGGTTGGAATTTTTCTCATGATGCAGAATTTTTAGCACCTATTATTCAGAATTTAAAAAACAGAAAGATTCGTGTATCCCTTTTTGCTAATCCTACTGTCGATGGTCTTGATATTGCTAAAGCAATGGGCGCTGATCGTGTGGAATTTTACACGGGACCTTACGGTGGTGCATTTCAGGATAAAACAAAACAAGATCAAGAGCTCAATAAACTTGTTTTAGCAGCAAGAAGAGCAAAAGAATTGCAGTTAGGTATAAACGCAGGGCATGATCTGACACTTATGAATCTTCCTGCTCTTGTCAAAAATATTCCTTGGCTTGATGAAGTTTCTATTGGCCATGGGCTCATTGCTGATGCATTAGAGTATGGAATACATGAGACTGTTCAGCGTTTTATCCGGTTATTATCGTAATCTTTTTCTCTCTATAAAAATTGGAAAAGAAATTTTTATAGAGGTTTGCCAATTTATCTTAAAAAACAATTTTATATATGTTGATATAAATAGCACTATTATCGTGCATTATAAATATTCTATTGTTCCTCTATTTATTGGTTGCTTTCTATCTTTTGTTTTTGAGTGCATGCGATGTTTTTTATTTGTACTATCCATTATGAGGAAGTTTTAAAATCTTCTTATTATAATTTCTTTGAATGGAGAAGAAGTAGGGTTTTGAAAGTATTTCCCTTATAAAAGGAGTGCGTAGGATTTTAATGGATTAATACACAAATTTTCTTGATATTTGAGCTCATTTTTGGGTTATCTGTAAATAGTATAACGTAAAATCTCCTTATGAATAAGCTTAATGCAATAGGAGCTGTTAAATAGAATGATGATATCGACTTGTAGCTTTATGAAGTAAAGAGAGTGATGTGCAATAAATCTTACACTATTATAGGGAATTCTTGAAAAGGGCTTGAGCATATTAAAATTTTTTTATAAGGCGCCATAAATGGATAACATAATAGCCGTATGGGGGCTTCTTCGTGTGAGAGGCGTGGATATTAAAAGAACGTAAAAAGTAAAAACATCCTCTCTATTATTCTAAAGATATTGTTGTATATGCTTTTGAAGGTTGTATTAAAACAATACTTGTTATTTTGTAATTTTTCTTGCTATCCGTATTGATTTGGTTCATGTTAAAGATTGTATGTTGTATCTTAATTTTTAGAATATAGCGTTGTTGCACGATAAAAGAGTAGAATATTAGCTAAATTTTCTTTAGAAATCTTATTTTGTGTAATTATTGTTTTTGTAGAATAGCAGTTGAAGTTTATTTGGGGATCCGTATATGTTTTAGGAATGTTTGGGGACTACAGTTTTTTCTATGCAATATGTAAACTTTAAAATTATTCAATTGCTGTGTTCTTATAAGCGGTTTTTTTTTGTCTTTATAAGTGTGTGATGCACTGTAGATAATGTTTCTTATTGAATAAAAATAATTTGAAATCCAGTTTAAATAGAGAAAGAAGGAATTTTTTATGCGTGTTTATTATGATCGTGATGCGGATGTTAATCTCATTAAAGGGAAAAAAGTAGCCATTGTTGGTTATGGTTCTCAAGGGCGTGCGCACGCTTTAAACTTGAAAGATTCTGGTGTTAAAAATGTGCAAATAGCTTTGCGTTCAGGGTCGGAAACAGTTAAAAAAGCCATGGCTGATGGTTTTGAAGTGGTGAGTGTTGCTGAAGCAGCAAAATGGGCAGATCTCATCATGATGGCAACACCAGATGAATTGCAAGCTGATATTTATAAGGAACATATTCATGATCATTTACACGATGGGGCAGCGATTGCTTTTGCGCATGGTTTGAGCATTCATTTTGGCTTGATTGAACCTAAAAAAAACGTTGATATTGTGATGATTGCTCCTAAAGGTCCAGGGCATACAGTTCGTCATGAATACCAACGGGGTTGTGGTGTTCCTTGCTTAATAGCGGTGGCGCAAGATGCTTCAGGGCATGCACATAATGTAGCATTATCTTATGCATGTGGACTTGGTGGTGGACGTGCTGGGGTGATTGAAACAACATTTAAAGAAGAGTGCGAAACTGATCTTTTTGGTGAACAAGCGGTTCTTTGTGGTGGTCTTGTTGAATTGATTCGAGCAGGTTATGAAACATTAACACAAGCAGGTTATGCGCCGGAAATGGCTTATTTTGAGTGTTTGCATGAGGTTAAACTGATTGTTGATCTCATGTATGAAGGGGGCATTGCAAATATGAATTATTCGATTTCTAATACAGCTGAATGGGGTGAATATATGTCTGGTCCACGTGTGATTACGGATGAAACCAGAGCAGAAATGAAACGTATATTGAAAGATATTCAAACGGGTAAATTTACATCGAATTGGATTCAAGAATATAAAGCTGGTGCTGCTCATTTTAAAAGTATGCGGCGTTTAAATGATAATCATCCTATTGAAGAAGTTGGTAAAAAACTTCGTTCTATGATGCCTTGGATAAAATCGAATGCTTTGGTTGATAAAGAGCGTAATTGAAGATTCTACAGAGATATTTTGTCAATAGCTTTTATAATTTTATAGATAAATATCAAAAAAAGGGTAACTTTAGTTACCCTTTTTTATATGTTTTTGGAAACATAAGCTTTATTTTTTAATTTTTTGCATAATTCTTTTTCCCAAAAAGAAAGTATACAATTCCTAAAAATATGAACCATGCTGGAGTGTATTTTAAAGCTATGGCAGTGTCAGCTTCTAATGACAATAAATAGATAATGAATGCAAAGAAAACAAGAAGCGCCCAACACATAACAACACCTCCTGGCATTTTATAAGGAGAGACAGTATGCTGGAGAGGACGATTGCGGCGATAGACGATATAGCTGATCAAAATGATAGACCATACAAATATAAACAAAGTTGCGGCAATTGTCGTAACAATTGTAAAAGCAGCTATGAGTGTTTGAGATAACGATACAACGGCATAACCAAATAAGATGCATATACATGAAAAGAATAATGCGTTGGCTGGAACGTGGTTACGAGAAAGTTTTCCTAAAAATTTAGGAGCACCTTTTTGTGTTGCTAGCCCATATATCATACGGCTGGTAGAAAAAATTCCACTATTTGCTGAAGATGCGGCAGCTGTGAGGACAACAAAGTTCATCAAACCTGCAGCAGTTGGGATACCAATAAGTGCATACATTGTTACAAATGGGCTTTTTTCTGGACTGATTTGATCCCACGGCGTCACAGACATAATCACAAGAAGAGAGAATATATAAAAGAATACAATGCGGATTGGTATTGAATTAACAGCCTGTGGTAAAGCTTTTTGAGGCTCTTTTACTTCAGCAGCAGCTGTTCCAGCGAGTTCAATGCCAACAAAAGCAAAAATAACAATTTGAAATCCAGCAAAAAAGCCTGTAATTCCTCGCGGAAAAATATTCCCACCGTTCCATATATGGCTAAGAGAAGCAACCGTACCGTTTGGAGAGACAAAACCGGTAAAGATCATATAAAATCCTACAACGATTAGGACTAGAATTGCTACGATTTTGATAAAACCAAACCAAAACTCAAGTTCGCCAAATAGTTTTACGGCGACGAGGTTAAGAATTAAAAAGGACATAAGACCAATTATAACAGGAATCCACGGATTGAGCTCAGGCCACCAAAAGTGTGTATAAGTGACAATAGCAATAATTTCAGCAGTTCCAGTGACAATCCAACACAACCAATATGTCCAGCCGATAAAGAATCCGGCACATGGCCCTAGAAGATCGGTTGAGAAGTCAATAAAAGATCGGTATTGTGTATTAGAAAGCAATAACTCTCCCATAGCACGCATGACAAAGTATAGAGCACAACCAATAATTGCATAAACGAGTAGAATTGAGGGGCCTGCTACACTGATTGTTTTTCCTGATCCCATGAAGAGACCTGTTCCAATCGCTCCACCAAGGGCTATAAGTTGTATGTGTCGGTTATGTAGTCCACGTTGCAATTTCTTCTTAGGTTTTTTTTCTAAATTTTGTTTGTTCATTTTTGGGGAGTTCTCCTTAGTTATTTTTAAATAAAAATTACCCTAAAAAAGGTAATTCCTTCTATCGGAACACGCTATGGTTAAGGAGTAAAGGAATTTTTTTCTATGACTATATGTGAATAAAGCAAAAACATTATTAATTAATGGAATAATTATTTTATATATAAGAAAAAAAAGATAAATTGTATTATATTTTTTTGATTTTTTATGTTTTATACATAATTAATATATATAATATAATTTATATTATATATTATTATATGTATATAAATAATAATTTATATTTTATGTATATTTATTTATAGTAAATTTTTATATAAATATATTTATATTTAAAATTATTTATTTATAGATATTGTTATCTATATAAAAATATAAATAAAATTGTAAATTTATTAAATATAAAACTTTGTATATAAATAAAATAAGTTTAAATAGTTAAACTATTATTTAAAATATTAAAAAATATATTTAAAATTTACATTTAAGTATTAATATTTAAAATTTATTACAAATAGAAAAATATTTTCATAGAATCTTTTTTTATTGCAGATAGCTATTAAGATATATTCTGTTTAGAGCTATATTTTTAATTTTGATAAAAAATTGAATATAAATTTTTTGGGGGGAAAGTTTTAGATAAATCTCATGTTTTATTAGTAAACAATGTCAGTGAAGTTTATAGAGAATTTTTTACAGAATAGCTCGTTTCTTATCCTATTGTGCAGTAAAATACTGTTGTGTAGAGTAGTGATATAAAGCATATAACGTTTTACGCATTAAGTATTTTTAGAATGGGTGGTGAGTGTTCAGGGCAGGGCTAGCCCATAGAGCCTTATGTAGGTGAACCATATAAATGATCAGCAGCATTCCCCCTTAATAAGCCGGTTTGTTTACAAACCGGTGCCGGTAGGAGTCGTCGTTTTTTGATGTTTGGGGAGGAGGTTAAGTAGAAAAAGGGTAACTAAAATTACCCTTTTTTGAGATGTTTTTATGTATAGACTTTATTTGTTACCTTGAGTTATTTTTTTCTTTACAAACATAAAATACATTATACCTAAGAAAACAAACCAGAATATACTATATTTTAAGGCTAGTAGAGTATCAGCTTCTAATGTCAACAAATAGAGCATGAAAACAAAGAAAACTAAAATTATCCCACACATGATAACACCTCCTGGCATTTTATAAATGGATTCAGCGTGTAGATGAGGGCGATTGCGACGATACACAATATAGCTAATCAAAATTACAGACCATACGAATAAAAATGCAATAGCTGAAATGCTTGTCACAATTGTAAAAGCACTTATGAGGCTTGGAGAGAGTGAGGCAATTGTATACCCTATTAAAATACATAAACAGGAAAAGAATAGAGCATTGGCTGGAACATGGTATCTGGAAAGTTTACCTAAAATTGGAGGGGCACCTTTTTGTGTTGCAAGTCCATATATCATACGGCTGGTAGAAAAAATACCACTATTTGCTGAAGAGGCAGCTGAGGTAATAACGACAAAGTTTACCAAGCCGGCAGCTATCGGAATGCCTGCAAGCCAAAACATCGAGACAAAGGGGCTTTTATCTGGAACAATTTGATCCCAAGGTGTGACAGACATAATTACAGCGAGAGAAAAAATGTAAAAGAGTACAATACGGACCGGTATTGCATTAATTGCTTTGGGGAGAACTTTTTTAGGTTCTTTTACTTCAGCAGCGGTTGTTCCAGCAATTTCTATACCAACAAAAGAAAAAATGGCAATTTGAAATCCAGCAAAAAAACCTGTCATTCCTCGCGGAAAGATATTGCCATCGTTCCATACGTGATTGAGAGAAGCAACCGTACCATTGGGAGAGGTAAAGCCCGTAACGATCATATAAAATCCCACAACAATTAATGCTAAAATTGCGACGACTTTGATAAGACCAAACCAGAATTCAAGTTCACCGAATAGTTTCACGGCAAAGAGGTTAAAGATTAAAAAGACACTAATGCAGGTAAAAACGGTAAACCATGGATTGAGTGTTGGCCACCAAAAGTTCATATAAGTGATGATGGCAATAATGTCAGCAGCTCCAGTTACAACCCAGCTCAACCAATAGCTCCAGCCAACAAAGAAAGCGATTCCCGGTCCTAGCATATCGGTTGAAAAATCAATAAGAGATCGGTATTGTGAATTAGAAAGCAACAATTCTCCCATAGCACGCATGACAAAGTATAGAGCAAAACCGATAATAGCATAAACGAGTATGATGGAAGGACCTGCTACACTAATTGTTTTTCCTGCCCCCATGAAGAGACCTGTTCCAATAGCACCACCAATGGCTATAAGTTGTACATGTCGGTTGTGTAGTCCACGCTGTAACTTATTCTGAGAATTATCTTTTAAATTTTGTTTGTAGCTCATTTTTTGGGGGTTCCCTTTAATTATTTTGAGATTAAATTACACTAAAAAAGCATTATTTCGTATCGAAGCATGATATAAATGAGGTGTAAAGGAAAAAAACGTTTTTTATGATTTTGTGTGGATAAAGAAAAGAATATGTTTTAGGAATATGCTTTTGAAAAAAGAGAATGTTGTCCTCTTAAATAATGTAACAGATATTTGAATAGGGAGCTTTTTATTGTTATTAATAACAAATAAATTGTTCATTAAAAGACGTGGGGCTTTTAAAATTATTTCAGAAAGTTGTCAGGAGTTTTTATAATTTTTTGAAACTTATTATTTGTAATCAGTACATTATTTATTATTATTCATAATGGTGAGAGTTTTACTTTTTGCTCAAATAGTACTCGAGAGTTCTCATCTTAGTTTAAGAAACAATTTTTAATGGAAAATTAAAATGATTTTTAAAATCATTTTTTTGTTTGTATGGTGCTATCATAAATCAAAAAGTTACTTTTGTTTCATAAACGAAAAGAGGAATATCATAGCTTATTTTTTTAAAAGTGATGAATAAGGATTTTGTTTAGATATTGGTAACATTTTATAAAATATTGCGAGAAACTCACAAAGTTTACACAAACGTCCTTGAGAATATGATAAAGAAATGCAACGTAATTCAGTTATACAAAGAAAAAAAGAACTGGGGATTGTATAAGCTCTGTTAGAGATTGAGCTATTCACAGTGAGAGACAGAATCAGGAAAAGATTGCTCTATTAACTTTACAATTTGTTATCAAAGATAAAACTGTTCCTGTCGCAATGTTAATCGAGCCTTTTACCCGCTGCTTTTTTAAGGCGGTACTGGCAAATGATATAAAAATGGTCATTAAAGTAAACCATGCAAAGATGTTGAAAGAATGTATGGTTACAAGTTCAAAACCTTTTTTAATGCTACCTCCAGAAGCTAAGAATTTTGGAAAAGCTGCTATGTAAAATATAGATACTTTGGGGTTTAGTATTTGTGTCAAAAAACCGTCCATATAGCTGGTTAAAAGCTTTGTTTCACTCGTAGCATGCTTTTCATTCGTTGAACTTCTTTCTTTTGAATTTAAGCTGTGTATTCCAGATTTAATTGATTTAAAGCCCATGTATAATAAATAGCTGCCACCCATGAGTTTTACTAAAAAAAAACAGCGTTTTGTTGTTGAGAATGAGCGCTGATACACCTAGTATGGAAAATGCCCCATGCACATATGTTGCTGTACACAATCCTAAAACGTTTACAAATGCGTTCTTTCTTCCCAATCTCGTTGCATTATCGATGATAAGGGCCATATTCGGCCCCGGTGAGATGACTAAAAAAAATGAAACAATGAAAAAGGTCAGTATTTGATGATTCATTTTACTTTTAGCTCTGAAATTAATTGATTTTCGAGATACAATTCTATTCTGTCAAACTGAGAAAGTTTTCCTACACCCTGTGGAGTGCCTGTGTATATGAGATCACCACGTCTTAGCTGAATGTAGTGACTTAAAAACGATATTATCTTCTCAAAGCTAAAGATCATATTTTTCGTATTGCCAACTTGTCTTGTTTCGCCATTCAACTTCATTGCAAAGGTTATTGGGTTGTTTATTTTTTCCTTGTTTATGAAGTCAGAGACGTATGCAGCGCCTTTAAATCCTTTCGATAAAAGCCAAGGAAGCTTTTTTTCTTTCAGTTTTGTTTGCAAATCCCGCGCTGTGAGATCAAGACCTATTGCTACGGCATCATAGCATTCTTCTGCTTCTTCCTCCATGATCATGAAAGCGTCCTTTGAGATTTTGAGCACAATTTCGGTTTCAAAATGTATTTCTTTGGAAAAATCAGGGAGATAAATTTCATTGCCTAAAACGAGTGAACTTTTGGGCTTGCTAAAGATAACAGGTTCATCTTCAACAACATTACCTAGTTCATGAACATGTTCAACATAATTGTATCCAACACAGTAGATGTCATTTATCATGGGAGCCCTCCAAATTTTTCATTTTCTCTTTGTATAGGCAAGAGAAAACTTTGCAAACAACATTTTTTCTTATATCGCGTTTTGCGTTTTCTGGAAAAGAAGCATTATGTGGGTTAATGACTAACCACGATGACAGCCCTTCGCATTATCCTCTTTTGAAGAGTGCTCAATCTTATAGTTTTTGAGATTATTTTCATTTTGATTGCTAATCTCCTGAAATTACTTTATTACTTAAAGAGTGATTTTGCTCGTCTACGCAGCGATTAGTAGGGTCTGAAAGCCCTAAAGTTCGATCATAAATGAGCCCACTCTGTGGGTGTCTCGGAATTATGGGATATTTTTCTATGTCTAGGTGCTATGAGCACTAAAAGTAAAAATCTGGTTCGTATTCAATACTTTCAGGCTCTCGGAATACTAATGCGAGGGTGCTCGCAACCGGCGGGGGATTTGAAAGTGAAAAGCAAAAAGCCACATTTTAACGACATTTCTATAGGCAAAAAATCGCTTTCAAAGAAAACTGAGAGGATAGGCATCCACCTCATCTAAAATCAGATAACGAATAGGCATGGAACGCAAACCAGCTGCACTGTTTGCTCCTGTAAGCATCAATGCCCCACCATCAAACTCTTTCGAAAACATGGTATTCCCGCTGTCACGTGCTCGTGCTGGGGCTATGCGTTCACTTAAAACTGCACTTGCCATAATCATAGGATCAAGCCGCGTCTTTGAAAGCTTTTTGGCTGTCTCAACCGTTGGCATCACATAAAGGGCAGGTCCTGGACTATAATGAATAGCATAACCGCAGAAATTTAATCCTGCCTCTGACATGCCAACTTGCGCCCCTTTCATGACAATAGTTGTTTCAATTGGCACGTAGGAGGAAAGATTATCCATGATTTCGCGCAAATAGGGGGTCCGCTTTGTTCTCCACAATCCAGGTTCAGCACTTGCTACGGTGCTAAGGTATCTATTCTTATCCGCCCATTGCGAAACCGTATACGGTGGGTCCGGTTGTCTTGCATTATTGGCATGGGCGAAAAATTCTTCGACTGCATTGTCATCCATTATTCGTTTCTTGCAAGTTCTCTAACTCTGGAGAATGAGGATCATGAAAAGGCACTGGAATATTAACCGCCTCAAGCAAAGCGGTTCTCATAGTGTAATCAATAGCACCAATAAGGCTGGCCGCATCACATCCAACTTGTGCAGCAATGCTTGCACCAAAACGATGAGGAAAATTCAACATAGCATCACGGTGCGCTCTTCCAAACTCACGAGCTGCCTTTTTCATTTCTTCTCGATCAACAGTGGTTTCGCGTAAGCGTTCAAGTGCAATCTTTTCGCTTTCAAGGGCAACTTGCATTCGCTCCAGTTTTATCTTGTATTCATTGGTTCCATCTGTAGAGGCTTGTTTGATCTTTGTCCGCGGTTGACCATCAGGCGCTAAAAATGGAGCAGGGCGCTTTGTTGGATTCTCATTCCAGATGCTTGTGGCAAGGGCTTCATTGACAGAACCATCTTCAAAAAGAGCCGCATCAAATTTACCTGTCTTTATCCGAGAAACCACCGCATTATGTGAAACACCCATCTTCTTCGCAAACGCACGAACCGATAGACCCTCACGATGCTTCTTGGTCATTTTGCACCTATTGCTAAATATTTTTCAACATTCATCCTTTTTTTAGATTAGTATCATGCTATGATATATAAAAGAGCGAATGAAGGTGATTTGGTGATTGAATCTTTTGCGGATAAGCGTTGTAAAGATCTTTTAGAAGGTAATCCGCTTAAAGGTTTTCCAACAACTCTAGTACGTATAGCCCAAAGAAAATTGTTTATGCTCGATAAAGCAGATGACCTCAAAGATTTGCGCAGTCCTCCAGGAAATCGTTTAGAAGCATTGAAAGAAGAGCGTAAAGGTCAATATTCTATTCGTATTAATGACCAGTTTCGTATTTGTTTTGAATGGCGTTCTAATGGCGCCTATGAAGTTGAAATCGTAGATTATCATTGATCTGTAGGAGGTCGAGATGAAAAATTATATTGCTATACATCCCGGAGAAATTTTACGGGAGGAATATTTAAAAGAATATGCTCTCTCTGCTTATGCCCTTGCAAAAGCATTAAATGTTCCACGCACGAGGATAGAACGTATTATTGCGGAAAATAGTCCAGTGACTCCAGATACAGCATTAAGATTAGCCTATTTTTTTGATACTACTGCTGAATTTTGGCTTAACATGCAAGCTGCTTATGACGTTAGTATATTACAAACTGAAAAAGCAGACGAATTTGCCAAAATCAATAAATTTGAATGTAGGGTTTAATGATCTTTCCACTCTTGAGGTTTGACGGCATAACAGATAATTGACGATCCGGTATAATCGGGTGTATATTCCGGTATGCAAACGGAAACGCTTCAAGTCACACAAGAATTATTGGTTTTCAAAAAAAACTTTAAAATAAGATGTGGCTATACAAAAGAAGATTTGGAAGCTGTGGATTCTCCATCATTGACAGATGAAGAACGTGCACGTCTAAAGCCAGCTAAAGATGTTTTACCACCCTCTTTCTTTAAATATGTAACAAAAGAACGCCGTAAACGTGGGTGAAAGTCTAAAAAAGCAAGCGGTTGCTAAATCAACCACCTCTCCACTTTAAAAAATGATGCTTTACAGTTGAAATTATACTTCAATTGTATTACATTGAAATACAATTGAGAAAGGAGAAGTCATCATGGCTGCCAGTCGTATGGTTCAAGCGCGTGTACCAGAAGAAATTCAAAATGTTGCTAGTCAAGTTATTCAAGCCTCTGGTTTATCAGTAAGTGATGTCGTGAGAGTATTGATGACACGCATTGCGCAAGATAAAGCTATTCCATCCTTTTTGTTTCAACCCAATGCGGAAACCATAGCGGCTTTTGCTGAATTGGATGAGGGCAACTTAAAAAAGTTTCATTCTGTAGATGAATTATTTGATGATCTCTATGCGGACGATTGAACGTACCACCATCTTCAAACGTGATTTCAATCGTGAAATGAAAGGACGGTATCGGCATCTTTTAGATACTGATTTGCGCCAAATCATTGCAGCATTAGCAAATGACCCGCCTTTAGAACCTCGATATCATGACCATGCATTGACTGGGAATTGGAGCAATTATCGAGATTACCATATTCGACCTGACTTAGTGTTGATTTATCGCTTGATTGGTCAAGATCGATTGATTTTAATGCGTTTGGGCTCCCATTCAAAACTTGATCTTTAAACCACCTCCCCATTTTTGAGAACGGGGAGGTATGTCATATTCCTTTAAATCTAAGCAGTTTCACGACAGATCTTGCTAAAACGCGTTTAGCTTCTTTTGTAACTTATTTGTAATGATCAAGCTCTTTTTTGATTTCATCTATTTTTAAAAGACGACCAAAGATGATACCTATGATTTTAGAATAATTTGTCAAAACATGTTGGCGAAGATAGTAAAATCATCAAAGCGTTTATCACTATCATAATTAGTAGATTGGCTTTTTAGTTTCTTTTCACATTCAATAAAATAATGGCGTGCTTGGCGTCCTTTCTCATTGCGTTCAACCATTGAGAGCTCTTTCGCCATGTCTAATATGATGTGATATTCTGTACTTGGACGACCACCTTTAGGTTTCGCTAAAATTTTAGCGAAACCTATAAAGGCCTTATTTTCTAGGAAGCTGTACTCCTCAATGTGATTTTTTATCCAATTTCTAAATTCCGATTTAACTTCCAAAAACGTATGCAATTCACGCGCATTAACAGTTTGAACGGTTTTCGGATCAATGACTTGTTCTGATATTTTTAAGAATGTTCATAATGAACTCCTATCGATTAGACGTTCCTTAATGACACTCTAAAAGAGTGCTGGGCACTAAGAAAAACGGCATCTAGTCCGTCGTTACGCCTTTCCCCGAAGGGTGTTATATAGTATAGCCACACCTGACAAAGCTATTATATGCATGTAGCATACAATGAGTTAAAGCTTTTAAATTGCGGAAGATTAGTTATTTCGGCAACTAATCCGCTAGTTGTTTTGAGGCACCTGATTCGAAAATACCTATTACTATAGAATTGTTCAGCAACAAAAATTACTTTTTGCTAAGAAAACGTTTCACATACTGTACAGTGTACATATTGAAATTGTTATCTATCAATGAGTTAAGTGTACAATGTACAGTCAAATTGAAAATTCTGTCGCTAGCGATAGTTCGCACTAGCCTGTCCCGCAACGAAGCCAACCCGCTGGGAAGTACTTTTTACATTGATTTTATTGACTTTTTTATGGAAAAACAAAGCATAAGTGATAATCTGTTTTTAAAATTGCAATCAAAGTGTGTAATGCATAAACTCATAAGGATATGTAAGATATAGATAAAGCTTGAGAACATGATCTAGCCTTTCTTATTAGCAGCGTATTCTTGACGAGAAAGTTGTCTCTGTATATTTTTGGTTAATCTTTCATTGGCATATTGTGCAATAGCACTTGTAATCTCTGGCTTTGACATCACCCTAGCAATTGAGGGTTCCTCTTGTTTTGCAATGGGGAATTGATCTCCATCCGCTCTTTGAAAAACATTACCCTTCATCTTTTTTAAATCAACACGCTTTGGAAAACTCCCATCCTTGATAAAAACATGGGCAAGATTTGTTTTTTTCCAAACAGTTGTGTAAGTCACGCCGCGTTTTGTTCTTTTGCTTTAAAAAATTTAAGAAGTATCGGTGTTCCAGAACGAATGATATCTGTCTCAAGAAACCTTGCTGTCGCCTTTTCTTTAATATAAATACCTTGCTTAACATGCTTTGATTGGGCAGATGTAACATCGGCAATTTGCTTTTCAGTAAAGCGTTCGACTGTTTTGCTGCGGTGTTTAGAGCATTACGCAAAGCCCAATTAAGGTGTGGTGCTTGAAGACTGGTGAAGGTATCCTTCACCTGTTGAAGATACCATTTTTGGTGGATGATTAACTTCAACGTCTAAGCCTTTTTAAGAGTAGGTGTTGATGGCTTGGAAGCTTTAGATGCTTTTGGTTTTTCGAGTAAGGTTTCTTCAGTCATTGGTTCAGATAATGTTTGTGCTACTTCTTGTTCTATCTGCTTAATTTGTTCAACTGTCTTTTTAGGTTTTGCTGTTGTTTTGACGTCAACAAAAGGTTTTGCAGCATTGGCGCGCTTGAGACGTGCGTAGACCTGATTAGAAACTTCAACAAATGGATTATTGGGGGTAATGGTTCAAAGCGAACAGCGCTTTTATTGTCTCCAACAACACACATTGACGTAGTGATGACAGCTTTCATTATGGCTCCTTTTGAGTCATAATTAATGACATCATTAGTCAAATATTGATTTTTATTCTGTGAAAAATTGATTAGCTGATTGTCAGCAGAAAAAAATCATGATCTTATGCTTTTTTACTTTTTACCTAAAGTTGGTGTTTTTAAACATTTAAAAGTGTAGAAAAAATTCAAGTAAGAAATGTTGATAACCTTGCTAAGACTTCATCCATAATTATATATGGAATAGTTTCCATTCTTTTTCCATTACGCGCTACTATATCTAAAGCACGCGGTTGGTCACAGCGTATCACACCTGTTGTATGCAGCCCTGTTCCCACCAATGAAACAGCAAAGCCTGCTATTCTAGCAAAATTTCCTCCACTCGTAATGGGCAAAACAATGGGTGTTTTTGTTAAACGATTAAACGCCTCCGGTGACACAATCAGTACAGGACGCGTTCCTTTTTCTCATAGACAGAGGTTGGGTCAAGCGATACAAACCAAATTTTACCTCGCTTCATTACAAGAGCTCTCTGCCAATAAGCTTAGCATCAAACCACTCTACATCTTTATCCGCAAAATCGTCCGAAGGATTACATTCGGCTAACAATTCTTCAAGAGTGTAATTTTGCGATATTTGTGGTTTTACAACCAATTGTCCATTATCAATAGCCAAACCCACTTGCATATTTTCAGTAAGATGAAGAACATCAAACAATGCAGGCGGTATAGAGAGCATAACGGATCCTCCAACTTTACGTAATTTTGTTGTGCATAAAACGCCCTCTCTAATATTATATAAAAATATAACATAAAGTCCATGATTCAATAGCTTTTAATGCTTTTGTGCAAATGTTTAAGAAGCGCATTTAGAGCAATACGCAATATACTCTGAATAAAGTCAATATTTTTTTAATTTCTGAAAAACATAAAAATATAAAAGTTATAATACCAAACAAGGCTCTTAGCTGCTTATCTGTAAACATATTTATTTCTTGCGGTTTTCGATAATTTTTTGATCTCTCTGTTGATCTCGTCTATAAGAGGTTCGTAATTGAGAATGCTTTTCGGAATATCACCACCGTAAACCCATGCTTTTACTTGCGCTTTGGTACTAAAATCCGCATTCTTAGGTGTTTTGTAATACTGACCACCATCAAACTTTTCACACTCTCTTGTGCCGTCTTCGTATTCGTAGAGGTTGTAAAAATACTCCTCTGTCCCATCCCCCATGGGGCATACCCACTGCCGTTGCAACAAACCTCTTTCGCATGGGTTGTTTACGGTTTTTTAAGAATAGATGTTTTAAAATGAACATACTTTAATCCTAATTTTACAAATTTGTCTATTTGCCTCAAATTTGACCGTACAGAGCGTTTTATAAGATAGGTTTTTTATCATAAAATCTTTAAATCACTCTGTACGGTGCCATTTTGTCGATTTAAATGCACATCCAATCACAAAACGATCAGCAATTTTCATTAGTTTGCTAATTTGCAGTGTTTTTCACTTGCTTTTCAACCAACGTGAGTGGTCTTGAATTCTCTCTCATTGCCTTTTCTTTCAGCCTTTTTTCACGGGTGTTCAAAACAGCCTAGTGTACAAGATTGGCTTTCGTCAAAAGACTATTTTTCAAATCACGACATAATCTTACTAACTCACGAGTGCTTGGAAAAAACGTATCCGATAAACCTTCTAACTCATCGCATAAAATCCGTTTAACCGTTTTTATGAGTGACCACGCAGAAACACTTTCCAAAACCATTCCATAGGTAAGCGCCATACCTTCATGATCTGTCTGTTGCGAAATTTTTAAACCACACCGAAAGCATCCGAATTGCCTTGGTTATGTCCTCTTTACTCACTTTTATTGAAAACAATTCGTGAAGTTGATCACACGCTTCTAAGGCAATCGCTTCCTGCTGTTGTGTCAATGCTTGCCACTTTTCAAAACTAAAGGAAACTCCAGAGTTATCATCTCGTGAATGTGTTTCAAAGTGACCTCGAGGCCCGATATCAAGGATACTGTCTGAGATGCGTTCATCTACACTTTTTTGCCTTTGAGAGTGATTTCCATAGTTTTTTCCGTTCTCTAAATCCTCGATAGCTTTTTGCACCCAGTTGCGCCACATTGCTTTCCAATCCGTTTTGCGTGCATCTTTGCCTGTTCTAGCTTTCCAAAAATCTCGAAATTTTGCCATTTCGGCTTTGATACGCTCTGGAGGCAATCCCTCTTCGATTGCGAAATCATAAACAGGTTCGAAATCATCAGGGGTACGACAGCCACTGTCATTTCTAACCCGTTTAGCTTTTTTCGTAATGTTCTCTTGCTCGTGAATGGAAGGTTGGTTTTCTACACCCATTTCGATTTGCTCTGATGTGGTCTCAACAGCAGCAACCTATGTTAGTTCGTCAACCTGTTCGTTTGTTTCTAAATTTTCAGAAGCAGTTTTTTTTGCTAAAATGATAGTTTTAGTTTATATATATTCTTATTCTGGTTCTTTATAGCTTGATTTTGCTTAGCGTTTGCTTCAGCAAAATCATTAAAATGTTTTTTATAGCGTTTTTTATTGTACACCTTTTTTCCAGCCTCACTATGAATTTGCGATATGGGCGCTTTTTTATCAGTAAAATCTTTTAGCTCTTCTTCAATGCGCGTATTCGACAAACCATTATCTTTCTCAAGAAATTTACCATTCTTCATGAGATATTCGACAATAGTTGCAAACTTTTTTGCGAGCAATTGCAAGCGCGGGCAAGCATTTCAAAATCTGTTTTAATTGGTGCTTTTTTGTCATATATGCGAATGAAAAGCGTTATATAAATGCCCCTTTGTTCTCATGTCATTCCATCTATCTCACTGTTCCAGTCATTCAAAAGGAATCTTATCCATGGCATTGCATTAGACATGCGCATTCCCTTCTTTAACTAAATATAAAATTGCTAAAGCATTTGCTTCGTTGTCATCTTTTGGATTGTATTCTTTTGCACACACCGTCTTAATCATCTTTTCTTGTGAGGCATTGACTTTATCTGTTGTGATCTTCATTTTTGTAAGCCATTGCTGAAAACGCAAATAGCGCCTACTATCGCCTTGAAAACGAAAAAATTCAAAATTGACAAGTGCCACTTGTTATACTGCTGTCTACACGAGAAATCGCCCAGCCTGTCTTAGATCTAGATCAAGGTAGAGAACGGTTTGTGTATTGATGATCATCTTCCCCCATGAAGGCTGTTGCGTATTTATATGTGCGCTATGACAGAGCGTGTTGTGATTGCCTGTTTTGAAAAAATGGTCGTGAGAAAGTACTTGAAACTACTTTTGGGCCAATTTTTTACTGCCATTCGAGGAAAAATAATCTTAGAAGCAGTTGATTTTCGAATTAACTCTTCTTGTTTTTGAATCACATCTTTTTGTGCACGTATTATTTCAGCTTCTTTATCTATTATTTTGTCTTTTGCATCTATCTCTTTTCTGAGCTTTTGCGTCGTTTTACAAGAGTCATGAAGAGTATAAGTCAATCCCAAATTAGCAATATTGATTGCCTCTCCATCCTATAAAGACGAGGAGGAGGTCAAAGTGCTAAAAAGGTATCTCAAAAAGCAGCAATGATTCGTATTTTAGTACCACCGCGGTGCCGTCTTATAGCGTTATAATAAAGTTACGAAAGGTGGTTTAGAAGGTGCTTTAATTTTTTTTGATTTTTAATAAATCATTGGAAAATAAGAGAGATTAAGATAATCTGGTGCGGACGGCGGGACTTGAACCCGCAAGGTCTTCGACCGGCAGATTTTAAGTCTGCTATGTTTACCGTTTTCATCACGTCCGCGATGTGATTTCTCTCATAAGCTATATCTTTTATTGAATCAAGAATTAATGACAAAAGAAACATTTTTCATTTTTTAGTGAAATTTTGACTGACAATAGTTTCCTTTATCGATAGAAAAAGCTTTTATAATGTAAATAAAGTATGAAATGATTAGTGTTATGAGTCAATTTATTCAAGACGTCACAAAAGCTATGGTGGGATTGCATCACGTGTTTGCTGAAACACCACTTCAAAGAAATGATTTTCTTAGTCAAAAGTATGATGCAGAAATTTATTTAAAGCGTGAAGATTTAACACCGGTGCGGTCTTATAAGATTCGTGGTGCTTTCAATTTTGTTTCAGAAATGCTTAGCTGTATATCACCAGATTCTGCATTTGTTTGTGCTTCAGCGGGGAATCACGCGCAAGGGGTTTCTTTTGTTTGTCGTTATTTTAAACGTAAAGGCGTGATTTTCATGCCTATGACAACGCCACAACAAAAAATTGAAAAAACACGTATTTTTGGTAAAGAATTCATTGATATTCGTTTGGTTGGTGAAACATTTGATCAATGTTATGAAGCTGCGCAATCCTTTGTCGTAGAGAGCGGTGGTGTAATGGCTCCACCTTTCGATGATATTCGCATTATTACAGGGCAGGCAACAGTGCTTTGTGAAGCAGCTTTACAATGGAAAAAACTCAATGGAGAAAGTGAGCCAGATTTGATGATTGTGCCGGTAGGGGGTGGTGGTTTGGCAAGTGGAGTGAGCAAGTTTTTACATGAATATGGTTGGAAAACAAAGCTTCGTTTTGTTGAGCCGCAAAGAGCTGCAAGTTTGCTTGCTTGTTTGGAGAGTGGAAAACGCGTCAAGCTTGAAAGCATTGACACTTTTGTAGATGGTGCTGCTGTGGCTGAAATTGGTGCTCTAAACTATACAATTCTAAAGCAATTTCCCCCTGATTCTGTCATTACGGTTCCTGAAAACCGCGTTTGTTCTACGATGGTTGAAATGCTTAATGTTGAAGGTGTGGTTCTTGAACCGGCTGGTGCTTTATCGATTGATGCGCTTAACAGTATTCCTCCTCAAGAGTTAAAGGGGAAAAAAATTCTTCTCGTTATTTCAGGAGGTAATTTTGATTTTGAGCGTTTGCCAGAAATTAAAGAGCGTTCTTTACGTTTCCAAGGGTTGAGAAAATATTTTATTTTTAGTTTTCCGCAACATCCTGGTGC
Source organism: Bartonella sp. AA16NXGY (assembly GCF_042197325.1). Lineage (NCBI taxonomy): Bacteria > Pseudomonadati > Pseudomonadota > Alphaproteobacteria > Hyphomicrobiales > Bartonellaceae > Bartonella > Bartonella sp. AA16NXGY. The sequence goes on along the minus strand of NZ_JBHIRR010000005.1, from coordinate 19,790 downwards.
ATTGCGTCATTTTCTTTCCACATTATCACCAGATGATGATATCGTACGTTTTGAATATCTTAAAAAGTCAGCGAGAAACTTTGGTTCTGTATTGGTTGCGATTGAAACAAAAAAATACGGTAATTTTTGTCTTTTAGAGGAAAAATTTCAAGCGTTAGGTTGGCGTTATCGTGATATTACTGATGATCAAACGTTATTTGATTTTGTTATTTGAGAAACTGAAATTTTACTAAAACAAGAAGTATAATGATGAAACCTATTTTTTATTCGGTGCTGAGTCTATTTTTCTTTTTGATTGTTAATCAACAGAGTTTAGCATCTCAGCCAACAATAGTACAAAAAGATGAACTTTCAAGAGTCGTTGTTGATGTCAATAATGCTATAAAAAATGGGGATTTTATGCCCATTTCTCGTTATATGCCTGAGCGGCTTTATAAAGAGATGGCACATCGATTGAATACAACAGAGAGTGCTTTACGTAGTGATTTTCTTCAACAGTTGCATAAGAAATTTGAGGGGGTGCCTTCTGGTGCTTATTATTTAGATAAAGAAAATATAGAGTATTTACAAACTGATAACGGTACTTTGTATGCTTTAATTCCAACAGTTCTTGAGATGAAAGATCGCATCATTCAATATAAAACTTTGGCGATTTTTGATAAAACACAATGGTATTTAATTTATGGCGGTCAAAAAACTTTACAAAATCCAGTTTTTCTCGAGATTTATCCTGATTTTATCAAGGTACATTTACCGATGGACACAATCATCAAAAAGTAAACGATCTAAATATTGTTTTTATTCATGATAAATGTATTTCGTAAAGTTCTTGCTTTTTTATCATAATCCAAAGATAATAGAGATGAAGGCATTTAGGCTGGTTTGTTGGCTTTTTGTAAAGTGAAGTTTATACGCCTTTATCTTGATTTCAAGGTGTTCATGAGTTGCGCAAGCCGCTTTTTAGGCGTTGCTTCATTTAAAATGTCAGGGATTTCTCTTGCGCGGATTCTTGAGTGGAGAGTTCAGATGGTTACTTCTTTTGAGTTCTTCAGCTAAGGAAAGATTTTATTTTGCCTATAAAAGAAGAAAATGTTTTTACAAAGTTAGGTTTGCCTACTCTTTTGATTAAAAATTTACTCATTGCTGGGATGAGTAAACCTAAACCTATACAAGAACAAGCTATTCCAGTTATGTTGAAAGGACACGATATTTTAGGTGTTGCTCAGACAGGTTCTGGAAAAACCTTGGCATTTAGTTTGCCTATTTTAAGTCAGATTTTGGCTTTAGGTGATAAACGCTGCCCTAAAACTGCACGCGCTTTGATTTTAGCTCCAACGCGTGAACTTGCTGTTCAGATTGATGAAACGATTTGCACTGCGGCGAAAGGAGCACATCTTTCAACATGTCTTATTTTTGGGGGCGTATCACGTTTAAAACAAATTAAACGTATGGAAGCAGGTGTGGATGTTTTGATAGCGACTCCAGGGCGTTTGAGAGATCTTGTTCGTGAAAAGTGTGTTGATCTTTCCCAATCTCGTTTTTTGATTTTGGATGAAGCAGATCGTATGTTGGATATGGGTTTTATTCATGATGTTAAGCAAATTGCAAAGCTTTTGCATCAAGAACGTCAGACAGCACTCTTTTCTGCAACAATGCCGAGGGAAATTGCTGTGCTTGCAAAATGTTTACTCAATGATCCGGTTAAAATTGAAGTTGTTCCTCAAGGTACTACGGCTGTAGAGATTTGCCAAAAATTATATTGTGTTCCTACGAATGAAAAAAAGAATGTTTTAAGTAAACTTTTGACAAATCCAGCTTTTGATTCGGTTATTGTTTTTACTCGAACTAAACATGGGGCAGATGCTGTCACACGTAGTTTAGAAAAGGTAGGATATTTAGTCGCAACAATTCATGGAAATAAATCACAAGGTGCTCGCCAGTCTGCTTTAAAAGCTTTTCGTGAAAGATCTGTGCAGATCCTAGTGGCAACAGATATTGCTGCACGCGGTATTGATATACCAGGGATAAGCCACGTTATTAATTACGACTTACCAGATGAAGCTGAAAGTTATGTACATCGTATTGGTCGTACAGGACGTAATGGCGCATCTGGTGTAGCACTTACGCTTTTTGATGAGAAGGTAGAAAGGTCTCGCCTGTGTGCTATAGAGCGCTTGATTCGTATGAAATTGGTGGCTGAGGCTGTTCCAGAACAATTTGCAGCGTTTCCAGAAAAGCCAATTGTACGAGAAAGTAAAGAAAAAGAAAACGATAAGGAACGCCGTTTTAAAAAATCTAAACGTCAAAAACAGTTTTTAGGTCGAAAAGATGATACCGCACAGTTGCAGCGGAAGAATTCTTCACCTCAAAATGAGAGGCATAAAAAAGCAAAAACAGTAGTAAAGCGTGCAAAGCCTCTTCGTTTTCGAAAATCAGTTAAGAGGGCTGCTTAGATAAAGTCTTGAAAAAAGATCATGTACTGGAGATTTTTTACTTTTGTTGATTTATTCTCAATTGAAAAGAGCTATAAAATACTCTTGTCAAAGTAAGAAGATCCTTTAGAGGTTTTCATTTTTTAGAAATGAAAACTTCTAACTTTTTGGATTTATTAAAAATCTTTATTGTAGAGGCAATTATTTATTTGCTTTATTCCTATTTTTTTAAATGGGAATAAAAGTAGATTTTATTTATATAAAACTATTTTTATAAAGGATGTGTTTTATCTTTAATGATAACTTTTAATTTTAAAAATTGATGTCTAATAATAACTCATTGTTTTATATATTGAATAATTCATTATATCGTATTTTTTTCATTTTGAAGTTATTTATGCGGATCAATCAAAAGTATTCGCTTGCACGTTATGTGTGAAGTTGTCATATAGATAATCATTTGAAAAATAAATAAAATAATTTTTATAAACTCTTTCCAAGGCAATGGGGGATTGCTGAGATTGAGAGTTGGAAAATAGTACGATGGTATGGCTTTTATTATAAATAAAGATGGGGCTGATCAATCGATTTCATTTTATACCATTTACGGGGGTGTCATTGTGAAAGAGTCTTGGCGGATTTAAGAGATATCTCTTTAAAAAAGCATGTGACTGCATAATACAATAGCGAGAATGTCATGATTTCTGAAGGCTTTCTCAGGATTCTTAACAATTTAGCTCGTTATTTTGGTTTTTACTGTAAAACTATTATTTGTGGGATATAAAGTATTTGGGGGATATAAAGCCTATAAGATTTTATGTATTAAATGTTTTATGACAGTGTGGTGAACAAGGCAAGGTTGTTTGTAAAGCGTTGAAGTGGTTAGTAGGAGAAATAACCTGTTAGATAAGACGTCGGAGTGTTTACAGACTTGTTTTATGTTTTTTTGCTTTTAGGATGGGGAGGGGGTTATGTGGGGTGTATGGAGATAATATATGACCTTGATTATTGTTTCTTCCATTTTTCAAAATGATTGCTTCATGAGCAGGTTTTTAAGTTTAACTCCTTTATTAAGTAGAAATCATTCTTTCTTTGGAAAAAAATATATGAGACCGATTCATTGCTGATGGAGCTTAATAACTCATCTCTGATGAAAGAAATCGTAATTTATAATGTGCAAATAATTGCTGTGTCCTCTTATAAAGGCGCGGTAGTTTGAAAAAAGTATTTAAAATGAATCAATCGCTTTTTGCGTTCATTGCAAAAAACACATCCCGTAGGATATTGCGTTTCTACTTTATTGCAAAAATCCTATTCCATTACTTTTATTAACGAATCCCTCATGTCTAAAAACTTTAGAAAAAACAATAAACTACGTGGAATAAAAGAAAAGTGGCTCCCCGGGCCGGATTCGAACCAGCGACCAACCGGTTAACAGCCGGTTGCTCTACCGCTGAGCTACCGGGGAATGGTGCCCAATCATCTCGTTGAAAAGGCTATAGCAAAGCAATACTGATTTGCAAAGGATAAAATTACTTTTTTTAAAAAAATATGATAAATTGTGTAATAAGAGGAAAAAAGGCGAGAGAATATTTCTACACCTTGACGGATGCGTTGCCTTCCCTTATTGAAACCTTTATGTTTGTTGACGAGGCCTCGTGGCGGAATGGTTACGCAGAGGACTGCAAATCCTTGTATCCCGGTTCGATTCCGGGCGAGGCCTCCAGCCGATTTTAAACGAAACGGCTTTTAAGGGAGATGAGGTATAGGAAAATAGATTATTTCCCTCTATTCTTGTGAAGACACTTTTGTATGAGAGATTATACAGTTAAAATCTAATTGTTGACTGTAGTATCCTTTTTTGTAACGCCCATAGTTTAAGAGATCTTTATCCCTTATTGTCGCTGTTTTGTTTGTTTTTTGTAGGTTAGGAGAAAATATTCGTTATGGTTGCAGATTTTGCTGAGCTTCGTCGCAAAATGGTTGACAATCAAATTCGTACAGTCGATGTAACGGATTTATCAGTTCTTGAAGCCTTTTTAACGGTATCTCGTGAAGATTTTGTATCGGAAGATATGAAAGTGTTAAGTTATCTTGATACTGATATTGTTCTATGTCCAGAGCAAGATGGGGTTCCTGCACGCTATTTGATGAAACCTGCGTCTCTAGCGAAATTACTACAGCTTGCCGCTGTAAAATCATCAGATGTTGTTTTAGATATTGGTGCAAATAGTGGTTATTGTGCAGCGTTGCTTGCAAAACTTGCAGGGTCTGTGATTGCGCTGGAAAGTGATAAATCTCTCTTTGAACGTGCTCTTGAAGCTTTAGAACGGAATCAATGTGATAATGTGGTTGTCGTTCATGGTCCATTAGAGAAAGGATATGCCGTTGAGGGACCTTATGACGTGATTTTCATTGAGGGATCTGTTGATTTTATTCCTCAAGGTATCTTTGATCAAATGAAAGACTGTGGACGTCTTGTTGTGGTTGAAGGGCATGGAAATGCTGCTGTTGCACAAATCTATATAAAAGAAGATGGGATCATCTCGGCTCGTCGTGCTTTTAACCTCGCTGTAAAGCCTCTTCCTTGTTTTTTCAAAACACCTGGTTTTGTGTTTTAGTGCTTGTTTGTTTTGTGAATAAAAGATAATTTTGTAATTTATTTGGGGTTTGTTATTGTGTGTATTATGTTTAGAGTAAACAAGAAGTTTCAGGCGTGTTTATTGCTGGTGTTGAGTGTTTTTCTATCAGAGGCTGTTTGTGCTGAAACATTGATGGATGCCTTTTCTAAGGCTTATAAATATAATGCTAAGTTGAATAGTGAACGTGCAGCTGTGCGTATATCCAGTGATGATGTTGTCATTGCGCGATCGGGGCTATTGCCACAGGTTGAGGGGGTTGGGAACTATGGGCGCAATAAGTCTTTTACAGGTCCTTATGTCACTTCTGGATCTATAGGAGTGAGATTAAATCAAAGATTATTTGATGGTTTTATCACGCAAAATATCTTTTCTTCAGCTCAAGTTAAGTTGCAGGCCCAGCGTGAATATCTTCGTAATGTTGAACAAAATACGTTTCTGGAGGCGGTGACCGCTTATGCTAATGTCTATCACGCACGTCGTGTTGCCGATCTTCGGAGAGAAAATTTGGCAGCTCTTGAGGAACAAGTTCGTTCAAATAAAGCAAAATTTGATGTGGGTGAAGGAGGGCATGTTGATCTTGCTCAAGCTCAAGCTGCACGTTCCGTGGCGGTTTCAGAGCTGAGTCTTGCTCGTTCTGATGTAAAAGCAGCAGAGGCAGTGTATCGACAAGTTATTGGTTCTGATCCTGAAAAGTTAAAACGCCCACCTGTAGCCAAAGATTTTCCCGTCAACCTTGATATGGCTTACCAAATGAGCGTTGTGATGCATCCAGCAATCCTTTATGCTAAATATTTAGTCGATGCGAGTGTTTATAATGTAAAGGCGAAAGAAGGGGCATTGCTCCCTAAAGTTGATTTTTCTGCAACTGCATCTTATAATCGAATCTACAGCGGGGTTGGAGAAGATGGCGTTTCTAAATCGATAGGGTTGTCAGTAAGTGTCCCAATCTTTGAAGGAGGGCGTACGTCTGCGCAAATTCGCCAATCAAGGGAACAGCTTGGACAGGCGCAGCTTCAACTCGATTTGGCGCATAGTAATACGCGACAAGCACTTACTTCTGCTTGGTTTCAGTTGGAGGGCGCACGCTCATCTGTTGTTGCTTACCGTGAAAGTGTTCGTGCTGCTGAAATTGCTCTGAAAGGTCGTGTTCAAGAAAATCGCGTAGGGCAAGCAACGACGCTGGATGTTTTAAATTCTCGTACTCTATTGATTAATGCTCAGATTGCGCTTGCAATGGCAGAGCGTAATGCTGTTGTGGCGAGCTATAGTGTTCAATCTTCTATTGGTAAATTGACTGCAAGTTATTTAGGTTTAAAAACAATTAAATATATCCGATAATACATAAAAGTATCTCTTTGAATCTTATTAAATTATTTTAGTTTTTAAAAGATTAGTAAATCAACAGTTGAATATGTTGAAAGATATTGCGGCGAGATATTATTTTTACTAAGTGTAGAAAACTGTGTGTAGCGCCCTCTTTATGACAAGCATATTTGAAAATATCGTAGGAGGCATGTTGATCTTATAATTCTTTTGCATACACTGAAAATATGATTCTATTTGTTGTTGCGTCTTTGAGAGGTTGTAAAGTATGGTACAGAGTTCAAGCGTGTTACGTGAGCCAAGTATGGATGAAATTTTAACATCTATTCGTGAAATAATCGAAGAAAATGCGGTTCAATCTGATCACTTTTTAAATGAAGATGTTGCAGTGAATGCTTCAGAAGTTGCATCCGAGGGTATTTATGATACAACCTTATCGGTTGATGATGCTATGAAAGCTTTAGCTGATCGTATTGGTCTTTCTTCTGAAAATCAAGGGGGGAAGATAACGCAAGAAAAAGAGGATATAGAGGCAGAAAATAATACAGTTGGTATGGATATGCAAAAGATGAAGCTTTCTTCTGAAGAACGGAATTCTGTTTATAAAGCAAAAGAATATGAAGATGAGATAAGGAAATCACAGTCAGACGCAGGAAGGGATGGTCATGTGGAATTGTCTGCATATTGTATTTCTTCTGCAGAAAAGATTGCAAAGGATGTGTTGCGTCCGGCTATAGCAGAATGGTTACAGTCTAAATTGCCTATTTTGCTGGAAGATATTTTGCGTGAAGAGATTGTGAAGGCGATTAAAAAATCGTCTTAATTATTTTTATGTTTTTCATTTTATGGGGATTTTGTTTGCGATTTTGCGAGCTCTCTAGTGAATGGCTGAGATTCACGAGATTCTGATCAGGTTTTGATCATATATTGTGTTTTTCAGCGGCGTTATGGATGGATAGAATGTTAGAAAAAAACTATGATGCTTCCTCTATAGAGCAACGGGTTGCAAAGAGATGGGAGACTCGTGGGGCTTTTAAAGCGGGAGCTGGTTCTAAAAGCGATGCAGAACCTTTTTGCGTTATGCTTCCACCTCCTAATGTTACAGGCTCACTTCATATGGGGCATGCGCTCAATACGACAATTCAAGATATAATAGTTAGATTTCAGCGGATGCGTGGCAAAAATGTGTTGTGGCAGCCTGGTATGGATCATGCTGGGATTGCTACGCAAATGGTTGTGGAACGTCAACTTGCAGAACGTCAAGAGCCAACGCGTCAAGAAATGGGGAGAGAAAAGTTTATTGAGCGTATTTGGGAATGGCGTTATGAAACTGGAGGCGTTATTGCAAACCAGTTGCGTCGCCTTGGGGTTTCATGTGATTGGTCGCGTGAGCGGTTTACAATGGATGAGGGGTTGTCGCAGGCGGTTCGTGAAGTCTTTGTCACGCTTTATAAGCAAGGGTTGATATATAGGGATAAGCGCCTCGTCAATTGGGATCCTAAATTGTTGACAGCTATTTCAGATCTTGAAGTTGAGCAAAAAGAAGTTCAAGGACATTTGTGGCACTTTAGATATCCACTTGAAGGTAAAATTTTTGATCCAAATGATGCGACAACTTATATAACAGTGGCGACAACACGACCAGAAACAATGCTTGGTGATACAGGAATTGCTGTTAATCCTGAAGATGAGCGTTATAAAAATCTTATCGGTAAAAATGCTCTTTTGCCGCTTGTTGGTCGTAGGTTATTAATTGTTGGTGATAGCCATGCTGATCCTGAGGCTGGAAGTGGTGCTGTAAAAATCACACCGGCTCATGACTTTAATGACTTTGAAGTAGGACAGCGTAATCATTTACGCTTGATCAATATTTTTACCCAGCAAGCCGAGATTTTTCTTCGTGAAAATGAAGCATTTTTCGATGGTTTGATTTTATCAGATGAATTAAAAATGTTAGTAGAAAATCTCGATAAATCTGATCGTTTTGTTGCTCGCCAGAAGATTGTTTCTTTGATGGAAGAACAGGGATATTTAGCTTCTGTTGATGATCATACCCATATGGTTCCTCATGGAGATCGCAGTGGTGTCCCTATTGAGCCTTTTTTGACAGATCAATGGTATGTTCATGCTGCTGAATTAGCAAAGCCAGCGATAGAGGCTGTTCAACAAGGCAAAACGCAGTTCGTTCCAGATAACTGGAAAAAGACGTACTTCAATTGGATGGAAAATATTCAACCTTGGTGCATTTCTCGCCAATTATGGTGGGGACATCAGATTCCTGCTTGGTATGGTCCTGATGGAACGGTTTTTGTTGAAAAAAGTGAAAAAGAGGCTTTAGATTCAGCTTTTGCTCATTATGGTGAGGTTGTTGAATTAATCCGTGATCCGGATGTTTTAGATACTTGGTTTTCATCAGCTCTTTGGCCTTTTTCAACATTAGGATGGCCAAATAAAACGACTGAATTATCTACTTTTTACCCAACATCTTTATCTGTGACAGGATTTGATATTATTTTTTTCTGGGTTGCTCGTATGATGATGATGGGACTTCACTTTATGGGTGACGTTCCTTTCCCAACGGTTTATGTGCATGCTCTTGTACGGGATCAAAAGGGTGCAAAGATGTCAAAATCAAAGGGAAATATTATTGATCCCTTAGAGCTTATTGATCAATATAGTGCTGATGCACTTCGATTTACTTTAGCTATTATGGCAGCACAAGGTCGTGATGTAAAACTTGATGTTTCCCGTATTGCTGGTTATCGTAATTTTGCTACGAAATTGTGGAATGCTACCCGATTTGCACAGATGAATGGTGTGAAGCATGATCCAGCTTTTAAACCAGAACAAGCAAAACTGGCGCTTAATCGTTGGATTTTAACAGAGTTATCTAAAACAATTTCAGCAGTTACGACTGGTATTGAACACTATAAATTTAATGAGTCAGCTGCCACTCTTTACCGTTTCATTTGGAATACATTATGTGATTGGTATTTGGAGCTTCTCAAACCTATTTTTCAGGGGGAAAATGAAGATGCTAAAAATGAGGCTCAAGCTTGTACTGCTTGGGTTTTAGATGAAGTTTATAAACTTCTTCATCCTTTTATGCCTTATATGACGGAAGAGTTGTGGTATCTTACAGAAACGCAAGCCATCAAGCGTGAGGATATGCTCGCATTGACAAAATGGCCAGAGGAAACATTGATAGATGAAGAAGCTGCTGATGATATTAATTGGCTTATTGATGTCGTCACAGGGATTCGGTCTGTACGTTTTGAAATGAATATTCCAGTGGCGACACAAGCACCTCTTGTTGTTGTTGAAGGAGGGGAAGTAACGCGAGAGCGTGTGAAGCGTTATGATGCACTTCTAAAAAAATTAGCGCGTATTGAAGTTATTGATTTCTCTGATAAAGTTCCGGAAATATCAGCACAAATGATTTTGGGAGAGGCTGTTTTTTGTTTACCATTAGGACAGTTGATTGATTTGGAGGCTGAACGTGTTCGTTTGAGGAAGGATGTCAGTAAAATTGAACAAGATATTGAAAAAATATCGCTTAAGTTAAACAATCCCAAATTTATAGCAAATGCAAAAGCAGAAATTGTTGAGCGTGAGCGGAACAGGGTTGTAGAACTGCGTGCAGCGCAGAAAAAAATATTTGTTGCTTTAGAGCGGTTAGATTGATTTCAACTTTTTATTTTTTTGATAGATAATTGCATACCAGTAGGGCTAGTATAGATCTTCTTTAAAAGGAAACTTTTTCTTTTGTTAGTTTTTCATGAACGATCATAAAATCTCTACTGAAATCCATTGTTTTATGTTTATCATTAAAGAGACATCTTTTAAGGCATCCAAGCCTATTCCACGACGTAGATCATGAATGGTATAACGGTAAATCTATTGAGCTTCCCTTCTTTATGCTTGTGAAGTAACAAGCGCTGGGGGCACCATTCTGTCCAATATCCGGACAACCCTTAGCTCAAACCGTTCGTAAGAGGCATTTTTAGTTCTTTCTTACACAGAGTTTTTATCCACATAGCTCTCTCTACTTGTAATGTGCAAGCGGATGGTTTTGATTGATTTAACATGGAACAGGTTTGGAATGAGAGAATCTTACGATATTCGAGGTCCTCATTCAACATGCAAAATGGTAAAGTATCATTATAAATCAATATCTTGTTTTATTTCTGTAAAATATCATCATTTAGAGTAGCAATATAAGGCATGTAAAATTACACATGTGGTATTTTTGTATGTAGTGGTGAGTATTCTGAGGTAGAACTTGTGTGTAAAGTATGAAGTAACCCCATGTGAAATGATGTTAGGTGCAATCCGTTAAACAAAAAGCTGTATTGTTTATAGATTGACGGAGGCAAAAAACTTCATCTTTAAGGTGGTAAGGCAGTCGTGAAGTTATAAGTTAACTATCATCATTATATTTATCCATCTTTCGTATTGTTTTTTATACTCAAACGTTTACCATTCATCATGTATTCTCTTCGTTCTCAAGTTGCTGTTTAATGCACGTTATTCTATTGAACGATTTTTGCTCATACGTATAAAATTTTAAGATCGATAAATCCTATTGGATGGTTTTTATCTATTTGTTTTTTCTTTTAAAATTTTTACTTTAAAATTGCGTATGCTTCTTACTAAGAAAAAGAGTTTAAATATCTACAAAGAAATTTGTAACAGATATAATCATTAAAATTGAGGTAGGGGGAATGGTTAATAGGTTTCAGATATGGAAAAAAGTCACGATTGTTGTGATTTTAGAGGGATTCTTTTCGACTGTTTATGTAATAGATGTCAATAGCTTGCAAGAAGCGAATGATGGTTCGTTTTATTTTTTAAAACGTGGCATGTCTGTTTATAAAAATGGGCATATAACTCAGGCTATTGCAGCATTACGTTGTGCTGCTAAGAGAGGCTATATTGGTGCGAATTGGAAACTTGGCTCTATCTATGCAAACGGTGATGGTGTCCCTAAAAATGATTATAAGGCATATAATTTTTTTGCATATATTGTTGAAAAAGGTGCTGATCTTGGTTCAGAGGATGAAAGTTATGTTTCTGATGCATTGATTAAACTTGCCGGATACATAAAAAAAGGTATTCCTCAATCACCTGTGAAACCTGATCCTTCTTATGCTTCTCATCTTTATATGCAGGCTGCGGTAAACTATGGAAATCCTAAAGCTCAGTATCATTTAGGAAAAATATTTTTAAAGGGAGAGGGAAGGGAGAAAAATCTTATACAAGCAGCACGATGGTTTCAACTTTCAGCAAAAAAAGAAAATCCTTCTGCCCAAGCAATGCTTGGAAATATACTGCTTAAAGAAGGAAAAATTGTCCGTGGGGCAGCAATGTTAACTGCTGCCTATAAAAAGCTAACGTAAAAGACGAAAATTGGATTCACCCTTTGCAAGAAGAGGCTTTTGCTCTTTGTAATGAATCTGAGAGACGTACAGCAATTTCACTGGTTGTTGAGATTTTAAAGAATAACAGTTTTTAAACATCTGATTGTAATATTTTTACATTCTCTCATCTTATATTAAACTCTGTTTTCTTGTATACAAGTTCATAGTAAAGATAGCTTTTTTTGATAATCTAACGGCTAGTGACTTAGGATTTTAGACAAAAATTCTTGCGTTCTCGGTTTTCTTGCTTGCGGATCAGAAAAGAACTCTTTAGATGAGCAGTCTTCAAGAATTGTTCCTTGATCTATGAAAATAACACGCTCCGATACTTTTTGTGCAAATCCCATTTCATGGGTTACACAAATCATCGTCATACCTTCTTCTGCTAAGCTAATCATGACATCGAGTACTTCACCTACCATTTCAGGATCTAGAGCAGATGTTGGTTCATCAAAAAGCATGACAAGTGGATCCATAGTTAAGGCACGTGCAATAGCAACACGTTGTTGTTGCCCTCCAGAAAGTTGACCAGGATATTTATCTTTGTGTTCAATGAGTCCAACGCGTTCAAGATATAACAATCCACGTTCAAGTGCTTCTTTTTTGCTTCGTTTTAGGACTTTGATTTGTGCAATTGTCAAATTTTCTGTGACAGATAAATGGGGGAAAAGCTCGAAGTGTTGAAACACCATTCCTACCTGACTTCGCAATTTAGGCAGATTCGTTTTTTTTGAATGAACTGGTATTCCATTAATCCAAATTTCACCTTTTTGAAAAGGGACGAGAGCGTTAATAGTTTTAATGAGTGTTGACTTTCCTGAGCCTGATGGACCACAAACGACAACGACTTCTCCTTTATTAATGTTGGTTGTACAGTTTTTAAGGACTTTAATTTCGCCATACCAATTAGAAACATTTTTTATTTCGATCATATGAGTAGACATTTTTTTTCCTGTTAGCGAATAATGGATACTTTTTTTTGTAAATACAAAACTATTTGTGACAGTGTAAAACAGATAACAAAATAGAAAATAGCTGCTAAGATATAAGCTTCTTGCTTTACACCAAAATTATTAGCAGCAATATCAAAACCATTCAAAAGGCTATGACCACTGATGGCATAAACAAGGGTTGTATCCTGAAAAAGGATAATAACTTGTGTTAAAAAGACTGGAAGCATATCTCTAAAGGCTTGAGGAAGAATGACAATGTACATACTTTGCCAATATGTCATTCCAAGAGCTTGTCCTGCATATTTTTGTCCTTGCGGAACTGAATTGATTCCAGCACGCATAATCTCAGCAAAATAAGCCGTTTCAAATGCGGTAAAGGTAATGAGTGCTGATTTATTTGCACCAATGGATATACCAGTTAAAAAAGGCAGAAGCACGAAAAACCATAAGATAACCATCACAAGTGGTATTGAACGCATAGCTGTTATGTAACTGATTGCAAACCAAGAAAGAAGTTTTATGGAAGAAAGGCGCATCATTGCTAAAAGTGTGCCGAAAACAAACCCCAATACCGTTGCAAAAAGAGTTAGAAAAACGCTAAAGAGTAAACCTGATAAAATGTAAGAACGAAATACATCAAAGGTAAAAAAGGAAAAATCAAAGTCGGAAAAATTGAAAGGAAAATAAAGTCCAAACTGAGAGCTTATGAAATTCACCATATTCAATTTCCCTTTGTTTGAAAATTAGGAATTTTGAGTATTTGTTCAATGACTGTCATCACAATGAATACGAATAAGGCTATTAGAATATAAAGGATCGTAACAAGCAAATAATTTTCGTAAACATGGCTTACTTCTTCAATTGTTTGGTATTGAAATTGCATGAGCTCATTTATTGAAACGGCGAATGCTATAGATGAATTTTTCACAATCCCCATTGCTTCTGAAGTAAGAGGTGGCATAATTGCACGTATAGCACGTGGTAGTATAATATAGCGATAACTTTGATAAGTTGTAAATCCCATTGCCATAGCAGCATAGCGTTGTCCAGAAGGAATCGCTTCAATGCCTGAACGAACCTGTTCAGCAATGCGTGCAGATGTAAAGAATCCCAATGCGCATGTTATTAAGAGAATGGGGGAAAATTTCATCGCTGGTGGATAAATCTTCGGAACAACAAAATACCACAAAAACACTTGTACAAGGAGGGGAATATTACGCATAATCTCTACCCAAATAGTACCGATAGTGCGAAATATATAATTGATTATGGATGTTTTGGGTAAAGTGCGCATTGTTCCTATAATAACACCACACAATACAGCTAATATAAGTGAAGTGATAGACAATATAATTGTATTTTTTAAGCCATCGAGAAGTGTATCTAAATAGGTATGACTTACGCCGGGAGTTCCCAAGCATCCTGTTACCAATGTTTGAGTAAGGTCATCTCTACAAAGGAAAGAAAAGTCCATTAATTGATATTCCCTCAAATTAGTCATTCACAAATAGGACAATAAACCACGCGCATCTACATAGTCCAGATTTATTAAAAAGTGAATTAAAATATAAACCACACTCAATTTCAAAAGAGTGTGGTTCTTCTTTATTAAACTCTATAAATCTTTTTCTGCGTAGCTTTCTCGAGGCTTATTATTTGGGTGATCCCAAGCATATCTTGTTTGTTTTGATAAGGGAAGGTTCATAACAGTGTTAGCAGGTGGGATCGGTTTCATAAACCACTTATTATAAAGCTTTTCCAGTGATTCATCTTTAATCTGACGTACGATACTATCGTTGATTGTTTGTTCAAATTTTTTGTCATTTAATCTGAGCATACAGGCAATAGGTTCGACTGAAAGTACAGTATCAAGAATGACATAATCAGATGGATTCTTTGATTTAGCAATATGTCCAGCAAGAATTGAAGCGTCCATGACAAAAGCATCTGCCTTACCAGATTCTAATAATAAAAAACTATCTCCGTGATCTTTCCCCTTTAAAACTTTAAACTGAATGTTTTTTGCACGTTTATTTTTACGAATAAGTTGAACAGATGTTGTACCGGTGGTCGTTGCAACTGTTTTTCCATTTAAATCCTCAAGAGATTTAATGTTAGAGTTTTTCTTTACAGCAATCCGAACCTCTTCAATGTATGTCGTATAAGCAAATGCTGCTTCTTTACTGCGGGCAATATCATGTGTTGTTGAGCCGCACTCAAAATCATAGGTTTTATTTTTTAAGAGAGGAATTCTATTTTGAGAAGTGATGGGAAGATAATGAATTTTAATTGGTTTACCAATTTTTTTTGAGATATCATCAATGATCCGTTCTGCCATTTCTGTATGAAAACCTACATATTTATTATTACCAAGGGCGTAGGCTAAACCAGATGATTCACGGACACCTAAAGTAATTTCCCCTGTTCGTTTTATTTTTTCAAGAGTATCATGTTCAGCATGCGCGAAACTTGAGAATCCAATGGCCGTTGCTGCAATAAGCATTAATAATGATTTCTTCATTTATGTCCTCCATTCATTTATTTTTATTTTATTTGCTTAAGATATACTGTTTATATGCTGTAGCATAGTTATTATTTTGAGTGGAATTTTTTTGTTGTCTCATGAAATGAGGATTTTACTTTCTTAATTGATATTAAGGTGAATCCAAACAGGAACGTGGTCGGATGGTTTTTGATATCCCCTTACTTCTGTTTGGCTATGAGCGCAAATTAATTGATCAACAGCTTCTGGTGATAATAATAAATGATCAATGCGAATCCCATTATTCTTAGGCCAAGCACCTGCCTGAAAATCCCAAAAACTGAAGGAGGGAGTATCGGTGACATTCCGGATAGCATCATAAAAACCTAAATGAAGCATACGTTGGAATGCTTTTCTTGTTTCTCCAAGAAATAAGGCATCTTGATACCATTCTTGAGGTTTTTTTGCATCTAATGGAGTGGGGATGACATTATAATCACCTGCTAGAATAAGAGGTTCTTCATACGCAAGCAATGATTTTGCATGTGTATATAATCTTTCCATCCATTCTATCTTATAGGAATATTTTTCACTCTCAATAGGATTCCCATTTGGCAAATAGAGAGATGCAACACGAACAACACCTTTGTTTGTTGAATAAACAGCTTCAATGTAACGTGTTTGTTTATCATTATCATTGCCTGGTAATCGACGGATCACTTCATCTGGTGTTTTTTTAGAGAGAATCGCAACGCCATTAAAACTTTTTTGTCCGTGTGTTTCTATATGGTAACCTAAATTTTCAATTGTATCGCGTGGAAAATTTTCATCAATACTTTTAATTTCCTGTAAACAGACTATGTCCGGTTGGCTTTGCTGCAGCCATTGACATAATGTTTCATGTCGCGCTTTTATTCCAGCAATATTCCACGTTGCTATTTTCATGGTGCTCATCATTAGATATCAAATATGCAATTCAATTTACTGCTATGTTTTACTACAGTCATATCGCTACTTTTTTATTTATAGGGATATTACTTATGGTAAATTGATTTATCAAGAGTAGCGGTAAAAGCAAATTTAAAGCTTTAAAATTTAATTTATTTTCATTTTTAAAAACTTTCTGCTGTTTAGTTCTTGACGAATGTACGTGTTCTCGCTATTAGAGATGGACATAACCGATGTGAATGTAATCAGGTGTTTTGGATATGAACCGGATTATTCACAGGTGTTAAGAAGATTAAAAGCAAATGCTAGTGCAAAAGGCTATTGCCTTCTCTGCTTGTGGTCGGGTAAACTGTTTTTTGCAGGTGTGCCCGATTTTGTGTGTAGACTTAGATATCTGCTCCGATTTTGTTGGGGTAGATAGAGATGAAAATAGAAAAGCCCGATTGGGTGAGACGAATGTAGATCGAAAAGAGGAAGGTTGCATGCCTACCGTAAACCAGTTGATTCGCAAGCCGCGTGTAGCGCCAGTTAAACGTAATAAGGTTCCTGCTCTGCAGTCGAATCCGCAGAAGCGTGGTGTTTGTACGCGTGTTTATACGACAACACCGAAGAAACCTAATTCTGCTCTTCGTAAAGTTGCTAAAATTCGCTTGACGAATGGATTCGAGGTGATTGGTTATATTCCTGGAGAGGGACATAATCTTCAAGAGCACTCTGTTGTAATGATTCGTGGTGGTCGTGTGAAAGATTTGCCAGGAGTTCGTTATCACATTATTCGTGGTTTGCTTGATACGCAGGGTGTCAAGAATCGTAAACAGCGTCGTTCAAAGTATGGCGCAAAGCGTCCAAAATAATATTGAGAGACAAAGCCAATGTCCCGTCGTCATAGAGCAGAAAAGCGTGAGATTAATCCAGATCCAAAATTTGGTGATTTGGTTATTATGAAATTTATGAATGCCATTATGTTTGATGGTAAAAAATCAGTTGCAGAGCGTATTGTTTATGGTGCGCTCGATTCTGTAGAAAAAAGAGTAAAAACAGATCCTGTGGCTCTATTTCATCGAGCTTTAGAGAATGTTGCTCCTCACATTGAGGTTCGTTCACGCCGTGTTGGTGGCGCTACTTATCAAGTTCCGATTGATGTTCGTCCTGATCGTCGTCAGGCTCTTGCTATTCGTTGGTTGATTGCGGCGGCACGTGGTCGAAATGAAACGACGATGATTGAGCGTTTATCTGGTGAATTGATGGATGCGGCTAATAATCGTGGTTCTGCCGTGAAAAAGCGTGAAGATGTTCATCGTATGGCTGAAGCTAATCGTGCTTTTTCTCACTATCGCTGGTAGAAGTTTTAAACTAAGGCAAATATAATGGCTCGCGAATATAAAATTGAAGATTATCGTAATTTTGGTATTATGGCGCATATTGATGCCGGTAAGACTACGATGACTGAACGTATTCTGTTCTATACCGGTAAGAATCATAAAATTGGCGAGACCCATGATGGTGCTTCTACAATGGATTGGATGGAGCAGGAGCAGGAGCGCGGTATTACGATTACATCTGCTGCGACAACGACGTTTTGGGAAGGGCAGGACGGTCGGAAGCGTCGCTTTAATATTATTGATACGCCAGGGCACGTTGATTTTACGATTGAAGTTGAGCGCTCTTTGCGTGTTCTTGATGGTGCAATAGCCTTGTTGGATGCAAATGCTGGTGTGGAGCCTCAGACGGAAACTGTTTGGCGGCAAGCTGAGAAGTATCGCGTGCCTCGTATGGTTTTTGTTAATAAAATGGACAAAATAGGAGCTGACTTTTATCGTAGTGTGGAGATGGTTGGTTCTCGGTTAGGTGCTAAAGCGCTTGTTTTGCAGTTGCCGATTGGTGCTGAAAATGACTTTGAAGGTGTTGTTGATCTTGTAGAAATGAAGGCTTTAAAGTGGGATGGTTCTATTGGTGCCTCGGCAGTGATAAGTGAAATTCCCTCTGATTTAAAGGAGAAAGCTGAAGAATATCGCGAGAAATTGATTGAGATGGCTGTGGAGGTTGATGAAGCTGCGACAGAGGCTTATTTGGAAGGTGTTATGCCAACCAACGAGCAGCTTGTTTCTCTCATTCGTAGGGGGACAGTAGAAGTTCAGTTTCATCCGGTTCTTTGTGGTACGGCTTTTAAAAACAAGGGGGTGCAGCCACTTTTGGATGCTGTTGTTTCCTATCTTCCTTCTCCAATTGATATTCCGGCGATTAAGGGTATTGATGTAAAGACTGAGGCTGAGACGACACGCGAATCTTCTGATGATGCTCCGTTATCTATGCTTGCTTTTAAAATTATGAATGATCCTTTTGTTGGTTCATTGACGTTCTGTCGTATTTACTCAGGTAAAGTTCAGAAAGGTATTTCTCTTGAGAATACTGTGAAAAAGAAAAAAGAGCGTTTGGGGCGTATGCTTCAAATGCATTCAAATTCTCGTGAGGATATTGAAGAAGCATTTGCTGGTGATATTGTTGCTCTTGCAGGACTTAAGGAGACGACAACAGGGGATACTCTTTGTGATCCTTTGAAACCTGTTATTTTGGAGAGGATGGAATTTCCAGAGCCTGTTATTGAGATTGCAATTGAACCGAAGACAAAAGCAGATCAAGAAAAAATGGGTATTGCTCTTAACCGTCTAGCAGCCGAAGATCCTTCATTTCGTGTTAAATCGGATGAGGAATCTGGTCAGACTATTATAGCTGGAATGGGTGAGCTTCATCTTGATATTATTGTTGATCGTATGCGGCGTGAGTTTAAGGTTGAAGCAAATGTTGGGCAGCCTCAAGTTGCTTATCGTGAGTCAATTACTAAAATGGCGGAAATTGATTATACGCATAAGAAACAATCGGGTGGTGCAGGTCAATTTGCTCGTGTGAAAATTGTTTTTGAGCCTCATGATGGTGATGACTTTATTTTTGAGTCAAAGATTGTTGGTGGTGCTGTTCCTAAAGAATATATTCCCGGTGTCCAAAAAGGGATTGAGAGTGTTATGGGGTCAGGTCCTCTTGCGGGCTTTCCTATGCTTGGTGTAAAAGCGACTCTCATTGATGGTGGCTATCACGATGTTGATTCTTCGGTTTTGGCTTTTGAGATTGCTGCTCGTGCGGCTTTTCGTGATGGGGCAAAGAAGGCTGGTGCACAGCTTCTTGAACCGATCATGAAGGTGGAAGTTGTTACTCCAGATGATTATGTTGGTGATGTTATTGGTGATCTCAATTCTCGTCGGGGGCAGATTTCAGGAACTGAAGCGCGCGGCATTGCAACGGTTGTGAATGCAATGGTTCCTTTGGCAAATATGTTTGGTTATGTGAATACTCTTCGCTCTATGAGTCAGGGGCGTGCGCAGTATACAATGCAGTTTGATCATTACGAGCCTGTGCCTTCAGCTGTTGCTTTGGAGATTCAAAAGAAATACGCGTAATTTCAGGTTGGTAATTAATTTTTAACTTAGTCCTTGGCTTGGACGGAAAATGGAGAGCTCAAATGGCGAAGAGCAAGTTTGAACGAACAAAACCGCATGTTAATATTGGTACGATTGGTCACGTTGATCATGGGAAGA
>NZ_JBHIRR010000004.1:165297-177705 GCF_042197325.1 Bartonella sp. AA16NXGY | reverse complement strand
AGAATATCTTTTGCTTTAAGTATAGATTTTTCGCTCTCAATATCGCTTGGTAAAACACATTTTTATGCTTGATAAAAAGAAAATAAGTTACAAGATTTTCTCTCTTTAAGAGAACAGAAACAGCAAGTAAAGTCCAAGAGCGGCCTCTCTTCACTTTCCCCTCAGCACTCAAGCAAGGATCTTACTCAAGTAAGAGCCTCAATTCTTTAAAAAAACACGACACAAATATAAAAAAAGCATAAAACGAGAAGTGTCCCCCATGCTCCTTAATGAACAAGTCAAAAGCAAGGCTCAACGAAAGCCTCTCTTCACTTTCCTCTCGCACTCAAGCAAGAGCACCAACTCAAGCAAGAGCCTCAATTCTTTAAAAAAACACGACACAAATATAAAAAGGCATAAAACGAGAAGTGCACCCCATGCTCCTTAATGAACAAGTCAAAAGCAAGGCTCAACGAAAGCCTCTCTTCACTTTTTCCCCTCGCTCACTTTTCCCTCACTCACATCGTATAATATGACGGGAGCTCCTTTCTGCTCAACCTCTTCTTCTAATTGCCGTATCATTTTGTTCAACTGACGGGTCACGATAAAGCGCATAATAAAAACAATCGGTAAGAATAAAAAAGTACAGGCAAGCATCCATGCTAGTGGCTCGAATACGACAAGAGAAACAAAGTCCTGCCCTCTCCATATCTTAACGACAACAGTTATAACTATTGGAGCAGTCGCCATGACCGTAGAAAGATAGAATATTTTTTTATAGTCTTGCCAAACAAGAGAAAGCTGCTTTTTATTTTTGAGAGATCTGTTTTAAGGCGATATCGCGTTCATTCAGCACGCATTTCAGTTCCTTTTTCACGCGGCAATACAACCGCGCACGCTTGATAAACAGGTAATAAATGACAACGATTGGCACCCACAATAAAACATTTAAGAGCGTACAGAACAGGAAAGAAAAGGCTATTAATGTTATAAGACTACTGGTCATTTTATCCTCCACGCCCATTCTTCATACGAATTGCCTGATCGCGTTGTTGTATTGCTTCTTTCAATTGTTGAAGTTTTTTGTTCAATTTTCTCGTTAATTTTATACACATGATCCCAATGATCGGAAAAAAGAGAAGAAGCCCAAACCATAGAATGCTCAACAGCTGCATGATAACGCCGACCATATCGCTCTTCCACCATACCAAATTTGCGACAAAGAAAGCAGATTGCAAAACAGTAAAGAGGATAAAGATAAAAAAGATTATTTTACATTCTTTTGAAGAAAGAGGCAGAAATTCTTTGAAGTTAAGAAAGCGCATTGTCGCATCAAGGGTCTTATGGGCGAGATTGTGTCTCTTCATTTCTCCCAGATCATTGCACAATTGTTGTATGGCTTGCTTTTTTTGCGTTGTACTCTTTTTCAAGTCTTGAGAGAGTTTAAAAGATAACCTGATATGCTTGATCAACCGGTAAGGAAGCCGGATCATAACCATAAACATTACAATGGCAATGATGGTGAACCCTAAAAAAGCCAAAAATTTTATAACAATAATCACGTGTTTCCCCTATCGCATTGATGTGAAATCATCATTTTTATTCTCTTCTCAAGCAACCATTTCTAATTTCTTTATTGTTTTTTTCACGCCATAATGAAGGAGACTATGGAAGATTAAAATGACAGGTAAAGCGACAACAATACACGCACAAAACCAAAACAGCAGCTGCATGCCAAAAACGCCAACCTTAAACAATAGAGGCATATAATTGTGTAAAAAAATCACAGATTTTGGAAAAAAAGCAAAAAAAGCGAGCAAAACTGCGAAAACCACAATCACAATGAAAGCTAGAAAAAAGATGATATAATAATCTTTTCTTGAAAGTTCCAAAGATTCTTGAAAAGAAAGGGGGCTGAACTTTATTGCACAAACTGTATTTTGTCCTATGCTGACTTTCTGATTATGCCCCAAATTCTGTAATGCACCCTTTTTTAATTTCCGCCGCATCCCACACAACAATATTGTCCGTTTTATCAAAGAATAATAAAGTACCAAGATTGTCATCAGAGTAGAAAAAAGTATCATGATCTCCCCGAGAAACATGACAGTACTCCACCATACTGTAGTCAAAATTACAAAAGTACTTATAAAAGAAGCAGCCACTTATTTTCCTATTGTGTTCTGTTGAGAAATTGGTTGTCTAGCTGTTGCTGCTCTGGCAATGTATCCCACAGCTTCATCATTTCCTTCACCTCCCGTTTAGAGATAGCGTTAAAGACAAAAAAGAGTGGAAAGAACACCACAAGAACACCAAAAATCATTTGCGGCAAGAGACATAAAAAAGCCCAAACACTATTCCATCCCGCGTCACGCAAAAACACGATTGCAGGATTATTTTCAAAAGGCTGTTTCAAGATCTCCTTAATCATTTTTCGAAGATCTCCTTGTTCCATTTGTCCCAGTGCTTGAAACTGTTCTTTGGATATAACGTGAAAAAACTCCAAAGGATTCATATAGACAGTCGCGGCAAAAAGCACCAACAAGAGGATAGCCAAACACAAAATGATGACGTAATCTTTTCTTGAGAGAGCCGTCCATTTTTTGAAAACCGCACACTGATTTAACACGGGCTGTGACGCAAAAGCCGTATTTCCCTTATGGGCAGATTGGTGTTGTGATTTATCTTCGATCATACGGATATTTTCTCACTTCTAACATGCCCACTCACTCTTTGAGAACATGCAACCAGCAAAACCGGTTTATCTAGCACTCTTTTCACCATGAAACACGCGCTATAAGCCCCTTTAAGTCTATTTTTAAAATTTCTCATACGTGACAACATACAATCCCTAAACCTTATAAGCACAAATGCCATTGTATCCTCTTATCTATTACCCACACTTCAAAAGACAATGTTTCACAAAACTCAACAAGCAAAAATATTCAATCTAAGAAATATCTGATGTGTAAAGTTTACAAACAATACGCTGATTTATAACAATTTATTGTTTTTCATATTAAATGAGAACCCTAAATACCGTAGGATTGTCTTATTCCAAACCTATTCCATATTAAATCAACCCAAACCATGTCTCTTGCGCGTTACAAGCAGAAAGAGCCGTATAGAGTAAAACATTAAGAAAGGATGATAAATGCCTCTAAGGAAGCGCCTCAAATGCCAAGGGCTGTCTCAACAATGAGAGCTGGCAAAATGTGTGATGCTATAGACTTTCTTCTTCACAAGCGTAAAAATGGAAGTGTGCAATAGATTTTATATTATTCAAACTTTATATGGATTTCATTGGGGACTTTATCGTTATACCCTTCATGAGCACCCTTGCAAAATGGGCAAAAGAGAGCCCTAAGACATGGCTCTTTAAAAAGCAACACAACACAAAACAAAGTCAAACAAGCAATCGATTATCCAGTATAAAAAACGTGCGACAAACAACCTTAATCCTCATTTGAAAGCTTCTTAATCAAAAAGGCTTCATTTTAAAAATTCTTCATTAAAGATGAAATATCTCACAGCCCCTACATTTGTATAGCCCCTACATTCATCAAGGCATCTCTTATAAAAGCATCTTTTTATAAAGGCATTTTCTTCTTATAAAAACAGCCTCTTTCGATAATGCATTCCGTCCTTTAAACGACATCCCCTCGTCTTATGATGAGATCCATTAAAACGGAAAATTTATACTCTATAAAGGATACTTACAAAGGATACACCAAACAAAATAGCGAGATCATTCACAGTTTATTTTAAGCCGATAAACGATATTTTATTTGAAAATATAGGGCATCTTATGCTATTATAATAGAATGCGGAGGTTTGCTTTTTGCCGCTCTCTGCCACTCAACAGAAGATAATATGTCTCCTATAAAGGATAAAAGTATGCTTAACAGCGTGATGTATATCAAATATCTTGGGAAAGCGCCCAACAACAAAAAAATAAGAGAACCCAAATAAAAAGCTTCCAACTTAAGAAAACAATGACCTTTCAAAAGTGGAATTGAAAAATTTCCACAAAGCGCTCGTGAAAAAAGAGACAAATAATCCCATTAGAAAAAACTTCCTATTAGAAAGACGATGACATGCCCTTGAAATCCATTGTTATTTTTTCATTCACATTTGACAAAAATTTTCCTTCAATCTCTCAAGAACAGTTAAGAAATATTTAGAAAGCAAATAATCCGCTAGCAATAAAAAAATAAGCATGACAGGGGCGGAAGATAAGACTGATAGGGATAAGATAAAAAAGGTAAGAAACCACCTTAAAGATGATTTTTTCGCCCCACACCGTTGCTTTTCTTTGCATTTAAAACGCCTTTAGTATCGTTTGTTTTTTGATCTGCAACGGCTGATATTTCCCGGTATTTGCTCACTCCCCCCCCCAGTATTTTCCTCCTTTTAAGTATTTTCCCCCTCTTAAGTATTTGCTCCCCCCAATATTTGCGCCAAGTGCTTTTTACATCACTGTCCCCCATCAACAGACAGTTTCTTTTTCATTCAAATGGTTAAGTTCATGAAAATACGTAAAAAACGCGGTAGATCGAAAATAACAGGAAAGCGAGAGCCCAATAGCTGTATTTCACGTGCCCAAAATTCCAGCGAATCTGCGCTTCAATCTGCGATTGAAATGCGTGCAAAACACTTTGGTTTAAGCTTCGAAGAAGCGAAAAATCCGCTTGTCGGAACCTATATTGGGCGTCTTTGTTTGCTTGGCTATAAAGAGGCTTCATCAGGCATCAGTAAAGAGCAATATGACACGGCGCAACAATACTTGCAAATTAGAAACGACTATTTATGTGCAAAAGGTTTACCAAACGGTTATTATGATGGTTTTACGCACAGCGCATCAGATGAGAAAGCAAAAAAGCAATGGGTCCAAAGAGCAACGGAACACTATGAAGCTATGCAAGAAGCGATTAAAGAAGCACAATATCTACATCGTCAACACAACTTCCATGCGGCATTACACTATCTTGTTATAGAAGATCAACCGCTGCCTAATCTTGTTGGTTCGTTGCGTATTATTCTTGATGCCCTTTATAAACATTTTGACAGTTCTACCCAAAAGAGCCTTGGCTAAAACACCCATCATTTCCTCCCCCTCACAGGATAAAGATTCTCCCCCTTCTTTTATAACATGCCTCTTTATAACCAGCGCCTTTATAAAGTCCCCCTTTGGCAAGTGACACTTGAGATCCACTGAGCATGCCCTTTCATAAAATTTCATGGGATTGACAAGCTTAAAGCGCACAACAAACAAGCTTAAAAATATCCACCACGCCCTTTAAAAAAATACTTCAACTGTCAAAGAGACTTAACCTTATACCTACCAGTGCCTCACTTAATCCATGCCTCAAAGGACAATATTTCACGGCATGGACAGGATAAATATTGCCCCCTCTTTAAAAAACAGCAACATTCTTCCCTCTACCCCCATTGTAACAAACCACCCTCATCATACAATTCACCCAATATCGCAACATCCTTAGCTCTTCAGACAATTCATTATCGTCATTTTACGTCTTTTCTTGTACAATTCTATATGGCTCTTCTGATCTTATGACGGACAAAAACTATGGCTTTTATTTCAGCATAATCTGGTTTTCTCATTCAAGATAAATAATGATAAAATATCCACTATAAATCAATAGCTTATCATTAAAACAACCCGTTGATTTTTGACACAATTAAAAGCATCATCCCTTAAACGAAAGAAAAAGCCCCTACCAACAATCTCCTCCCTCATCAACAACTGCACCGATAACCCTCCACACCCATCACACCACCACTAATACGACAGCCAGCACAACCCCAATCACCCCCACAAATCGCCAACACCTAAAGCTTTGTTCCACAAACACCTTCCAACCACCGCCTTCCTAATTCCATCAATAAAATACCACGGATTTCAAAACCACAATTCTCCCTTCATCTTGTCCACGCCTTTCTCAAAGGAGAAAATGTTTTTTGCCACATCAAAAACTTTTCCATTAAAACAAGATATTTTGCTGCATAGCTAATGAATGAGCTTTTTTCTGTAGATTTTTCCCGCGATAAAGGAGGAAAAATAATCGTTTTGCGGTTGACAGAATATGAAAAATCGTATTTAATGATGGGTGCGGCAAGGGGTTTTCTGCGTCCAGATTTCATCGTAAAATTTTCGCATTATCATAGACTATTATAAGTTATTATAAACTGTTATAAAACAGTGTGTTTCGCGACAATGTTTAAAACTTTACGGTTTGAAGGTATCTTTCGTCCTTTTCTGACTGTTTTCTTTTGCATTACACAATTTGCATCACCAACAACTCTATAATTTTGAGATTTTCAAAACAAGTGGTATTCAATAAGGGCTCTCAATAGAACGCCCTAATAATCCCCCCATAAAATACCAATATCATACATCACAGCAATGATGAGCAATACACGCATAAAAATATGAAAACGGCATTATTATGCTCTCATCGCCTCACCTTTCAAGATGCAAAGGCTTGTTTTTCAAAACATTGTTTAGCCAGAATTGAAGAAGATAATATCACTTATCGATCATCAACATAGAGGCTAAGATTATGAAGCCACAAGATTCTCCCCCACCACATTCCTCACAAACCCCAGAAGGTGCAAGTGCACCTGAAGGGGCGCATGCAAATGCATCATTAGACACTCTTACTGCACATTTAGAACGGCTTAACATTGAAAAAATAAAAAACACCCCTTTTAATCGTGCGGAATTAAAAGATATTATTGCCGGTTTAGAAAAGCATAATGCCGATGGCAGTTGGATCAAAAATTATTATGATATTTTAGATCTTTACATGATGCCAGCCTTGGTCGATCAAGCAAATCGTAAATATCCAGAGATGAATCTCAAACTTACAAGCCCCCCTGACGGCTTTGCCCTTGCTCTCAAAGAAACGCTCGAAAAGGGCATAAAATCTTCTAGGCTGATCGTTAACGCACAAGATAGGGGAATTCATTTTGCGGTTGTCGATCATCAAACCATTGATAATAAAACATCTTTGATCTTTTTTGAACCGACCTTACTGCGTGACACGCTTCCCGCATTACTTGCATTAAGGACGCGACAATCCATTGAACATCACCAATTTCCGAATATTCATTTTGCCATAGTAGAAATGGATATTCAACGAAGCTCCTCTGAATGTGGGATGTTCAGCTTAAGCCTTGCCAAAAAGCTTTATCTCGAAGCTCAAAAATTAGAAAGACTACACAAAGATAATATTAAGGGTGTGTTATGTGAACCAGACACGCCTTTACCTGCTGAAAAATTAGATCCATATCTTCCAGCTCGTTTATACAAACACGTGCAAGGAAGAAGACGTCTTGGGGAATATCTAAAAGCCAATCCAGAAGCAGCACAGGAGAAAGTAAACAAAAAAGGCGAAACCCTAAACGAGAGGTTTGAGAGAAGCTTGGTAGCAACAGAGACAAAAACTGTTTCTGTTTCACAACACAGAAAAAGAGCCACAGAATACAAATCTCTAATGATGTAATAAGCGTTTTGGCCATAGCCATATTCCACATCCACAAAGTAATGAAGCTCTGCGGCTTTACGGTAAGGCATAAATTGCTGTTAGCAAATCTTCTTTTGAGGTAAAGAGGTAAAGATGCAAACAGTAAGCAACGTGACCTCTTAAAAGATAAAAAGATACCTTACCTTTGACTCTGAAAAGCGGGGGATTTTGTCTTTCGTAACAAAAATTTTTTAAAATAAAGATGATTTCATCTCTTTGTTTTTTTTAGCTAAAAAATCTTTCCTGCAAACATTGTTTAGCCAGAATTGAAGAAATAATATCATTTATCGATCATCAATATAGAGGCTAATAGTATGAAGCCACAAAATTCCCCCCTCCCTCATTCCTCACAAACACCAGAAGGAGCAAGTGCAAATGAATCTTTAGAAGACCTTATTGCACGTTTGATGCAAAGTTCCATCCAAACAGAAGAAGAACATGTTGCACCGAGTTCTGACGAATTAAAAGATATTATTACAGGCTTAGAAGATGATCTTGTCACCGGCCGTTGGATTAACGCTTATTATGAAAACACAGATATTAGATTGATGCCGGCTCTCGTAGAAAAAGCAAACAGCAAATATCCAGACATGAATCTCAAATTGGCTCTTACAGCAGAAGAGTTTTCGCACGCACTAAAAGAAGTCGTTGAGAGCGACGCAAAATCTGCCCGATTTATAGTCAATTCGGGAAGCAAAATCCACTTTGCCGTCCTTGATTATCAAAAAGTTGATGACAAAATCTCTTTGATTATGCTTGAACCTACAACATTTCAGAATATCACAGCTTGCAAACTAGGGATAAAAATAAATCAAACCCTTCAATGTCTTCAACTGCCTCCTTATTCTTTTACCACGGCAGAAATGGATATTCAGCGAAGCTCTTCTGAATGCGGGATGTTCAGCTTAAGCCTTGCCAAAAAGCTTCATCTTGAATCTGATAAATTAGCAAGATTGCATAAGGATAATGTTAAGGGTGTATTATGTGAACCCAATTCATCTTTATCTGCTGAAAAGTTAGATTCCTATCTTCCAACCACTTTTTATAAACACGCACAAGGAAGAAGACGTCTAGAACACTATTTAAAAGCCAATCCGGATGCTGAACATGAAACAGTCAACAAAAAAGGTGAAACTCTGAGAGAGAGATTTGAAAAAAACTTAAGAACAACAGAAGGAAAAACTGTTTCTGTTTCCTCGCACCAAAAAAGGATTACTGAATACAAATCTTTAACGATGTAATTGAGGCTTTTCCATATTCCTATTCATCAAAGAACGAAGAGATGCTGCTTTACGGCTAAGATTTCTCTAAGCAAACCAGCTTTTGCGCTCATAAAACAAAAATAGCATAAACAACTTTCCTCTTAAAGAAAAAGCACCATTGTCCTATAAAAACCAGCCCCTCTTAAAATTGTATTAAAATTCCACAGCTCTTGTTAGCCCAAAGCTCTGTGTAACAATGAGGCTCTTTGGATAAGCAAAATGCTTGATACATAAAATATTTAATGCTTTCGTCTTCAGTAAAAGCATATGTCTTTTTTTCTGAGAGTATCCGCTTCGTATCTCAAACACCCCCACATCAATACCATACGACCAAACAACCGCAATAGACCACACTTATCGTGCATCAACCCAACAACTGCCCGCACACCAAGAAGGCTCCATAAAAAAACACCAGGACAAGCTCTTAAAATCTACAACCTCTCTTAACGGAAAACACCAGCCCAACTATTACTCCTCTTGCCCAGCCATTATTCCACTTACCCAACTATTATCCCTTTTGACCAACCATTCCCCCATTCCCTAAGATGTCATAACCAACCTTTTGATTTCATAAAAGTTTCACATCTCTTCTGTTTTTGAAGCGTGAAAAAATTCATTTTTAATCTGTCAACCAGCCTCACGTTAACGTGAGGCTTTATTTTATGGAGAAGCAAATGAGAAAAATATCATCAGCAGGGCTTGCGCTCATTAAACAATGGGAAGGATTGCGTTTACAAGCCTATAAAGATGCCATCGGGGTGTGGACAATTGGCTATGGTCATACCAGCGCGGCTGGCAAACCGTTCGTTCACAAGGGCATGATCATTACTGAAAAACAAGCAGAAGAAGTTCTTTCTCAAGATTTAAGACAATTTGAAAATACCGTTGAAAAACATGTGACGGTTTCTTTAACGGATGAACAATTCGCCGCGCTCGTATCGTTTTGCTATAATATAGGAACATCGGCTTTTTGTAATTCGACCCTGCTCAAAAAACTCAATAATGGCGAATATGAAGCCGTCCCTGCTGAGTTACAAAAGTGGACTAAAGCAGGAGGAAAACGTCTTCACGGTTTAGTGCACCGTCGTGCAGCAGAATCGGGATTATGGGCAAAAGGGGCTTATGTTTCTCCCAACTACCAAACTGTAGAAACGCAAGCTCCAATGGGATTTTTCAAAGCAGAAGCGCTTACACCGATTATTGGTTCTTTTTCTGGACTTGGGGGCTTATTGGCAGGCAATGGTCCCATCCAATGGGCATTAGCAACCATTATGGTTTTAGCCGCCTGCGTTGGCATTTTCTTTGTGGCAAAACGGTTTCGGGAGCAGCGCTTATGATGTGGTGGTTGAAAAAAAATCTGATGATAACAGGAGCGGCTCTGACCGCTTTTTTTATCGCTTTAGCAAAAGCTTTCACTCTTGGAAAGAAGGTTGAACAACAAAAGCAAATAGAAAAAACGCTAAAGTCATCAACAACACGGCTAGAGGTGGAAAATGAAATTAATCAAAAAAGTGATGCTGATATACGCGCTGCTCTTACTCACTGGTTGCGCGATAAAAACAATCAATGAGCCTTTTTCTTGCGTTGGTTGGATGCCCATTTATTTAGACAACAAAGATCTCAATATCATCAGTTCAAATCTCGCAAGAGATATTTTAAAGCATAACAAACAAGGGGAACACATGTGTGGGTGGAAACATGGCTAGAAAAAAAACGGAAAAACAAACAGAGCTTACAGAAAAGGAAAAAGAAGTCCTACAAGAAATCATCACAACGTATAAAAGTGTAAAAATGATGTCACGCTATACGAAATGGATTATATTCATCATTTTCTTATTAGCACTTGATTTTTCACGGATCGTAGATGTGCTGGGAAGTATTTTTACACAAAAATCGAATATTCAGCTCTAAAATAAATAAAAAACGTGAGACGTGTTAAATCTTTTAAATATAAAAAGCCATTCGTTATTTTTTGAAAACATGGAGATTTTATTGATGATTTTTCATGTCTCACGAGAAATTTTTATACACTCTTCACAAACACTTTCATGAAATGAATTTAGGGGTATGAAGAGAGATTTTTAACCAACGCGTAAGTCAGCAACTTTGGTAACATAAGAAAAGGATCATACCAACATACATTTTTTTAATAAACTATTGATATCCAAATGATTTTATACTCTTCATAAATAGCATTGCCAAGAATTTGTATTAAAAGACATTTCTTTTAAAGAAGTGCATAAACAAGCAATGTAATGGTAGCCTTACATAAAGCCTCTCATCTTTACGTTGAATAAAAAAGCAAGCCGGCTCCTCTCACCTTCCCAATGCCCTGCCTCTCAATGCCCTGCCTCCCAATTTCCACCCTCCCAATTTCCACCCTCCCAATTCCCTGCCTCTCAATTCCCTGCCTTCCAATTCCCTGCCTCCCAATTTCCACCCTCCCAATTCCCTGCCTTCCAATTCCCTGCCTCCCAATTTCCACCCTCCCAATTCCCTGCCTCCCAATTCCCTGCCTCCCAATACCCTGCCTCCCAATTTCCACCCTCTCAATGCCCTGCCTCCCAATTTCCACCCTCCCAATTCCCTTATGTTCTATGCATAAAGGTCAAGTTGAAGAGAATATATGGAAAATCCTTGGCTCGAAAATATGAAAAGAAGGCATGAGGCTACAACAGAATTTCGCGTGCCTTTATCATCAGAAGCATTAAAAATTCTAACACAAGCACGTCTACTGTCTTGTCATGATTTTTTTCGGCTAACTGTCATGGTCCCCTTAGTTCAAAAATTGCTCCCCACTCAAGAATTTTCTGTCACAATATAGGCAACAAACAGAACTTGAGTATAACAACATGGGTTTGGCTCCAGTTTAGGTGATGAGCTTACCGAAGAAAAGATGAGAGCAAGGCGAAAAATTAGCTTTTGTCTTTAAGCTTCTCAAATGGGGCACAGTCTCCCCATTTCAGAGATCAACGAAACAGAGAGATGCTTATTCTCCTATGCAAAAGCTTGAAATACCAGCATCTTATTCATAAAAAAACAAACCAGCCCCATCATGCTCTTTTCAACTCTGTCTTTCCAACGCTCAATAGGTACTAACTCTTAACTACTGACTCTTTTTAACTACTGACTTTTAATGATTGCGTTGGTTCATAAAAACCGTAGTGACCTCTCACCTTATGAAGCACAAACCCAGGATTTTTTAACGATGCATGCATAAACCTGAAATGAAAAAACAGAACTGTATTAGGAATAAATAATTATAAATCAAATAGTTATATTTTTATTAGCACAATATTTTCAAAGGAAACCACGATCCCCGCACAATAGAAACATTTCATAAAAACAAGAGAAAAAGCTATGGATTAAGAGTGAAATTCATTCACAATAACGGTAGATCAACCAGAGGAGAATAGAACAATCCTATAAGATAAAGAAACTATCATAAAAGGAAAAACTGTATGAAACGTGAAAAAGCATAAAAAAACGGGCACAGAAGACCCGTTTCTTTATTACGTCTAGGAATAAGAGCTTAGAAATCCATTCCACCCATTCCGCCAGCAGGCATCGGAGGCATTGGTGTATCTTTCTTTGGAACTTCAGCAACCATTGCTTCT
>NZ_JBHIRR010000004.1:120250-165197 GCF_042197325.1 Bartonella sp. AA16NXGY | reverse complement strand
TGGAACTTCAGCAACCATTGCTTCTGTTGTGATCAGAAGGCTCGCAATTGAAGCCGCATTCTGAAGAGCAGAGCGCACAACTTTCACAGGATCAACAATTCCCAAAGCAATCAAATCACCGAATTCACCAGTTGCGGTATTGTAACCATAAGTGTCAGCATTATTTTCCAGCACTTTGCCCACAATAATAGCGGCTTCTTCACCAGCATTGCTTGCAATCTGGCGCGCTGGTGCTTGTAGAGCACGACGAACGATACTAATACCAGCTTCTTGGTCAGGATTACTTCCCTTAACGGTCAACGCATTTGCTGCACGCAACAATGCGGTACCACCACCAGCAACAATACCTTCTTCAACAGCAGCACGTGTTGCATTCAAAGCATCATCAACACGGTCTTTCTTTTCTTTCACTTCAACTTCTGTTGCACCACCCACACGGATAACAGCAACACCACCAGCGAGTTTAGCAAGTCTTTCTTGCAATTTTTCACGGTCATAGTCAGAAGTTGTTTCTTCAATCTGAGCCTTGATTTGATTGACGCGAGCAGTAATTTCAGCCTTTTGTCCAGCACCATCAATAATGGTGGTGTTTTCTTTAGAAATATTCACTTTCTTTGCACGTCCAAGCATATCCAAAGTGACATTTTCAAGTTTAATGCCCACATCTTCAGAAATAACCTGTCCGGATGTCAAGATAGCGATATCCTCTAACATTGCTTTACGACGGTCACCAAATCCAGGAGCTTTTACAGCAGCAATTTTCAAACCACCACGCAATTTGTTGACAACGAGCGTTGCCAAAGCTTCACCTTCCACATCTTCAGCGATAATGAGAAGTGGTTTTCCAGACTGAACAACAGCTTCAAGCACAGGAAGAAGAGATTGCAAATTAGACAATTTCTTTTCGTGAATGAGAATGTAAGGATCATCAAGATCAGCGACCATTTTCTCAGCATTTGTGACAAAATAAGGGGAAAGATACCCACGGTCAAATTGCATTCCTTCAACGACTTCTAATTCCGTTTCAGCGGTTTTAGCTTCTTCCACGGTAATGACGCCTTCATTGCCCACTTTTTCCATAGCATCAGCGATCATTTTACCGATTTCAGCAGCGCCATTAGCGGAAATTGTTCCCACCTGTGCAATTTCTGCTGAAGTTTGAATTTTTTTTGCTTTTTTGAAGAGGTTTGCCACCACTTCTTCAACAGCAGCATCAATCCCACGTTTAAGATCCATTGGGTTCATGCCCGCAGCAACAGCTTTAACACCTTCTTGCACAATAGCTTGTCCTAAAACAGTTGCTGTTGTTGTTCCATCACCAGCGATATCATTGGTTTTAGAAGCAACTTCGCGCAACATTTGTGCACCCATATTTTCGAACTTATCTTCCAGTTCGATTTCCTTTGCAACGGATACACCATCTTTTGTGATACGAGGCGCACCGAATGATTTATCAATCACCACATTGCGACCTTTAGGGCCGAGTGTCACCTTAACAGCATTAGCAAGGATGTCGACACCGCGCAACAAACGCTCACGCGCTTCACGGCCAAATTTGACTTCTTTAGCAGCCATTTAATTTCTCCTTGGAGTTTTCTCAAAATAGTACACAATGAAAAACTAAGTGCTTCAATTAGCCCATAATTCCCATAATGTCAGATTCTTTCATGATGAGGAGGTCTTCCCCATTAATCTTGACTTCAGTTCCAGACCATTTTCCAAACAAAATACGGTCTCCTGTTTTGACTTCTAAAGGCACGCGCTTTCCGTTATCATCGAGAGCGCCATTGCCAACAGCAATCACTTCGCCTTCTTGGGGTTTTTCTTTTGCTGTATCAGGGATGATAATCCCACCAGCCGTTTTATTTTCAGATTCAACCCGACGGACAACGACACGGTCGTGAAGTGGGCGGAATTGTATATTAGCCATGTTTTAAATCCTTAAAACTGAACATAATTGAATTAATCTTAAAAGTTCTTGCTAGCACTCTCAAATTACGAGTGCTAGCATGTGTTAGATATAAAATCGGCATCTCTCAATGTCAAGAATAGCCATAAAAATAATTTCTCTAAATGAAGCTTCAAAGTCTTGCCTCTTATTGCACTTTCGCGTTATCTATCTTTTTTGAGAACCCGTGAACAAAAAAGGATCTTATCATGGTTGAAACACGTCAGGAAACGGATAGCTTTGGAACGATTTCGGTACGTCAAGATCGTTATTGGGGCGCACAAACTGAACGTTCTCTGCATAATTTTAATATTGGCAGTGAAAAGCAGCCTCTTGCCATCATCTATGCCTTAGTCCTTGTCAAAAAAGCAGCAGCGATTGTAAATATGGGCAAAGGAAAACTACCAGAAAATATTGGAAAAGCAATTATTGCCGCCGCTGATGAAGTGCTTGCTGGCGATTTTGATACGCATTTTCCACTGTCCGTCTGGCAAACAGGTTCTGGCACACAAAGCAATATGAATGTCAATGAAGTCATTGCTAATCGTGCTAGTAAGATTTTGGGAGGAAAACTTGGAAGCAAAAAACCAGTTCATCCCAATGACCATGTCAACATGAGCCAATCATCGAACGATTCCTTTCCCACGGCGCTTCACATTGCCACCACGTTGCAAACACGCCAACACTTACTGCCAATCCTTGAAGCTCTTATTGCGACATTAAAACAAAAAGAGCAAGAATTTGCAGATATCATTAAAATCGGCCGCACCCATACGCAAGATGCAACCCCTTTAACCTTAGGGCAAGAATTTTCAGGCTATCGTGCCGCATTAGAAGCCAATCGTCAGCGTATTGAAAATGCTCTAACCGATGTCCAAATGCTTGCTCAAGGTGGTACGGCTGTTGGCACAGGGCTGAATGCGCCAAAAGGTTTTGACGTTGCTTTTGCGCAAACAGTGAGCACTCTCACAGAAATAACGTTCCAAACTGCCAGCAATAAATTTGAAGCACTTGCCCATCATGGTGCCCTTGCGCATTTCCACGGGAGCTTGAATGCTCTCGCTGCTGATCTGTTTAAAATTGCCAATGACATTCGGTTTTTAGGCTCTGGTCCACGTTCCGGTTTAGGGGAACTCAGTCTTCCTGAAAATGAACCAGGATCTTCTATTATGCCCGGCAAAGTCAACCCCACGCAATGTGAAGCCTTAACCATGGTCGCATGCCAAGTCTTTGGTAATCACACCAGCGTAACCTTTGCCGCAAGCCAAGGACATTTTGAACTCAACGTTTATAAACCTGTTATTGGCTATAACGTTTTACAATCAATTACCCTTCTTGGTGATTGCATGCGTTCTTTTGATATGCATTGCATTCAAGGATTACGAGCTAATCGTGTTCATATTCACTCACTCATGGAGCGCTCACTCATGTTAGTCACAGCTCTTGCACCAGAAATTGGCTATGAAAAAGCTGCTGAAATTGCCAAAGCAGCGCATAAAAATGATACAACTTTGCGCACCGAAGCATTAAAAGCAGGTGTTTTTGTAGAGGATTATGACCGATTAGTTGATCCTAAAAAGATGATTGCTCCCCAATAAACAACCCACTAAAAAAGATGCAAACATCTTAAACAAATCTTTCTGTCAAAAGATCGGGGTGTAAACACCCCGATGATGACCGATAACAATTACCCACAGCGTTCATTTTAGGCTCTGATCCGCATTTATGCTATGGGTGGTTTTGTTGCTTATATTGTACTTAAAAGGCACAACGGTTTTGCAAAGGCATGGATAGTCATAGCTCAACACCCAATGGCTATACTGGCAGAAAGTGATTTAAATGGATATGACCTTAAGGTGTTTTTCATTCTAGCTTCGCGTTTTGATTTTGAAAATCTATTAGCTATCAACCAAACAGAATGAGCTCAAAAAAATCGGTATTAATAGACATAATTTCAATCGAAGTATAAAAAGATTAATGAATTCATCGTAGTTACGCTTTACAATGTTATCATTATTGATAACATTGGGTAGATAACTCTTATCTCAATGAGATAATGTGTTTATTTATAATGATAATCTAGCGTTATCCATATTGAACGAGAATCCTAAATACCGTAAGATTTTCTCATTTTAAATCGGTCCCATGTTGCATCAATCAAAATCATTGACTTGCACATCACAAACGCAATGAATATGTGA
Source organism: Bartonella sp. AA16NXGY (assembly GCF_042197325.1). NCBI lineage: Bacteria > Pseudomonadati > Pseudomonadota > Alphaproteobacteria > Hyphomicrobiales > Bartonellaceae > Bartonella > Bartonella sp. AA16NXGY. The sequence goes on along the minus strand of NZ_JBHIRR010000004.1, from coordinate 161,048 downwards.
ATAGAAATTGTATCCGATAAGAACTACAAACGCCTCTAATGAACCACCTCAAGTGCCAAGGACTGTCACAACGGACAAAGGGGCCTCTGTCACAACATTGTGGAGAGGACTGTCACAACACCCCACGAACTGGCAAATATAGTAATGGTACCGGCGTGCTCCTTTATGAAGCGTAAAAGAGATGCTCAATAGATTTATTATTATACCATTCACAATCGCTGTCATGAAATGGGTTTAGGAACATTGAGAAATGTCTCTTTTATGAAGCGTGAAGATGGGAGTGCTCAATAGATTTATTATTATATCATTCACAATCGCTGTCATGAAATGGGTTTAGGAACATTGAAAAATGTCTCTTTTATGAAGCGTGAAGATGGGGGTGCTCAATAGAGGAACAGCTGTTGGAACAAAATTCAATGCACCGAAAGGTTTTGACCTTTGCTGAAACAATCAGCTCTCTAACGGGGATATCCTTGACAGCTCGCAAGAAATTGGAGGCATTTGCCCATTATGGCGCCCTCACCCATTTCCACAAAAACCTGAATGCACGCGCTAATCTCTTTAAAATAGCCAACGACATTCAGTTTTTAGGCTCTCATCCACGTTCCGGCTTTAAGCGAACGGAACGGAGAGTTTATCCGTTTTACATGGCGCATAAGAAACCTCATGAGACTTGAGATTCTCGCACTTTACTCCTTCTGATTCTTCGTATTCCATTCAATCAATCAAAACTATTCGCTTAGATTATTATAAGCAAAAGTGGCATATAGATAAAAAAGAAATAAAGTCGCCCATCCCCTCGAGTGCTCAAAAGGCTACCGCAATACAAAGCTATGCAATATCAAAAACGAGCAACGAATATGACGGTGCCAATATGCATTTTTACGATAAATTGAATATTTAAGCACATTGGTGTCAATCATAATGGATAATACATTTAATAACAAAAAGTGTTTTAATGTATATAAAGTAATATTTTTTTAACAAATAGAAAGCTTGTTTACTATACTATAATTTTTTCTAAAACACAGAGAACACTGAAAGAGTATATAAAAATACTGAAAAATCAATATAAACGCGGGATAATAGCATGAAAACAAGTTTCAAGAACGCTTAAATATGGATAATTATAGAGTTTTTGAATGTTTTAGTTTTCATAATGATATTAAATATAGATTTTTTTAACCAATTCGTATATAATGCGATTTGTATCTGAAATAAATTGGGGACGTTTTTATGAAAACAAAATGTTTAGTTGCACTATCTATTTTCACCTTCATTACCGCTTCAACAGCGCAAGCAGCAGATACAGTAATCTTTAAGCAATCAGAACCGAAGGTTTCATTGCAAGATGTTTCATCGTCACGTATTTCACCGGTTACTGTTTCTGCGCCTTTTTCTTGGTCTGGTTTTTATTTTGGAGGACAAATTGGATATTTTTCCAATAAAAATACTCTAAATTACGCACAAGAAGCCAGGGACGGAAAATGGGCTTTGGTTGATAGAGATTTATCACCGAAACTATCAGGATTGAGAGCAGGTTTGTATGCAGGTTCTAATATTGATCTGGGAGATCTTGTTTTCAGTTTTGATACCGATATGGTCTGGTCTGGGAGGAAAAGCACCCAAACAGACAATGGAAAGAAAATTCTAGATGAATCAAACTCCATTAACATTGCCTTTAAAAAAGCTGGGATTCCTATCATAAAACCTGCAGCTCAGGGTGAAACGATATCCAACTATGGTGACATTGTTGTTAGCAGTGTAACATTGAAAGAAACGTGGTCTGGTGCCACGCGCGCGCGCATTGGTTTTGCTTCCCATCGTCTTATGCCTTATATTGCAGGGGGTATAGCCTATAGACAGATGCAATATATCATGTCACTTTTATCAAAATCGCAAGAAGATTCGACAATTTTTGCTTCTGGCAATGTGTTAGATGAGACAAAAACAATGTTTGGTTACACTGTTGGTGGTGGTTTTGATCTTGCAATGACAGATAATATCATTATGCGGACAGAATATCGTTATTCAGATTTTTTTAAAAAGAAATTTGCAAACGATAACCTTAAAATCTCTTCTCAAACGCATGATGTTCGCTTTGGTATCGCTTATAAATTCTAAGTTTTTTAGAAAAGTTGAACGATTAAAAAACCCCGTTAAAAACGGGGTTTTTTAATGCCCCTTTGCACTAAAAAGACGTAGATTCTAAAAACCAGTACTAAACTGTAAACAAATAATCACGAAACAATCCAACCTCTCCCTCTCTTAAAGCAAGCTCCTATCCTCTCAGCCTTTCATGTAATGCCTTTGGAATATAAAAGCTTTACCATCATACCACTGGGCGCCATCGTAAAATAAATGAGAGCCGTTATTTAAGAGATATTTCTTTAAAATAAATATGGATATTGTGCATCAATTGCAGTTTTATAAGATGATGTTGACTTGGCCTCCCCGCTCTTAAAGGATAAAGATTCTAAACACCCATTTTTAAACACCATGTCCGTTTATAAAAGCACAAAAACCCTTGGAGACTCTTGGGGGATATTGGGCGGGCTTCTTTGGGCTCCTCCTCATGGAATGCCCTTAAATCTCAAGCAAGACAAACACTGAAGAATATCCAACACACACCGAAAAAAATACTGTAACGTTTCAAGGAAGTATGCCCTATATGACCACACTTCAAACGACAGTATTTTACCGCTATTGTATGCCAGAGTGGAGAGAGGATATTGCGGTTCTCTGTTTATGTAATTTCTATAACGGGGAGACAGCTTCATTTAGGGAGAACATGAAGTTGTCAAGGTAAAAACCAATTTCTAATCTTACCATTTCCCTCTGCTTTACGACTTTCAAAAGCCTCTAAAGCAAAATCTTTTAAGCCTCTCATGCTCCTGTCTTTTAAAGAGAGGAGATTACACATTGCCCCATGTTTTTGTTGCTCACATATCTTTTTGGCGATCACGCCCCTCATGTCATACGACAACGCTTCAAACCAAACACACTCAAATTCAAGACACTTTGGTTGCCAATTCACATGCGTGTTTTAAAGAAACAGCTCTCAAAACCCTCAAGCCCATTTTGCGAAAGCACCTACAAGAATATAAAATCTATAAAGCCTCTAAAGCACTATTTTTTAAACCTCTCATGCTCCTGTCTTTTAAAGAGAGGAGATTACACATTGCCCCATGTTTTTGTTGCTCACATATCTTTTTGGCGATCACGCCCCTCATGTCATACGACAACGCTTCAAACCAAACACACTCAAATTCAAGACACTTTGGTTGCCAATTCACATGCGTGTTTTAAAGAAACAGCTCTCAAAACCCTCAAGCCCATTTTACGACAGCACCTACAAGAATATAAAATCTATAGAGCACCATCTCTACACTTCATAAAAGTGCAAGCTGGCACCATCCATCATACACTTTACCTCCAATGATGCCCTTGAAACGGCATAAGAGGCATTTTTATTCATTTTTTGTAAAATTTCACTCCACGCGAGCTCATCTAGCTTGTAACGCACGAGCGACATGATTTTGGTTGATTTACTATAAGCAGACTTGAAATGAGAGAATCCTACGGTATTCGAGGTTTTTCATTCAACATACAAAACATTGAACACGGTCTATAAATTCCATGTTTTATAAATCCCATGTTCTATAAAACAACGTGATGCACCATAACAGGATAAAGGAAAATATTTATGAAGTGGTGCGGGTGGTCGGACTCGAACCGACACTCCTCTCGGAACCAGATTTTGAGTCTGGCGCGTCTACCAGTTCCACCACACCCGCACACTGCTATAAAAGACAGGACTATAAAAGACAGACTTGTCGATTATTCCTTTGCACTATATGAAGAAGAACAGATTCGTCAACAGAAGACTTCTCATTTTTTAAGAATTCATATCATTTTCTTATCTATTTTATGAAATACTTTCTTTATTGGATTTCTCTACCGGATTTATAGCAATCTCATTTGTAAAGTCTTTACCTCTTAAACTTATAAAAGCCTCATGATATTAAACAAATTAAAGCTTTGGACGATTTCTTTAGCAAATCGGCGTACAGCACCACACTGGCTTGGTTTCATTGCCTTTATTGAAAGTTCTGTTTTTCCAATTCCCATAGATGTTTTATATATTCCGATGCTTCTTATCCATCAAAAGCGGGTTTATCGCTATGCTTTGATTGCAACAATCTGTTCTGTATTAGGAGGCATTGCCGGTTGGTTTATCGGACATTTTGCCTATGATACCCTTGCCAAACCCATTTTAGAAATTTATGGTAAGGTTGAAAGTTTTGAATCTCTGAAAAATAGTGCAACCCTGCAATTTCTAATCATTTTACTGATAACATCAGGTTTTTTTCATCTTCCCCCCATCAAGATTGTCACAATTTTGGCCGGTGTTATGAGTGTGCGTCTTGAATTTTTCATTCTTATTTGTATTTTTTCCAGAGGCGCTCGTTTTTATCTTCTCGCGTGGCTGATTAAACATTTTGGGCAAAAAGCAATGAATTTTCTAGTACAGCATTTCAAATGGATTGTTCTCATTGGTTGTGTTAGCCTCCTTTTAATTTATGGGATTTTCATAGCTTTTTTAAACAGGAAGCTTTTATAAGGAACAGACTTAATGGCATGCGTTTTGTCTTCTCACCCACTTTTACACAAGCACCTTCATCTTGAACCCAGCAGAAAAGAACAAAGTTTATGGGCTTTTTTTCTCGCTTTTTGCTTGTCTGCCACAATAGGTATTGCCCTTGGTTTTGAACATTTCGGAGGGTATCTTCCTTGCGATTTATGTCTCATAGAGCGTTTCCCCTATTATGGTGCCATACCATTTTTGCTCTTAGCAGGTTTTGGGGCATATTTTTTTCGCATAACTGCTTGGGTACAACTTTTATTTTTGTGTGTTTTTGTCTTAATGTGCATCAGCCTTGTTTTAGCCATTTATCATGCGGGTGTTGAATATGGCTTTTGGGCTGCTCCCCTCAGTTGTGGTTTAAGCGCAGTCAGAAAAACCTCAGACATTAACCAGCTGCTTAACCAATTAAATAGCATTCATCCCCCTTCTTGTTCTGAAGCATCCGCACGCTTTCTTTTTCTCTCATTTGCCGGTTGGAATGTCGTCTCAAGCCTATTTTTCTCCCTTATAAGCCTCTATATTACTTCAAAAGGGCTCCTTTCAATCCATAAAAAACTCTAACCATAAAATAGAAACGAAACCGCGTACACTCGTTCTCTCCAATCGCTTTCCCCTACCAACCAACCCTCCAGTCACCAATCCCCACCCAAAACCACCCACCGCCAAACCAACCCACCAACACCAACGAGTCACCAACATCCCTCCTCTAGCGTTGTACTCAAAAGACAAAAATAAGCAGAGACATCCATTTTATGGTTTCACCTCTCTGTACTTATAAGCAACATTTTGATAAAAACTCGTGATAGAAAAGCCGTAAAATAATAAGTGAGGGGACCAATAAATATAAATGGTCTGCTATGGCTGAAGATAAGAACACAGAGCCTTCTACCCTATCACCTATTTCCTTAGATATAACCAAACTTGAAGAACCATGTGTTATGATGGAACATGATCATAATGCATGGCGTGAGCATATAAAAGAAAGAGATTTAAATGCGCCTTACGAAAAACCACCTCATATAAAACCACGAATCAAATCGGCACCACGCATCAGACAAGTTTTTTGGTGTGATTTTCCTCATGATTCGATACTCCCTGAATTTTGGAAAAAGCGGCCTGTTTTAGTGCTTTCTAAGAATGCAAAATTATATGGAAATGTGACAGTTTTACCTTTTTCAACGAAATCACAACCCAATAATCCCGCTGCGTATCCAATACAATCTCCTATAGAGAATAAAAAAGCATGGATTATCTGCAATTATGTCACAACAGTTTCTGTAAGTCGTTTAAGTTGCTCACGTACCGTTCCAAGATTATCCTGCGAAGATTTTCATAAAGTTGTAGCTCTGATGCTCAAATATTTACCGCATTTACACTATTGACTTTTGAGAAAAATAAGTGTACCTATATCAGCATACACGGCATCAGTAATGGTGGCCGCTTCCCCGCAAGGGGAGATAGGAACGAAGGAGTGGGAAACCGCTCCTTTCGTCATTTTTGGTATTTTTTTGAAAACTGCCATTTTTTGCAACCTTCCCTAGAACATATCCAACATTCATTCTCCACCGTTGTTGTTTTGAAATATCTGCGATTTGGGGTAAGCAGAAGACAATATCCACACCTTGGATCCGGTAAAGTTTCCCACGGAGATTACCGAGATATTGTACATACTTATCATTTCATTGCACAAAAAATCGTGCTGCCGTTGCTTAAACTTTATATGATTTTCCGCAATAAGAATATCTTTCCAAGATTGAAAAAAAGCTTCGCTTTATATGACCACACCTCAAACGATCGTATTTGACGAGATAACAAAGAAAATTCTCTAATAAACTAGAAATCAACCCCCAATCGATTTCTATCTCTTCACCAATAACAATTGTTTATTGCCCTAACCGCATTATTTCACCGGTCACACGACCCAACATAGCTTTTACAGATAGATTTTCTTCCCCTTTTCCGAGAAACGATCTATGCTATTTTGGGATTTACTGCTAAATTGCGTATGCTTGCACTTTGAATGCCTTTTTTCTCACCATATAAAAGGTAGATAAAAAAATAATTTCGTTTATCAGCTTTATTTTAAAGACACACCTATTTTTACAGGATACGTTTTCCTTTCTATCAACCCTATCACATTTAATACACTTGTCGTTTCTAAACATGAACAACCAAGCATCACAATGGAACAATAGACACCCATCACTTTCATGGGCACTTGCATTGACAAGAGATAAACAAGAGCATTGATCACCACACACGGAGCAAAAGTCTATAGCGACTACGCCATAGACTTTCGCCACGCAAGGGTTATTCTTAAAGCATATTTATGATGAGATAATCATTTATGACATCCTTTTTGTTACGCCAAAGAACGGGTTTTGCTAACGAGTTTTACTATTGTGCAAATTTTTCAAGAGAAATCCTCACTCGCTCATAGATGACAAGATTTCTTTATGGAGAAAGCGTATGGCGCTCAGCTTTGACCTTTTCCATAACAAGGGTAAAGTTCAAACTTTAACCAACACGACAATACACCTATTCTAAACGATTTACGCACCACCTCATCGGCAACACATTGCCAAATATCCGTACATTTCCTCGAAAAATTTTCACACTTTTACGCATAGTAAAAAAAAGATTAACTTTAATCATGTTGCACTCCATTTTAATTGATTTGGATTTTAAAATGCCCAAAAAAATCAAACAAAAATAGAGAGGTAAGTTACGAAAACTACAGGATAAATTTTACTGCCCCAAAATGTCTATTTTCCCCCGCCTGAACAGTCAGAGGAACACTATAAAAATTATTTTTATTGAAAAACAATTACTTATAATCTAGGGAAGAAAAGTAAAAATCTCCCCCAGAAAAAGAGATTATCTTCAAAATTATCAAAAAAAGCAGCACAATTTTAGTGATCTTTTTATTTTTTTTCTTTTGATAAAAGAGAGCTGGCAGGTGTCTTAGGCGCCCCTCCGGTAGGTTCCCAATTCGCAACAGCCGCTAATTCCTCAATGAGCTTCTCTCTTGGTAAATTATCATCATCCACCAACTTGTACTGAACGGCATGTTCACTAAGCCACTTTATAAGCGTTCCTTTAACAGTTTTACCACCCTCAGCCTCACTCACCGCTTCCCATGCTGCAACAATAGCAGCAAGCTTTGGAGCATAACGTGGATGCGTTGGATCTTGAAACGCATAATATTTCTGATCCTTAGTCTCAGCAGAATCATCCTCAGGGAAAAAAATGGAGGGTACAGACCACGCGATGAAAGCCATTCTTTTAAATCATCAACGCGAACATATGAAGAATCTGGATCTATATAACTCGAATAACTATACGACAATTTCATCTTTAATTGCCCTTCTTTTCCTGCCTGAATTATGGCATTATAAGCTCCTCGGAAACAAGCAGTTTTCTCTGATGATACGGAAAGGTTATCTTCGTAAATATCACTCTTTTCTGGTTCCATTTCATCGTGAAACAAACACTTTCCTGGATTTAATCCAACTATTAAAAGCGCTGCCTGCGGTATTGTTAGTTTGTGCAAACCCAAAAACCATTCTAAACTATCATCAATGTCCATAGAGTTCCTCTTTTTTCTGCACAATTTCGCTCTTTTTTAAAAACATCAAAAACGTTTGTTAACGCGTAGAGATTATGCACTTCTCACATTTCAATTCATCCCATACTTTAAATAAAAACACAGCACCCACACTCCTCCTTGTGATACACAAGAAAATGATTTGAATTGATTTAAGATAAGAAGTTTTGAAGTGAGAGAATTTTACTGAATTTTGGGCTTTCATGCAAGATATCAGGCCAGTTACAAGGCGATAAATGCCCCTTCATAAAGCATAAATTTTTATGCGTGATCAAACAATTTGATATGATAATATCTCTGTCATTTATGCACTCCCACCTTTATCTGTCCCTGCAATTACAGCACAAAAGATAATTCGTTACACGCTAACAAATCCACCTAAATGCAAAAGCTGTAACAACGCTAAAATGCGCGTAAATATCATAAGAATACTGTCTTACACCTCCACAAGCAGAATGAGTGGCGTAAAACTGTACAATAAAATGTCATGCCTATAATGAACAGTGCTAAAGACTGTCGCAACACTGGGAGCTAAGGTGTATGATGATGCCGGCTTGCTCTTTTATGAAGCGTAAAGATTAAGAAGACTCAATGGAGTTTATATTATTTCATGGAAATTTTGCCGCTCTACCCTTCTATACTCTTCACGGGGCCCCCTCGCGAAATGGGCTTTTATCCCTTGAATAAAGATCTCCTTTAAAGAATCATTTCAAATTCTAAGAGCTGTACAGTCTTTTGAACGCATCGAATGAAGATGATGCTAGCTTATTCCTTTCCTATATTCTCGAGCATCAATACATTGAAATGCTCCATTCAAACGCCCCTTTAGCAAAATAAAGCACATTGTCTCTTAAATTTTTTCACGTAATCATTTCTTTCATGCGCCCCTGTCGTCTCCATTTGACAAATCTCCTTGTACTTTCTCAACATCCCAGCACCTTTTTTCTCAGTGCAACCTTTTTGCAATTTTTCAGTTTTGAACTTTTAGATTGACTTTCGGTTTATTTTTCTTATGTTTTAGAATTATTCTAAAGTGCAGAGGAACAGAAAATGTTGAGATCGTTTTTTTCATTTGTACAACGTAAAGCTCTGTCCTTTCGTTCAGCACAAAACGTGATACTTAAAGCGCTCAAATTAAAAGAGCAACATGCGGCGCTCTATTTAAAATATGCAAAAGCTCTAGAACCTTATTCCTCTAAGGAAGCGGCGGTTTTTACCGCCATGGGGCTTCAAGAGCTTAAAAATTATAAGCAACTTTTGTGCCTTTCTTGCCATAATCGTGCAAACACTATCGGTTCATTATGTGACAGAACTTCTCTTGTGAAAGGAAAGAGCCGCCATCCCTCCCCAAAAACAACAGCGGCAAATCACACCATAAAAAAGCCTTCGAAAACGCAAAGACAAACACTTTTGACTTGGATTCAACCAGGTCTTGCAGGGTTAATGGATGGCTCTGTCTCCACCCTTGCCCCCATTTTTGCCGCAGCTTTTGCCACGGGAGACACGCATCAAACTTTTTTGATAGGGCTCTCAGCTTCAATTGGTGCGGGACTTTCAATGGGTTTCACAGAAGCAGCCCATGATGACGGAAAATTATCAGGGCGTGGTTCGCCATTAAAAAGAGGTCTTGCCAGCGGCATTATGACAACATTAGGAGGACTAGGTCATACTCTTCCCTATTTGATCAACTCTTTTTATGTAGCGACAATTATTGCTTTTATCATTGTTTTTTTTGAACTAGGCGCCATCGTCTGGATTCAGAACAAATTCATGTCCACTCCCTTTTGGCGCGCCTCTTTACAGGTTATCATTGGGGGAGCTCTGGTTTTTGCCACGGGTATTCTTATCGGTAGTATCTAAAAAATCTTATCTGTAACCATAATTTAGATCTCAAATAAGCGCATGCCCCTAGGCATAAGCCATCCTTGATGATGCCATTATTGAAAAATGCCATTGATAATGTTAGGTGGTGTTGTGGAATATTTTAAGTCAGTAAGAGATGATAAGCAAGCTCTGGGGACAACCTATATCCACACACCTTTATCGACTTGGTTTTATAGATATCTTTTGTTAAAGTATCATTTTCTTCTAGACCTCATATTTTGGAAATGCCTCGATCATGTCGCACACTGAAACCAACGCCCCTTTAAACAATCATCCTGTCTCTTCTCAATCTTCACATGCCCAGACTTTATTTGTTCAGCGTCTTGCACACGGACAAGGTTTAGAACTTCCTTGCTACGCGACAGCGGGTTCTGCGGGTCTTGATCTACGGGCAGCAATTGGAGAAGAAGAAACGCTTGTTCTTGCCCCTGGGCAGCGGGCACTTATTCCAACAGGTCTCATTTTTCATTTATCTCTTGGGTTTGAAGCACAAATACGTCCACGCTCTGGCTTAGCCTTAAAACACGGCATCACATGCCTCAACACTCCAGGAACGATTGATAGTGACTACCGTGGTGAAGTCAAAGTCCTTCTTATCAATTTAGGCCAAGAAGACTTTTCAATCCAACGGGGCATGCGCATTGCCCAAACAGTCATCGCCCCTGTATCCCAAGTTAATGTTTGCGCCATTGAACCAGAGCAAAATACCCAAAGCCATAACGAGAGCCGTGGAACAGGAGGTTTTGGTTCAACGGGACACACTTAAGAAGCTCTGAAAAATCTCTACTCTCAAAATAACACATACCCAACCACTCTTTCACTAGAAGTCCCTTGGGCTTTTAAAGTGTAGAAGGAGTGCGCATTTGCTTTCAAAGTTTTTTCACTAAACGCCCCTCTAAACAAGTATCCTTACTCTTCTCCTGTCTCTTCTCAATCTTCACACCCCCCTTGACTTTATCCGTTCAGCATCGCACGCTTGGGACAAGAAAGCTTCCTCATTACGCAACGGCTGGTTCTGCGGGTCTTGGATTTACAAGCAGCAAATTGGTAAAGAAGAAACGCTTGTTCTTGCCCCTGGGCAGCGGACACTTATTCCAACAGGTCTCATTTTTCATTTATCTCTTGGGTTTGAAGCACGCATCCGTCCACGCTCTGGCTTAGCCTTAAAACACGGGCATCACATGCCTCAACACTCCAAGAACGATTGGGTGTGACTATCCGGAAGTGAAGTCAAACTCCTTCTTATCAATTTAGGACAAGAAGACTTTTCCATTTAAACGGGGCATGCGCATTGCCCAAACAGTCATCGCCCCCGTATCCCAAGTTAATGTTTGCGCCATTGAACCAGAGTAAAATACCCAAAGCCATAACGAGAGCCGTGGAACAGGAGGTTTTGGTTCAACGGGACACACTTAAGAAGCTCTGAAAAATCGCTCCTCTCAAAATAACACACATACTTATTCCAACCACTCTTTCACTGGAAATTCTTTGCGCTTTTAAAGTGCAGAGGGAATGCGCATTTGCTTTCAAAGTTTTTTCACTAAACGCACCTCTAAACAATCATCTCTCAATTACGTCTCGTGCGCTATACAAAACTTCATTATCACCAGATACCCCTCCCCCATAACAAAAACATTGGCATTAACCATTGAGCGTTCACACACCACTTGTAATGTCGACAATCTATACATCATATTGATTTATAATAATAATGAATTGTCTTTCAACTTAAATGAGAAATCTCAATACTGTAAGATTGTTTTATGGCAAGCCTATTTATATTAAATCAATCAAAAGCATGTTTCTCACATTCCAAACGTGGCTAGCATGCAGATAACAACTGAAAAAATGCCTACAATGAATACGTGTCATAAACACTGTCGCAACATTGGGAAAAAATATAAATACGATAATGGTGCTCGCTTGCTCTTTTGTTAAGCGTAAAGATGGTGATGTTTGATAGGTTTTTTGATTATTTTACGGGGGCTTTACCGTTATACCATTTATGAACACCGCCGCAAAAAAGGCTTTAAGATGTATTAAGACACACAACAATCGCCTCTGCTGTTTTCTTGATCGCACCTCTTGCGGCAAGATGAGTAGAGTTTAATCCTAAAAAAACCGATTCGATATATGAACCCCCTGCGTAATATCAAACCCATGCGTGTTTGGTTTAATAAATCCGCGGAACCCTCATCAATTTCACTCTACGACTTTGAGTAATATGCTTTGCTTCCTGCAACAAAGGCTGTTTTTTATCACTGATCAGAGACATCGGCTGGAATATTAGCGTTTCCCGTAGTGCTCGTTGTTACGGCATCCACATGCCCCACAACGTTACCACCCGCGCTACCACCCGCTCCATCGACAGCAGCGTTCGCTACCCCTGTTGTTTTATTATTGATCTCACCTCTTGAGACAAGATTGGTAGAGTTTTGCAATCCTACAAGACCGATTTTATGATATCCAGCCATACGTATTTGATTTAATAAATCGATGACAGTACCATAATCAATTTCGCTATCCGCTTTGATTAAAATTTTTGCCTCTAAATTTTGCGTCGTTTCCCTCAACAAAGCTTCTCTCAAAGCTGCTTGTTCTACAAGATGATCACCAATGTAAAGAGAACGATCTTTTTGCAACGTAACATAAAGAGGTTCATCAGACTGAACCACTGAAGGTGCTTGAGTTATAGAAGGAAGCTGAACGGAAATGGCAGATGTTGCCAAAGGCGCAGCAACCATAAAAACAATAAGCAACACCAATACAACATCAATAAAAGGGGTCACATTGATTTCGCTTTGCAACCCACTCTCGTCTATATCCCAATCATTATTAAGGCTTGCTTTCATTTTTTATGACTTTTCTGTTGTCTTTGTCTATCAAGTTCACGGCTCAAGAGCCTTTCAAGAGCAGCAGCGATATCACCTAAATCACTACGATAACCACTCAAAGCACGCATAAGGCTATTATACATAACAACGGCGGGAATAGCCACAAAAAGCCCAACAGCCGTTGCGAATAAGGCTTCAGCAATTCCAGGCGCCACCACATCAAGTCGCGTTGTTTGAGACTGAGCAATCCCAATAAAAGAATTCATAATTCCCCAAACAGTTGCAAAAAGACCAACAAAAGGAGCAATTGCGCCAATAGTTGCAAGAACAGCACTTCCACATGCAACACGGCGTGTAGCAGCCAGCAAGCAGCGTGACAAAAGTGAATGAACCCTTTCTTTTAAACCTTCATGAACATCACGAACCCTAGCATCGCGAACATCGCGGGAAACATCTTCATATTGATTGCTCTCCTCATAAAAGAGAATATCTTCAATCGTTTGTGCCCTTTCCTCTGTACTGGTTTTTTCACCAGAGCTTTCGTTTATCCCTTCAGGAGCAGAAAAATGAACCTGTTGTGCAGAAAGATACACCTCTTTAAGGACTTCTTTGAGAAAAAACACACCAGCTCCTTTGCTTTCTTTCAAGCTAGCTGCCAAACGCGTAAGAGTCTGAGCATTTAGAACCAATTGAAGTTCATGACGTACTCTTCGTTTTACCAAAGTGATCTCAACAATTTTCACAAAAGCAATTGTCCAAGACATAAGTGAAGCAAATAACAAAATAATGATAACGGCTTTTACCACCCAATCAGCAGCCATAAACATAGAAAGAGGAGAAAAATCATGCACTGTCAATACAGCAGACATATTATCTAAAGGGACTGTTTTATCTAAAGGGACTGTTTCAGATTCCATTTTTATCTCACATTCTTGTGCTCTTATCTTTATTTATGAGCTGGATCGTCACCCCGCATAGCATCACTGTTCCACAATGCCACTACCCTTTTAACGTCACTTGTGTATTCCTCTTAAGAAAGAAAACTTGATAAATCAAGTATAGTTTTATTTCACAAGCTCTCTCTTAATTCTAAAGAAATTACTCAAGAAATTTTTCTCTAACAATTCAACAAGTTTATCTTACCCAATCAATTTATTGCATAAATTAGGCAAAATGATAAACTTACAAGAAGTATCGCATATAATATTTTAATTTATAAGAATAATTTATCATCGTTCCTGTTAAATAAATCTCTCATATCGCAAAGCTTTTCTCATTTCTGCGGCTCTTTTAAATCCAACAAAATATTTGCTTACATGAAACAAGCAGCAAAAATATCATAAAACTCTTAAAGAAAAGGACATGCACTTCTCTAACAACCCCTACACTAAAGTACCTCTCCTATCCTAAAATAAAAATATACCTTACGTTTTTAAAAAAGAACGATCGCAATATTCTTAAACTGACCAAAAGTATCATGGGGAGCGCGTGTTGCCCCCAAATACATAGAGAGCAAAGAGCCGCAATATTATTTTCTTTTTCTTTGCTGCAAAAGTATAAAAATGACAGTACTTCTGCCGCAAAATCGCAACAACGATGTTTTTTACCTGTCACAAGCTTAAAAAATAAGCCTCAGCACACTTTTAAAAAACTTTTATAAAAAACTGCGCCACGAGAAACTGAAGAATGGTGCTAAATTACTGCAAAAGCATAAGACAATTCTCAACAGATGCGACCCTTTACAGACAAAGCATATCGTATAGGAAAGATTTATTTTATCAAAAACAATTTTAAATTCGACAAAATGAAAGGAACCAAAAAAAGCTTTTGGCGTTACTCAAGCAGTGAAAATTTTCACTCCAATGCAAATGATCACTATGAACACACCAATACAAATATAATGAATCAAGAGGGAAAAATACCATGGCCCATAATAAAACAACACAGCACGATAAATCAGCCGTAGAAAAAGACCTACAAGGACAATTAGAAACGTTACGCACTGAAATTTCAGGGATTACCTCAACCCTAACAGATCTTGGTGCAAACAAATTCAACGCCGCCAAAGACAAAGCGGAAAAACTATATCACTCAGCGAAAGAAAGTGGTGAAGACATGATGTCTCAAGCAAAAGACAAAATTAGTGATCTTGAACAAACCATGAATCAATGCGTTCGCAAAAATCCTGGCAAAAGCGTTTTGTTTGCCGCAGGGGTTGGTTTTATTCTTTCTCAATTACTGCGTCGTTAAGCAATGCATAAGTTTATCGCGCCTCTTTTAAACCATCTTGTCGGTGGAGGGCTTAAAAGCACAGTCAAGCAAGTACGCCTTCAAGCAATTTTTTATGGGTTTATTGGCATTTCATTCTTCATGTCTTTGCTTTTTTTATGTACCATCGGTTTTATTGCGTTATGTTCTGTTATGAAGCCTCTTGCTGCCGCCAGTATCATGTTTTTAATTTGTCTTTCTCTTGCGGGATTAGGTCTTATTATCAGTCGCGTTCTCAAAACTTATCAACGCTATGACCAACAAAAAAAGACAGAAGAACAACGCCACAAACTCATGACAGATGCGACTGTTTCCAGTCTTGCAGCTCTCAGTCAACATCTCCCTTTTGCCAAATTGGGTGTTCCCATTCTCGGACTTGCAACTTATTTTTTGTGGAAAAAAGATAAAAAAGACCGCTTTTCAGAGTAAAATATGTAAAGCTGTCACTCTAAATCCCCCTCTCAATGTGCTTTCTTTTGTTATAAAAGAAAGCACATTTTTTTCCTCATAGTCTCTTTAGCTTCTTCAAATACCTGAAAAAAATCCCCTTCATTTTGCTAAAAATTCCATAGAACCGCTACACTCTCTTTCAGATTGCAACCCATTTTTCATGAACATAACAACATAAGGCAATGCTTGCATTAGAAGTCCTAGTTTAATTCGAAGCCATTTATTGTTTTTTGAAGGAAATGATGTTCCGTTTCTGCCTTTCTCTATATTTTCATAAGCTTTTTTCAGAACCAAAGGTCACGTCATCGATTTGAATTTATAAAGCAAAAATATTCCCCGTATGAAAATTCTTTTTTCAAAAAATCTGAAATTTTTACCGATAAGAAAGTTGTAAAAACGTCCATTACACAACAAAAATTTATCAACTCTGATACGAATAGAACAGAGGTCATACCTACAATTCACGTCACAGAAAAAATAAAGAAAGAAAATTTTATAGAAATATTTGCTGATGGCATTCAAGCAATTTGTAATTTATCTCGTACAGGACATCGTGCTTTGATAATAGTTTTAGAAGAATATCGATCTAATAAATCAACAAACGAAGACCCCAGCAGCGTTACCTTAATCTGGTTTGATGGGGGTATAAATGGAAAAAAGCGCGATATGGTCGACAGAACTTTTCACAATGGTTTAAGAGAGCTCATACAAAAAGGAATTTTAAAACCAAAATTGCCTAATCAATACTGAGTGAATCCTATTCTGTTCTTCAAAGAAGAAAAAGTTGCTTTTATGAAAGAATATCAAATAGAATCATCTTCTACCAAACCGGATATTTCATCCGTTGAACATCAAACAGATCTTGAAGATTTTATAACAAAATAACTTGTATCATTTATCGTACTGTGTATATTGTGGAGCATCTTGATTTAAGCGCGTGAGGGGAAAATAATGTCAAAATCACAAATAAGCAAAGAGGCGCTCGTCCTTTTGCTTTTATGGCTTCGTGGTCCTTTAAGATTGATACTAAGCCTTATAATGATAATGGGGTTTGTGGGATTGTTTACAATTCCTATTATGATATTATCAATAGGTTGGTCAAAAGCACTAATAAACATTACAATTTGTTCCTTTATATTAGGTTTTGGCTCTTTCCTTCTAATTTTTTATTATGATAAACTTATAAGATATTTACAATAAACTGTTCACATATTTTTCCATTAACAATACTAATAAAAAACAAAAGATCACGATAATTAAATCTGTATTCCGATATAATTGATGAGATTAATACATATAATTTTTAAAGAGGGGAAAAATGAAAAAATTTATTTTAATATGCTTGGCTCTATTGACTATAGGATTGAATATTACAGGTTGTGGTAAAAGTGAAGAGGAAAAACGTAGAGCCCAACAAGAAGAACAAGCTAAAAAGTTTTTTGAAACAAAATCGCCAGATACAGATCGTGGACATGCATATTAAATAAATACCCCACGACAATAAAATGTGAGTTATCAATCTCTAACTAAAAGAGTATTTTGTGTAACTCACACCTGACAACGTCATTGTACACTTTAACACGTATGAAGACAATCAGTTTTAAAAACTTTGGAAAGGCTTTTCATAACCTATCCGCTTAACGCTAAGTATTTATATAACAAAATACCCATTTATTATCTTTTCTTGTCTTTTTTATAATATTTTCAAATATATATCACTTAAAATACCTTATTATTTTCATCACTTTCTTTTGACTTATCCCCCTATAAGCTTTCTCTTTAATCATGATCTCAAAGCCGCGTGAGAAAAGAACAAGATAGGCCTTTTGGTTATTGATAAGGGGCACACGTGCGCCTAACGATACGCTTTTACAGAATTTCCCAGCCTTTAAAACTTAAAGCTTTTAGCCTTCTCATTTAAATGCAGGTTTGATGTCATGATTTTGGGGTGCGATTATTAAGAGTTTGAGAAGCGAAGAGCTTTTCATTTAAAAAGCAAAACGAAATGACGTATAGCCAAGGAAACGCGCTCTCCCATAGCACTGTAGTAAACAACCTATAAGGATATTTTAAACACAACAAATTTTCATAACGAGCGTTGTCCACCAAGGACTGTGTGGATTATCATTAACTTTTTTCTGATAAGATTTGCAGTAGAATATTGTCTTGATTTTTAAATAGCGCTTGAAAAGACGCTTTATCAATAATGGTCAATATTAATTATGGTCAATGGGATTATAGCTTCCATGATCTCTTCGCCAATCTTCTGGTTGTTGAAATTGGCTCGACCATAAACCGTTTTGTGCTTTTTGAGCAGCAGATTGTAGAGTTTTATAGTCTGCGGGGGATGGAAAATGATGCTGATCTTTTGTCAACACCATCAACCCTTCTGCCAGCCCCAACCGCGCCAGATCAACCCCATCTACAAAACATTGTGCATAATGAACCTGTTGAACGACACGTGCTTGCCGACAAGTAACCTTTTTATCAATTGTTTTTGAAACAAGCCAAGCCGTAACAAAAGCACCGCAAGGCCACTTAACTCCGTTGCGTGAGGCAAATTGTCGTGTTTCACAGCTTTCCACACCATATAAACGGATATCACGGATGATCTTTTTTCTCCACCCATCATCTACAAGCGTAATCATTTTAAAGGTCACACCACTTGTGACCTGTATAGCACCGGAATAGACCGGCACATTTTCTTCATAAAATTGTGATGCGATTGGTTCTGAATGCAACACCACATTTTGTTGGATTGCGTCTTGTTGGTTTGCATAATCAACCAATTGTGACTTCGGATTTTGAACGGGGTTTCCAATTGTCTTTTCTGATCCTTCAAAAAGAGAAAATTGCATAATATTTTCAGTATGTTGACTGAAATAAAAGTATCCTAAAATAATAATACAAATTAAGACAATATATTTAGGCGCTGCTCGAAGATATTTTAAAAGTATCATTTTGAATATTACTATATTTTTTGTTTATTAAATAATAAAAGATTAAATATTATTAATTTATCGATAGAAAAATTTATTTTTTTCATTTATATGATTCCCGATTAATATTTTGAATATTAATTTTATGATCAACTTAAACATAAAGCGGGGGAATTTTCATGAAAAACATGAATAATTCGTTCATTAATGAACATACCTTACAAAAAACTATTCTATCCAACACCCAAAAAAAATGGTTAACAGCAGCATTGATGCTGTTTATTGCCTTCATGGCACTGAGTGAACCAGCATTTGCTGATGGCGGCTTCGGAAAAATTGAAACTGCTCTTCAAAAAATAGTTGATGCTTTAAAAGGACCAATTGCAAAATCAATCGCAACCATTGCGATTGCTGGTGTTGGGCTTGCATGGATTGCTGGTTATGTTGAAATGCGTAAAGCTTTCTTTGTTTGTGTTGGCATCGGCATTGTTTTTGGTGCATCGCAAATCGCATCAATGTTTATGTCTTAATTCGCTTAACTTTAGCCTTTCAAAGCCATGAAAGAGCACGACAAGCTAACAGAAGATACGTTATTTCTTGCTTGCACGCGCCCTGCAATGATTGCGGGCGTAACAGTGGAAGCTATGGGATTAAATGCGATAGGAACGATGATATTGTTCATTATGGCAGGCAATATTTTTTTTCTAACCTTTGGTGTGATGCTGCATTTCATATTCAAGGAAATCCTAAAGCATGACCATAACAAATTTCGTATTCTTCTGACATGGCAAAAGACATCTATTTTTGCCAGAAATTCGAGTCTATGGGGTGGGGGAAGTATTTCTCCATTACGATTAATTCGTAATTATGAGGAATTATAATGAATAGAACAGAGCGCAAACGTGAAAAGCAGCCAGAAGCGATCATTCCTTATGTGCGCCATGTCAATAAACACATCATTGCGCTGGATTCACGCGCTCTCATGAGCGTTATTAAACTTGAAGGGATTAACTTTGAGACAGCGGATATTATTGATCTGAATGTGCTTCACGAACAGCTCAATAATCTGTTTAAAAACATAGCGGATGAACGGATAGCGCTTTATAGCCATATTATCAGAAAGCGTGAAACGATTTATCCGGATGGGACTTTCAGATCGGCATTTGCCAAGCAATTAGATGATAAATATCGCGAGCGGATGATTTCACAGGAGCTTTATCGCAATGAGCTTTATCTTTCTATTTTGTGGAATCCACACGTTGATCAAACGGATAAATTAGTGGAGTTTTTCAAACGTTTAGGCAAAGCCAAGCAAGAAAAGACAGAAGTTGATGCAGAGTCCATTCGCAAGCTTGAAGATATTACCACAGATCTTATTCAAAATTTAGAGCGTTATGGTGCAAGAAGATTGAGTCTTTATGAACATGAAGGCAATATTTATTCGCAGCAAAGTGAGTTTATCCACCAATTGGTGGGAGGTCGTCGTGAACGTATCCCTCTCACATGGGGGACGATAGCTTCGACTGTTTATTCAGACCGTCTCATTTTTGGGAAAGAGATCATAGAAATACGCACCGAGGCGGGACAGCGGTTTGCGGGCATGTTTGGTTGGAAAGAATATCCAGCAAAAACCAGGGTAGGCATGGCGGATGGTTTGCTCACCCTTCCCTTTGAGTTTATTTTCACCCAATCTTTTATTTTCAAGAGCAAAAATGCTGCCAAACAGATTATGGGGCGCAAACAGAATCAAATGGTCAATGCAGGAGATCGAGCAGGTTCACAAATTATGGAACTGGATGATGCGCTTGATGATCTTGAATCCAATCGTTTTGTTTTAGGGGAGCATCATTTATCATTGGCAGTTTTTGCTGATACGCCGCAAGAGTTAGCGGATAATCTTGCCAAAGCGCGTTCTCGTCTTACAGATGGTGGGGCTGTCATTGCGCGGGAAGACTTAGGGTTAGCAGCAGCTTGGTGGGCACAATTGCCTGGCAATTATGCTTATCGCACCCGCTCTGGTGCAATAACAAGCCGCAATTATGCAGCGCTTTCTCCTTTTCATTCTTTTCCGGTTGGAAAAATAGATGGCAATGTGTGGGGACCAGCGGTCGCCTTGATGAAAACCTCTGCTGGTTCACCATTTTATTTTAACTTTCACTTTGGAGATTTAGGCAATACGTTTGTTTGTGGTCCCTCTGGTTCTGGGAAAACGGTTATTGTTAATTTTCTTTTAGCACAACTTCAAAAGCATGATCCCAATATGGTCTTTTTTGACAAAGATCGGGGCGCAGAACTTTTTGTCAGAGCGGGTGGCGGCACTTATATGCCCTTGAAGAATGGTAGACCGACAGGCATAGCACCGCTAAAAGGCTTAGACTATAACAATCCAGCAGATAGAGTTTTTTTACGCCAATGGATTATAAAGCTTGTTTCTTCTGAAGATCAAAAGATCAGTGAATCAGAAAGACAAGATATTTCTGCTGCTGTTGACCAACTTGCCTTATTACCAAAAGAACAACGGACAATATCGGCCTTACAAATGTTTTTTGACACCACGCACAGGGAGGGGATAGCGGGTCGTTTAGAAAGATGGTGTAAAGGCAATGCCTTAGGGTGGGTTTTTGACAATCCTGATGACGACATTGGCATTGATGCAAAATTTATTGGTTATGACATGACGGATTTTTTAGACAATAATGAAATTCGTCCCCCATTAATGATGTATCTTTTTCATAGGATTTTGTCTCTGATTGATGGGCGTCGTATTATCATTGTCATTGATGAGTTTTGGAAAGCCTTAGAGGATGATTCCTTTAAAGCCTTTGCGCAAGACAGGCTGAAAACTATCCGTAAACAAAATGGTTTGATGTTGTTTGCAACGCAATCTCCCAAAGATGCGATCAATTCGACCATTGCTCACACCATTATAGAGCAATGCCCCACACAGATTTATTTTCCTAATCAAAAGGGCAATCATGGGGATTATGTAGAAGGGTTTAAATTATCGGACAGAGAATTTAACCTGATACAATCAGAATTAAGCCGTGAGTCACGGCGTTTTCTCATCAAACAAGGACAAAGTTCAGTTGTAGCAGAACTGAATTTACGCGGCTTTGATGATGAAATAGCCATTTTAAGTGGCACCACCAAGAATATTGAACTCCTAGAGACCATTATGGATGAAGTTGGACAATCTCCAGAAAAATGGCTTCCTATTTTTCAAGAAAGGTCAAAACAATGAAAAAACTTTTATTGGCAACAACCGTCTATGCAGCTTCATTTGGCTTTCAAACAAATGCATTCGCTATCATGGTATATGATCCCGCGGCTGTAGGACAAATAATGAAACAAGTCCAGCAAGGCACACAACAACTTAACAAATTGCAAGAACAAATTCAACAAGGTGCACAACAGCTTGACCAATTAAAGAGCCAACTCGATCAAGCGAAACAATTATATAACTCCCTAAATGTCAAGCCTGACATTTCGGGATTGAAAGAGATGTTTAACAAGCAAGGGAGCAGTGGCGCCCTTCCTTCAGATTTTAACCACTTTCAACAATCGATGGGCAGCGGCGGTGGTGGCGGTGGCGGCGGCAGCAAAAACACGCAAAAATGGCAAGAAGAACTTAAATACAAAGAGCCCTCAGGGGGTGCTGGATCAAAAGAGGCCGTGGATGCTTTTTACGCACAGGAAGTAAAAAAAGCCGAACAGCGCGTAGTAGGACAAGCAGCAAAAGGACAAGACGTCTACGAAGAAGCCAATGAAACACAAAAAAACATTACCAAGCTTCTTGACGAACTTGGAAGTACTGAAGATGCGGGTAAAATTCAAGGCATTCAAGCACAATTAGCAGCGATACAAGCAAAACTCCAAACACAAGTCCTTCAAATGCAAGCCGCCATGATGATTCAACAAGCAGAAGAAAAAGCGGCAGAACAACGTGGCTACGAAGAATTTACAGCACGATATAAAGATTTTGCCAAAAAACTCCGTGGTCAATAAACGAAAAAGAGGGATTTGAATATGAACAAGATCATCATAACAACATTGCTACTTTGCACAGGGCTCATCACGGCTGGTTGTGAAAAAACCTACAGCGTAGAAGAACTTAAAAAAAATAAAAAACTGATGGAAGAAGTATTAGTGAAATGTTTGACGTCAGGGGATTTGAATTCGAAAAATTGTAAAAATGCAGAGCAAGCTGAATTTGAAACCCGTAAAAATTGGAGAGGCTTTGGCTCAACAAATGACGATAAACAAGAATCTGAAAAGAAACAGGACAGTCATTAATCATGAACAAGATCATCATAACAACATTGCTGCTTTGCACAGGGCTCATCACGGCTGGTTGTGAAAAAACCTATAGCGTCGCAGAATTTAAAAAAGATAAAAAATTGATGGAAGAGTGGAATGCTAAATGTGGATTCGCAGGAACTGCAAAAAATTGTGAAAACTTAAGATTAGCACAACTTGAACTTGAAAAGGAATATGAAGCAAAAGCTGAAGAAAGAGCGCGTGAACGCGAAGAAGAAAACCGTAAAGCGATGGAAAGATTTGATGCCGCAATGGAAGCTCAACATCAAGCAAGGCAAGCTGAAATAAAAAAACTAAAAGCTGAAATAGAAAAAAGAAAAGCAAAAGAACAAGCCGAGCGAGAAGCAGAAGAGCGCGCTAAAGCAAAACAACAACAGGACAATAAATAATGAATAAAGTTCTCATAACAACATTGCTGCTTTGCACTGGAATTATCGCTGCTGGATGTGAAAAAACCTATAGCGTCGCTGAATTTAAAAAAGATGAAAAATTACGCTTCGAGTGGGATGCTAGATGTGGATTCGCAGGAACTTCAAAGAATTGTGAAAACATGCGGTTAGCATTTTTAGAACTTGATAAGGAACGTCAGGCACAAGCAGCAGAAAGAGAGCGTCAAGCGGAAGAGAACAATCGCAAAAGATATGAAGAATTTATGGCGAAACAAAAAGCTGATCTTGAAAAAATGAGAGCTGAGACTCAAAAAAAATTAGAAGAACAAAGAGCAAAGCGACGTGCTGAAGAAGAACAGGAAGCAAAAGAGAGAGCGGCAAAAGAACAACAAAATAACCATTAAAACATAACGAAGAGCGGAGCATCTAAATGGCAATAATAACGAAAGGCGTATTTACTGACATAGATGATATGTTGATGGATCCCCTTGCAGAGGCAATGGATAGCGCCATTACACATCGCTATTGCGCTTTAGCTGCTCAACTTAAAGAGCTTTGTGCACTTTATAATATATTTATGGCAACATTATGTCTGTGCTCTAGATTTATCATCACTGGTTATAAAAACCGATAACACAAGCAGAATTTAAAGATTGTGCTCAAACCTTGTAAAACTGAAAGGAAAAAGGGGAAATATCTATGAATAAAGTTCTCATAACAACATTGCTACTTTGCACAGGGCTTATGGCTGCTGGTTGTGAAAAAACCTATAGCGTCGCAGAATTTAAAAAAGATAAAAATTTACGCGATGAATGGAGACGTAAGTGTGGATGGACAGGAGATTCACAAAATTGTAAAAATTTAGACAAAGCAATAGAAGAAGTACGTCAAGAAAATTTTGATAACTATCTAAATAAATATCGTAAAAATGACGATAAACAAAAAATGAAAGAACAATCTGAAAAGAAAGAAGACAGTAATTAAAGCATAAAAATTCGACTTTGTATGGAACGCGAACCCGTATGATAAGAAGCGGAGAAAAACAATGGCAGCGTATGATATATTTACCATGATAGACAACGGGTTGATCGAGCCCCTCACAAAGGTAATGGATGACACCATTACACATCGCTATTGCGCTTTAGCTGCTCAACTTAAAGAACATTACAGACTATACAATAGATTTATGGCAAGATTATGTCGCTGCCCTAGATTTATCATTACTGGTTATAAAAAACCGATAACACAAGCAGAATTTAAAGATTGTGCTCAAACCTTGTAAAACTGAAAGAAAGAAGGGGAAATATCTATGAATAAAGTTCTCATAACAACATTGCTACTTTGCACAGGGCTCATCACGGCTGGATGTGAAAAAACCTACAGCGTAGCAGAATTTAAAAAAGACGAAAAATTACGTAATGAGTGGACACCTAAATGTATGTGGAAAAAGCCTTCTAAAACAGAATCTCCTCAAAATTGTGAAAACTTAGGAAAAGCACTAGACGAACTTCGTGAAGAATCCTTTCAAAACTATCTAAATAAATATCGTAAAAATGACGATAAGAAAAAAATGAAAGAACAATCTGAAAAGAAAGAGGACAGTAATTAAATCATAAAAATTTGACTCCGTATGGAACACGAACCCCATATGATAAGGAGCGGAGGAAAGACAATGGCAGCGTATGATATATTTACCAAGATAGACAACGGATTGATGGAGCCCCTTACAAGGGTAATGGATAACACCATTGGAAATCTTTCATCGTCTTTATCTACTCCGCTTAAAGCATCTTGTACAATCTACATTATATTTATAGGGTACAATATTATCTATGGGCGTTCTTCCATGCCTTTGTGGGACTTTATAGCAACAATTTTCAAACTTGGCATCATTGTTTCACTCGCCACAAACGCCGCTCTTTATAATGCGTGGGTTAGGGATATATTTTTCAATGATCTGCCGAATGCCATTGCAAATGTCACCCAAGGAGCACACTCGGATAAAAATGTATGGGATAATATGATACAAACTGCTGCTGGACACGTTTTTGATGCAGCAAACAACGAAAATGGATTTACGTTTGTTGTTTACTGGCTTGCTGGCCTTGTCTGCTTAGTAATTTCTGCTTTCTTTTGTGCTATTGGTTTTTTCGTCTCAATATTTGCTAAAATTGGTTTATTTCTCGTTATATCAGTGGGGCCCCTCTTTATAAGCCTTTATATGTTTTCCTCAACAAGAAGGTTTACAGAGGCATGGTTAAATCAAACAGCAAACTTCATCATTTTGCAGGTATTAGTAGTTATAGTTGGTGGTCTATATGTTGATCTTTCAACAACCATCCTTTCAGGTAGTGTTCTAGATATGATAATTTCCTTAGTCCAATTCTTCTCTATTGCCAGTTGCGGCATTTTGATTTTCCTCAAATTACCTGATATAGCATCAGCTTTAGCTTCTGGTGGAGCTTCCCTCACAGGCTCAACAAAATTAGGTGTAGGTGCAGGACAAATTGCTGGAAAAGGAGCTTTCCGTGCCGCTAAAGAAGCTGGTCACCTTGCTAATGTAGGTGGTAAAGCCGCTCTTCATGGTCTACAAAAACTCATCTCGAAAATAAGGGAGCACTAAGTTCAAATGCGGGAATTTAAAAAAATTGGGATTATCTTACCATTTCTCTTTCTCAGTGGCTGTGTGTCTTCACCAAACACACTGAAGTCACTCCCAAAATGTGATGGATATTCTAAACGTCCACTCAACAGATCAATGTGGAATTGGGAAGGGAAAAAACCCACGCCCACGCCCATCATCATCAGTAACAACACCCCTTCACCCCTAAAAGAAGGTAAGCTGGAAATGCTTCTGGCACAAAAATTAACGGATGAAGAAATCAAATCTTACAAAAATTGCGGGCAAAAAGCATGAAAGAAAAAGATATAGAACAATACATTGCTGAAGCACGCTCGTTTGATCAAGATCGCATGCTCGCCTCACGCCGCACCACCCGCGTCTCGCTTGCCATTGCCGGCATCGCCGTTGCGGTTGCAATACTGTCTTCTCTCGCGGTCATCACCCTCACACCCCTTAAAACCGTGGAACCTTTTGTCATCCGCGTCGACAATTCAACCGGCATCACCGAAGTTGTGGAAGCCTTAAAAGAAGGTCCCACCAATGTCGACGAAGCAATCACACGCTACTTTGCTGCAAAATATGTCCGCTCCCGTGAAGGCTTCACCACAGAAGAAACACAACACAACTTCCAAACCGTCTCCCTCCTCTCTTCTTCAGAAGAACAGGAAAGATTTGCCAGCTGGTATGGAGCAAGAAATCCCCAAAGTCCTCAAATTCTCTATAAACACGCCGCTGTTACAATAACAATAAAATCAATCTCCTTTATCAATGACGATGTTGCCCAAGTGCGTTACTACAGAACCATTCACGACAACGACAACAACAAAGAATTCATCACCCACTGGGTTGCAACACTTACCTTTGAATACATCAATGCCCCTATCTCTGTCCAAAACCGTTTGATAAATCCTCTAGGGTTTATTGTTAGTGAATATAGAACCGATCCGGAAGTGGTCAACTGATCATGACAAAAAAAATTCTTTTTCTCATTCTTAACATCGCTATTACCCTTTCTTTAACGCCTAGCCATGCCAGTATTTTTCCCACCCGTGCGCCAAGCGATAGCCGCATTCGCTTTATCAACTATGATGCCTATAATGTCACAAAAATTATTGGCTCCATACGCTCATCGGTACAAATAGAATTTTCTCCCAATGAAGAAATTGCCCATGTAGCAATTGGCAACAGCGTTGCATGGGAAGTCGCCCCCGCTGGCAATATTCTTTTCCTCAAAGCGCGGGAAGTCCAACCCATTACCAATCTCCAAGTCGTCACCACAAAGCTTGATGGCTCAAAGCGCTCCTATCAATTTGAACTCATGGTCAAAGATGGAGAAATTTCCTCTGGACAAGAAACATATTTCCTTGTGAAATTTCGCTACCCACAAGAAGAAGCAGAACAAAGAAGACTCGCAGCCCTTATGCGACAAGAAAAACAACAAGCCCAGCGTATCGATAATGTCTTCAACGCTTCTGAAACCTACGGACCACGCAATTGGGCTTACACCGCTCAAGGCTCTATCACTCTTGAACCCTCCTCCGTTTATGACAATGGCAAAACAACAACATTTACATTTCCAGACAACCAAGAAGTCCCTGCCATTTACATTGTCAGCAATGACGGTACAGAATCGCTGGTTCCCAAAACCACAAGAGGCAACATGGTGATTGTCCATGCTATTAGCGCACGCTTCACCCTAAGACAGGGAAAAAACGTCCTATGCGTCTTTAACGAAGCCTATCAACCAAAAGGCACAAATCCAAATACCGGAACAACCTCACCATCTGTTGAACGTAAAATTGCATCAGATCTTTAAATAAGCGGGAATTGAAGGGGACAACACATGAGTGATAAACCAATCATCGAAGATCGCGGATCTATTGGGGATGGCAAAAACAATAGCGCCAAAACCGCTGGCAAAAAAATAGTTGTCGCAATAGCCTGTATAGGAATCTGCGGCTATGTGCTCTGGAACATCTTATCCTCCCCCACAGAACAAAAAGACACCGCAAAAGCTCATAAAAAACAAGCACAAAACTTTCACAATTCCCTCGCTCCTTTAGAGCTCGCCCCCTCTGACCCGCGTGCAAACATAGCGCCAATAACCTTACCACCCCCACAACCACTCGCACAAGAACCCAAAAAAGATGACCCACTACTTGATGCCGCAAGACGTGCCCCTGTTCTCGCTTTTGCCAAAGGCTCTAAATCTCAATTAAAAGACATCGTCAACACGACTCTCAACCCCTTTGACAAATTCCATGCCCTTGAAAATCTCGCGAATGCGCAAAATTCTCCTGCCCTTCAAGACACACAAAATTTTGCAACCCTTTTAAAGCCTACCAAAACAGAAGAAACAAAAGCAAAAGCAAAACTCATCGGCAATAGAAACTTTATCATCGCCATGGGAACCTCTATTCCCTGTATCTTAGAAACCGCATTAAACAGTGAGCAACCAGGCTTTGCAAGCTGCATCATCAACCGTGATATCCTCTCTGACAATGGGCGCGTTGTTTTGCTTGATAAAGGAACCCAAGTGATTGGCGAATACCGCGGAGGGATAAAACAAGGTCAATCTCGCCTCTTTGTACTCTGGACAAGAGCAAAAACCCCAACCGGTGTCATCATCGACCTTGCCTCACCCGCAACCGACAGTTTAGGCAGAGCCGGTTTTGATGGCAACATCAACACCCATTGGTGGGAACGCTTTGGCTCTTCCCTTTTACTCACCGTTATTGATGGTGCCACAACAGTTTTAACAAATAAAATAGTAGGCAATTCCAATAAAGAAGGTTCAAACAACTCTGGAGGCGGCGGTTTTGAAGGCGCAAACAACACTGGAAAAGAGGCCGCCAGTATTGCTCTTGAAAATCAAATCAACATCCCCCCTACCTTAGAAAAATTTCAAGGCGAACTCGTCAACATTTTCGTAGCAAAAGATCTCGATTTTTCCTCTGTCTATAAACTAGTCGTAAAGAGCAAAAGAAACCGCTCTACTCCCGGCTATTCCTTTTTTCATTAAGCCAATAAAGTCACATTATGCCATCAGCAAAAAATGCAGAACGCGCCTCCATCGTCTTAACAAAATTAAAGATCTTAGATGACTTCCTCAATAATGACAATTTATTTGAAATTGTCATCAATCGCCCTGGCGAAGTAATCGTTGAGGGTCCCAATGGTTGGCAAACCCACATCTTAAAAGAGCTAACCTACAGCGAACTAGAAGGGATTGCAAAAGTTGTTGCTGCCTACACAACACAAAAAATCAGTGTAGAAAACCCCGTTCTCTCCGCAACACTGCCAAACAACGAACGCATACAAATTGTTATGCCTCCAGCAGTTGCAGCCAATACCATTAGCATGACCATTCGTAAACCTTCATCACGCACTTTTTCTCTTGAAAGTTTACATGAAAACAATCTTTTTTCTGTTGCCCAAAACACCAGTTTCACACCCACGCAACAAATGACAGAACGATTATCCGAACTCTCTGACACAGACAAAGAGCTAACAGATCTCTTTATCGCCAAAGACTTTTGCACCTTTTTAGAAAAAGCCGTTATTACACAACAAAATATCTTAATATCGGGCAAAACCGGTTCTGGTAAAACAACCCTCTCCAAAGCTTTGATTGCAAAAATCCCTGACTATGAACGAATTCTCACCATTGAAGACACGCCAGAACTTGTCGTTCCGCACGCCAACAAAGTGCAGCTCTTTTATTCAAAAGATAACCAAGGCTTAGCAAAAGCAGGCGCAAAAGAACTGCTTGAATCTGGCTTACGCATGCGCCCCGACAGAATCCTTCTACAAGAGCTGCGTGATGGTACAGCCTTTTACTATATCCGTAATGTCAATTCTGGTCACCCCGGCTCCATTACCACCGTCCACGCCTCAACAGCCCTTGCAGCCTTTGAACAAATGACCCTTTTAGTCAAAGAAAGTGACGGTGGTGGTAATTTAGCACGCGATGATATCCGCGGCTTATTAATCTCGATGATTGATGTCATCATCCAATGTAAACGCCTCGAAGGAAAATTTCGTGTAACAGAAATCTATTACGACCCTTTCAAACGCCGTGATGCTTTTTAAAAAAACGCTACCCCTCACACCCTTTTTTATAAGCAAAAACTATACCAATAGAGCTTTCTTAAAAACACGATTATAAGCCGCGGATATCATCGCGTGCTAAATTACCACCATAGCTTCAAGTTCAGTGTCAATAATCGAAAACAACAAGTAAAAAGAAGTAAAAATATCATCCCCATTCCCAATCACGAATGCGCCCCACAGGAAAACCAAAACGTGCCGAAAATGATATCTATAACCCTATATTTTTTCTGATTTTTTTTGACATCAATATTTGCAGGAATATCGATACAAAATTTAGTATCCGCTTCACCTTTAGCTTCAGACAAAAGCTTCACAAACACCTTTTAATATACGAGGTCCTGCTTTATGTGCCTTATCCATTATTATTCTTTTCGATATTCATCAAGGCGCAGTATAAAATTTTCTTCAACGCATTCCTCTCTGATTTTGTCAAATTACCTCAAGATGATTGACTGTAAATATCTTCGATCAACACCGGAATATTTTAACCACCAAAAAAGGGTATAACTTTATATCCCCCACTTTTACTCTTATGCTTTTAAACCTAACTTTCCTTGGCTTTCTCTCATACCTTGCATAAGACCACCAGCATCTGAATGAGTAGCAATAAAAGAAACAATATCAAATAATTATTCAGGCGATATGCCTTCTTCTTTCACAGAAGTTCAATAAGCTGCCATTTCAATCACGGTTTGCATACATCATTCAATATACGGAAACACCCATAACGATAACGATAACGATGTAAATTAAAAGCTCATTTGAAGTAAATGATCAGAAATATCAAATATCCAAATGACAAAACAAATCTTACTTATCTTCAGCTATATCTCTTAACCCTTGTCACTTTTCTTAACCCTTATCACTTTTCTCAAAAGTTTTAAGCGTTTTCTCATGAAGAATATACATATCAAACGGCAATCCTCTTTCATCAACAACTTTTGTCAAAGCAATACGGATGAAATCAGACACCGTAAGTCCTAAACTTGCTAATATTTCACCGAATTTTTTTTAACGCCCTATCTATGCAGGCACATACAACGTCTTTTGTCACACCCATATTAAACCTCTTTTGATTACCTCTCTTTTGCCATATGGCTTAATAGGGCTTATACAGCATAAGGCTTTATCCTTGCCCTTACCGTATCATATCTATTGATCTTGCACGCGCTATTGCGTTGATTTTCTCCTGTTGTCTCTGTTGCAAAAACTTAACTGCCATTTGAAACTCTTTTATGCGTTCTTTATTATAAGACTGTTCTTTGGGGATTGCTTTTGATAAATCAAAACCATATTTATGAATGGCATCATGTCCAAAACGTTTATCTAAAACACTTTGTAGCTTTAAAAACTCTTGATTAACCTGCTCTGGTATCTTTGAATAACTATCACAACCAGCTTCAACGTTTTTCATAAAAGTCACTGCTTCTTGTGAAAGTGACGGAACCTCAACTTTCAATCGCTCACGCTCCCGTGTAACACTATCCATATGTGTCTCATAAGAATTCTTATAAAAGGATTGAAGCAGTTTAATAGAAGAAATAGCAAGAGGAACATGATAAAGCGCTTCTTTTCGTTCTTTTCCTGTAGCCTTCAATTTATCGATAAAACGATCTGACCCACGCAGTTCGCCTGCTCTATCAGGTGCCCTATCCAAAATATCAGGAAGTTTATCGCCTTTACCTGCTAAAATCGTTTGCTCAATCCTAAACGCAGCCTCTTGTGGATCTCTATAAATAAATGCTAAACGA
This sequence comes from Bartonella sp. AA16NXGY, assembly GCF_042197325.1. Taxonomy (NCBI): domain Bacteria; kingdom Pseudomonadati; phylum Pseudomonadota; class Alphaproteobacteria; order Hyphomicrobiales; family Bartonellaceae; genus Bartonella; species Bartonella sp. AA16NXGY. The sequence goes on along the minus strand of NZ_JBHIRR010000004.1, from coordinate 129,225 downwards.
CTGTTTAACTCCTTAAACATATTAACATAAGATTTTTTATTTCTAAGGGCGCTTAACACCTTCTGTTCTAGATTAGAGTTATCCGTATAAGCAGCAAGGTATGGCTCTCGTTCTGTTGCTTTTGCAACAACATTCAAATCATTTTGTAATTGTTCTAGTTCTTCTTTTTGACGTTTAGCAAAACTTGTCTTTTCTCTATCCCAAGGAGTTTCAATCTTCTCTTTTTGTTGTTCCAAGCACTCTTTATTAAGATCAACGCCAAAAGCAATATTTTTGCCAATACCTTGAGAAACATCATCCCTTTTATTTTCTGTAAACTTGATAAGGTTCTTATAGATGAGTGCAGATAGATATTCTGAATTACCAAAATGTGCTTCAATTGACGCACGTGTCATTTCTTGTCGCTCAATACCCTTCCAGTTGATATGATAACCAGCTTCACGAGCAAGTTGCACCATAAATTCGCGCTGAGTACGCCCATTCCCCTCTCGAAACGGATGCAACGCATTCAACTCGCCCATGTAATATCCAGCCCTTTGGCTAAAGTCATAAGCACCAAGACCACGCAGATACTGTTCTTTTGCAAGCTTTTGCGTAATCTTCGGTGCATAACTTTCAATCTGATTATAACTAGCAAACATACTATTGCCTTTGGCAATATCCACTAAACGAACTTGTCCCGCCCATTCATATATGTCACCAAACAGTCTTCTATGAATCTCTTTCATGTAATTCAGATCAAACTTACCACCAATAGGAGTATGTACAAATTCGAAAGATTTTACATAAGAAATCGTAGATTCTACACGTTGCAGTGTGGCTTTGTCTTTAATACCAAGCCGATTATACATCACACCAGTTTCAGGATCAGTATAAGAATCACCGCTCCCCTTATACTTCTCCACGTTTTACCCTCTCCATATAATCTTTGAGGATATCACTTGTTTCAAGCTCTCCAATAATAACACGCTCCATTTGTGCAACAACCAGCGGATCTGGCTCTAATCCCTCTAAACGTTGGCTTGCCAATGCATTTTCAGCATAGAGGCGACGCAGCTTAAGTTCCTCTTCACTCAACATATTAAAACCCTCATTTGCTTACATTTATTATAGCCAAACAGACTATAGAAACAAGATTTTATTCCTTGTCTTACCCGCGTTACATCTTTTGACCTTGTACGCTCATACGCATGATTTAGCTCTTGTATACGTTTCTGTTGCAAAAACTTAACTGCCATTTGAAACTCTTTTATGCAATCTTGATCATGGGACTGTTGTTAAGGATTTTTTTTTGATAGATCATAATTTGTTTGCATAGCAAGCCAAGCACGTGCTGTGCTTACACCAGACATTTCAAGCCTAATAGCAAGATTAGCACTCATAGCGGCTTTTCCATTTAAAACTCTAGAAAGTGCTACACGAGATATACCAAGCTACTCTGCTGCTTCATTAACGGATAAACCAAGCTCTTTGATCACATCTTCTCGCAATAATTCACCGAGATGTGAAGGATTCTTCATCATTGTTTAGACCTGCTTTTTGATGACAATCCAGATAATCAACCATTTCCACATCTATGCTATCAAAGCGAAATATTACGCAACAATTTCCATTTACAGTAATTGACTAATAATCCTTGAAATCACCCTTTAGCAGATGTAATTAAAAGGATGGATAACTCAAATCTTTTGGCGATACATCTCCTTCAAGAGCACTTAGAATACGCTTTAATTTTTGAGCATGGGCGGTTCTAATCCCTTCAGTCGTACCAGTATTATAGAAGGCTTCAATCCTTTTATGTTTAAATCTTAAAATTGTAAATGAATATAGAGTGTACCCTTCCAAGATACAAAAAATGTTCATTATTTTTACATCACACGGCTTTTTTTACTTTATAAACATTAGAACTGTCGTGAAAAAATTACTCATTCTCATCTCTTTCTCATTATTCTACTAATTATTGGAAAAGTATAAGTTCATAATTAGGAGGAGCTAAACGTAATAGGAGCGTATCATATCTCCAATTGGCAGCGGCACTTAGAAACATCAAGATGATATAACCACAATGACCATTGCTGTTTGATGTTCATGAGGCGCTGCACCCGCTGTATATCGAGTAAAAAGAATGAATAACACTAATAACCCCCTACAAACTCTGTTAAACTAATAACCGGTTTACGAATAAGTAAAAGAAAAAGGGAAATCAAAAAAAGGCATATTTTTCATATTTTACGAACTATAGAGAAATCTATACGCATTGTAGTTATTAGAATTAGACTTTTCCCTTTTTTATTTAATTTGTTCGTAGATAGAGTATCCATTACCGTTATTACATCACTAACAGAGTTAATAATCATACCTTTTGTAATTGCCAAAATCCCGCATTAAAATCAGACCTTTATTCAAAGATGATCTGATAATTTTTTCAAAAAATTCAAGATTCCTCAAGTGCAGTCCCCATGCGTACATCATGATGAATAATAACATCCATCAACTCTGTCACGACAGTGTCCAATACTTCTCGTGCATCGCCTTCAGCCATAAGGCGGATAACCGGCTCCGTTCCAGAAGCGCGGATCACCAGCCGTGCCTCTTTTCCTAACCGCTTCTCTGCTTGATCAATGGCCGCTTTGACGGGATTTTTTTTCAAGACATTTTTATTTTTAATCGTTACATTTTTTAAAATTTGCGGTACAGGTTCAAACCGTTTACACAATTGGCTCATAGGGCTTTGACTTTCCTTCATACAAGCTAAAATCTGCAATGCAGCCACCAAGCCATCACCCGTGGTACCAAAATCACTAAGCACGATATGGCCAGAAGCCTCACCACCAACATTATATCCCTTTTGGCGCATGGCATCGACAACATAACGATCTCCAACTTTTGTCCTTACAAGGTGCAACCCTTTGCTATTCAAGAAACGTTCTAGTCCAAGATTTGACATAATCGTTGTGACAACACCATTACACCGTAATCGTCCCATTTTATGCCAATTTTCAGCAATTACAGCAATTAACTGATCTCCATCAACCGTTTGTGCTTTTTCATCAACAATGAGAACACGATCTCCATCTCCATCAAGAGCAATCCCCACATCAGCACGCACTTCATGCACTTTTCGTTTTAAAGAGCTTAAATCGGTTGATCCACATTTTTGATTAATATTGGTCCCATTGGGTTCATCATGAATAGCAAAAACCTCAGCCCCCAATTCCCATAAAGCACGGGGAGCCGCTTTATAAGCAGCCCCATTGGCACAATCCACAACAATACGCACAGTATCTAAGCGAACATCACGCGGCAAAGTTCGTTTGGCATATTCAATATAACGATAAATATCCCCCTCAACCCGTTTTGCATAACCAATTTCGGCAGAACTTGCTAAAGATTTTGAAAGATCTGTATCGATCAATTGTTCAATTTTGGCTTCCATATCATCTGAAAGTTTAAAACCATCAGGACCAAAAAGTTTAATTCCATTATCATAGAACGGATTATGAGAAGCAGAAATCATCACCCCAAGATCCGCTCGCAAAGAGCGGCAAAGCATTGCAACAGCAGGGGTTGGCACTGGACCCAATAAAAAAGCTTCCATCCCCGCAGCAGTCAATCCTGAAACCAAAGCGTTTTCCAACATATAACCAGATAATCGTGTATCCTTGCCAATCACCACACGATGAGATTGATGTTGTGAGCGAAATAAAACCCCTACAGCCATCCCCACCTTCATGGCAAAATCGGGTGTCATAGGAAATGAATTGGCTTTCCCCCGAATTCCATCTGTACCAAAATATTTTTGCACCATGCCTCTTTCCTTTAATATATAATTCTTCCCTTGGCTTTTCCTTAAACCCCTAACAAGCCCCCTTGGTACAATAGTCCCCCCGCTCCCCGTATAAAATCAGATCATTGATCTAAACCTTCATGCATTTAAACAATCAAGCCCCCTATTCACCATCTACACATCTAAACCACTCTCAAGCAATTATGTTTACACCCTTCCACATAAAAGCAATATTATCTCCTCAAAATGCTCTATACACCCCTTTAATACAACCAACGGATAATCTCACACACTTGCTAAATCCGTAAAGAAACCCAGCACCAAACCTCATACCCTACAAAATCAGCAAGGAAATCTATCGCCTAACCTCACAACCCTACCACATTAGAAAAGCAACAGTCCACCTCGCCTTGTAGCATGCTAAAGCCGTCATAATACAACGGCTTTGCTTAATTTTTTGCTTCCATATTTTTGCAAATATTACAAGAAAGGCGCAAACAAAACTTGCGCCTTTCTCAAAAAAATTAGAAGTTTTCCTAAAACATCGTCACTCAAGCGATATTAAATAATTCTTATTTTTCTTTATCATGTCCCGCAGTATTGGACTTCTTTTCAGCATTACTTTTAGAGCGGTTGACTGATTTTGTGGTGCCTTTTGTGCTTTGCGCTTTTTTCTCAGTCTCATCCGATTGCACTTCTTTAGACTGAGCCTCCTTAGGCTCAACATTACCGGATTTTGCTGTTTTTTTCCCAACAGCTGCCTCTGCTTTGCCTACCTCGCCTTTATCTGTCTCTGCTTTATGAAGCACTGTTTTAGGGGCTGCTTCAGCGCTTTTTTCATCTACCACTGTTGTCTCTGTCTTCATTTTTCCAGTTTTTGGAACAGAAGACCCCCGTGGCGCAGCACCCTCATCTTTCTGTGTGCGTGAAGGAGGCTTTCCTGCAATAACTTCGTTAATTTCAGCTCCCGTTAAAGTCTCATATTCCAACAAACCTTGTGCCAAAGCAAACCATTCTTTTCTTTTTGTTTTCAAAATGTTTGTCGCATTTTTATAGGCATCATCAATAAGCTTACGCACTTCCATATCAATCATGCGCGCTGTTTCTTCAGAGACATTTTGTGTTCGCGCAACAGAATGACCCAAAAAGACTTCATCTTGGTTATCGCCATAAGCTACATTTCCAAGCAGATCAGAAAATCCCCACCGTGTGATCATCGCGCGAGCTAATTTCGTTGCTTGTTCAATATCAGAAGAAGCACCAGATGTGATATTTTCCTTTCCAAACTTTAATTCTTCAGCCACACGTCCACCCATCATAATGGCCAGACGAGAAATCATCCACCGATAACTCATAGAATAGCGATCGCCTTCAGGCAATTGCATCACCATTCCCAATGCTCTTCCCCTTGGAACGATTGTTGCTTTGTGGACAGGATCAGCAACCGGCACATTAAGAGCCACAATAGCATGTCCTGCTTCATGATAGGCAGTGAGTTCTTTTTCCTCTTGTGTCATAGCGGTTGAACGACGTTCCGCCCCCATCATCACCTTATCTTTGGCATCTTCGAATTCTTGCATCGTGACAACTCTTTTATTACGGCTTGCAGCCATAAGAGCAGCTTCATTGACCAGATTCATCAGGTCCGCACCGGAAAATCCTGGTGTTCCCCTTGCCAAAATTTTCAAATCAACGTTAGGCGCTAAAGGCACGTTGCGCACATGCACTTTCAAGATTTGTTCACGCCCAGAAACATCAGGGTTTGGCACAACAACTTGTCGGTCGAAGCGCCCTGGTCTTAACAAAGCGGGATCAAGCACATCGGGACGGTTTGTTGCAGCAATAAGAATAATACTTTCATTGGGCTCAAACCCATCCATTTCGACAAGCAACTGGTTTAAGGTCTGTTCACGTTCATCGTTTCCACCGCCAAGACCAGCCCCCCGATGGCGCCCAACAGCATCGATTTCATCAATAAAGATAATACAAGGTGCATTTTTTTTAGCCTGTTCGAACATATCGCGCACACGGCTTGCCCCAACACCAACAAACATTTCAACAAAATCAGACCCTGAAATGGTAAAGAATGGCACATTGGCTTCACCGGCCACAGAACGTGCTAGCAAAGTTTTACCGGTTCCTGGAGGACCAACAAGCAAAACACCGCGTGGGATACGCCCCCCTAAGCGTTGAAATTTTTGTGGTTCGCGTAAAAATTCAACAATTTCTTGAAGATCTTGCTTTGCTTCTTCAACGCCAGCAACATCTTTAAAGGTAATACGTCCTTGCGCTTCATTAAGCAATCTTGCTTTCGATTTCCCAAATCCCATTGCACCGCGTGATCCATTTTGCATTTGCCGCATAAAAAAGACCCACGCCCCCACGATAATAATAACAGGTAACAAGGAAAAGAGGAGATTGAGGAAAATGCTATTTCCAGAGCTTTCAGGAATAGCTTTAACATTGACGTTTTTACTTTCCAATTTTTGTATCAAACCTGGATCGCGAGGAGCATAGGTTGAAATAGCTCTATGTTCAATGGTTTTTCCTGTTAATTTTTGACCTTGAATGGTCACAGATTTCAACTCATTATTCTCAACTTTTTGCAAAAATTCAGAATAGGAGACTTCTCCACCACCAGAACGTTGGCTATCTCCATTAAAGAGAGAAAACGACACAATCAAAATCAATGCAATAACTCCCCAAATAAGGAGAGAGCGGTAATTGGAATTCATATTCAGCCCACTTAATCAAATATAGATTTCAAACAGTTCCCCTTAACATATAACCTTGTCAGCCCCTTGCCAAGGGATGAGAAGCTGTTTATTTTCTTTTAGAGTAATTTTCCTTTATCTTTTCACCTCAATATTAAAAAAAGGTTCCACAACATTCACCAAGGCTGCATCTTCTCGTGAGGAAAGCCAATCGAAAGGTGCCATAATCCGCTTGACGATAACATGTTTATGAACAACTGCTTGAGAAATCAACTCTGGAATATCATACCCTTTATGATTTGAGATCATCAGCAGCGATTGTAAAGAGGGAAAATGAGGCTTTTCAAGCTCAAAATCGCTATTTTTTAATAAAAATTTCAGCTGTTCTAAATTTGCGGCTCCAACCTTTATAGCCTCATATCCATGATTTGTGATATGATAGCGCCCATCCCATATAAAAGTTTTATCTGGCTCAACAATAGCCTCTTTCATATTTCGCCCTTCACGCCACAAAGAAATTCCCTGCTTGTTATATTCAATAACAGAGCCCGCATAAGTAAAACGCCGCTTTTCTGGAGAATCAAGACAGAGTTTTTGAACAAGCATGCTTAATTTCTGATTGGGGAGCAAATAAAATCCCCCTCCCATCAGCACAGCAAAGAGCCCCACCACGAAAGGAAAACTGGAATGTTTCTGTAAAAACAGCGCAGGCTTTTCTATGAAACAACGCCCATGTTGGACAGTAATATCCAGCGCTAAGATCAAATCAGCAATATTTTTAGCTTGTTGACGACGCTGCAATGCGGCTTCATTTATTTTTTGAGCAATATAAGCCAATTTTTGTGGAGAAAGAGATTGACGCACGCGCACACGTTCAAAATTGCGATCTTCATTGGTTGGATCATCAATCCATGTTTGTCCTTGTAAGCGTAAATAATTCCGTAATGTTTGGCGTTTTACACCAAGGAGTGGCCGAATCAAACGCACTTTTCTATGCAACAGCGCCTCACGCGGAATACAGGATAAACCACGCTCATAGAGGGGACCATAGTTTTTTTCGGCAATATTTTTTTTTGTTTTTCTGGTATGATCCTCATCACGTATACCCTCGGCTTCACCGCGCAAAGCACCAGCAAAACCACTGGCATAAACCTCATCGCACATGGCAACAGCTTCACTATATAAAGCACCTCTATTCTTTTGGAGACGTTGATACCGCATTTGATAGGTCTCAACCTGATCATTGAGTGTATGCCCCGTCATAATAAGTGATGCGCCTTGTTTTTGTGCTTCTTTAACCAAGAGATCATAGCGTGCAACACGCGCGCTGGAAGCAATATGCGTCTTTGGCTTTTCGCCTTCCCATCGCACAGTGATATGTTGAATATCATGGACACGACAAATTTTCGCAACAGTTTCTGCTTCACGCATCGATTCTTTACGCAATTGATGATCAACCGTGACAACAATCATTTCTGGAGGAAATACGAGTGTTTCCAAATGCTCTTTGACCAAAAACATCAAAGCCAAAGAATCACTTCCCCCTGAGACGGCAAGAATCAACTTCTGACATTGAATAAAATCCGATGTTTTAAAGAGATTTCTTGCCAGTCTAACGCACACCGAAAACGACCTCGCTGTTTATTTTGCAGGTTTACAAAAAACAGATGCTAATGTTTGTTGACGTTTTGATTTTTTCACAAAATGAGCACAATCGTCTTTATTTGGCTCAAGAGCGACCATACTTCTTGCTAATTTCAGTAAAATCTCGGAGGTATAGAGCTTCTTTTTATCTGCATACCATGCGGTAAGATAAACTTGTGCTGCTTCATGATAGCGTTTTTGCCCCAACAAAGATTCGGCCAACCAAAATAAAGCATCATCACTCAAAGAATCTTTTTTGTAACGATTTTGAAAAGCGCAAAAGCTTTTTTCAGCATCAACATAGTTAGCAGAACGAATAAAATCATACCCTTCCTTATACAAAGCTTTAGAAGAAGAAAGATTGTCACTCTGATGTGCTTCAATTGGAGCACTTACTTCATGCGCTTTGTTAAAAGGTTGACTGTTTTCATGGTCATGGCTCTCCACCTTAGCTTCCACAGCAGCAACCTTTGTCTGGTCACCTGTACTATGGTCCTGCTCCATCTCTTCCTTTACAGTCTGAGATTTTTCATCTACAGCAGACTTTTCAAAAGAACAAGAATAAACAGAAGAGACTTCTGTATCAAAAAGCTCGTGAAACTGCTTGTTAACATTTTTTAAACTGTTATGCTCAAGCACCATTCGTATCTTATGCAAAAGCTTATCTAAATCATAATCTTTAAATAAAGCCTGTTGATTCTCTAAAATAATCCCTTGGTGCTCCGCAACACTAGTAGCTTTTTCCACCACATCAGATGCTGCTTTATCAGCTGCTTCAGGTGCTTTCTTCACTGCATCAGTTGCCTTATCAACAGCGTCAGTGGCTTTTT